>NZ_RXYG01000010.1:0-294333 GCF_003970195.1 Pseudomonas sp. C 49-2
AATATGGCGCAGCGGACGGGACTCGAACCCGCGACCCCCGGCGTGACAGGCCGGTATTCTAACCGACTGAACTACCGCTGCGCGTCGGTGCAACCTTTAACGTTGCGTCTTGCCCTGGGGCAAAACTCTCAAGAAGTGGTGGGTGATGACGGGATCGAACCGCCGACCCTCTGCTTGTAAGGCAGATGCTCTCCCAGCTGAGCTAATCACCCTTTGCTTCGTTGAGGCCGCGAAATTTACGCAGGTAGCGGACCTAAGTCAATAGCCTGCTTGAAGTTTTTCTGAAAAAGACAAAATTGCTTCAAGACGGCTACCCGCCCTACTCGCTGTAAATCATCTTCTTGCTCATGCCACCGTCCACGACAAACTCTTGCCCGGTGACAAACCCTGCCTGGCGCGACAGCAGCCACGCCACCATCGCCGCCACGTCTTCTACAGTACCTACCCTGCCCGCCGGATGCTGCGCATGATCAGCATCACTCAACGGCTCGGCCCGACGCGCAGCCGGATCACGCGCATCGATCCAGCCAGGGCTGACAGCATTGACCCGTACTTCCGGCCCCAGGCTCATCGCCAAGGCATGCGTGAGGGCCAGCAGACCACCTTTGCTCGCCGCATAGGCTTCGGTGTCCGGTTCCGACTGGCGGGCGCGGGTCGAGGCCAAATTGACGATGGCACCGCCATGGGCACGCAGGTAAGGCGCACAGTGCTTGGCCAGCAACATCGGCCCACTGAGGTTCACAGCAAGCACCCGATTCCAGTACGCCAGGTCGAGGCTTTCCAGGGTGATATTGTGCGGGTCAGCCACCGCCGCATTGCAGACCAACGCGTCCAGGCGCCCAAACTGCCCCAATACCTCGGCAACACCTTGGGCCACTTGCTTCTCGTCGGCCACGTCCATGCTGATGAACCAGGCGTTTTCACCCAGCACCTTGGACACCTTGGAGCCGCGCTCGCGGTCCAGGTCAGTCAACACCACCTGCCAGCCTTCGCTGATCAGCCATGCGGCAATCCCGAGACCAATGCCTCGCGCCGCACCTGTGACCAGCCCAACGCGCCCGTTAGTGGCAGCCGCCGCTTCCATGGACCACTCGATCACAAGGCCGCCAGCCCGCGAGCCAGGTCAGCTTGCAAGTCAGCCACGTCTTCCAGGCCAACCGCAATGCGGATCAGGCTGTCACGGATACCCGCCGCTTCACGCTCCTGCGGCGCCAGGCGCCCGTGGGAAGTGGTACTCGGGTGGGTAATGGTGGTCTTGCTGTCACCCAGGTTGGCGGTGATGGAAATCAGGCGAGTCGCATCGATAAAGCGCCAGGCGCCCTCTTTGCCGCCCTTCACCTCAAAGCTCACCACAGCGCCGAAACCACGCTGCTGGCGCTGGGCCAATTCGTGTTGCGGGTGGCTCTTGAGGCCGGCGTAGTGCACCTTCTCGATACCGTCCTGCTGTTCCAGCCACTCAGCCAAAGCCTGGGCGTTGGCGCAGTGGGCCTTCATCCGCAGGTTAAGGGTCTCAAGCCCCTTGAGGAAGATCCAGGCGTTGAACGGGCTCAAGGTCGGGCCAGCCGTGCGCAGGAAGCCGACGATTTCTTTCATCTGCTCGCTGCGACCTGCAACCACACCGCCCATGCAACGGCCCTGGCCGTCGATGAACTTGGTCGCCGAGTGCACGACGATGTCCGCCCCCAGCTTCAACGGCTGTTGCAGCGCCGGGGTGCAGAAGCAGTTGTCCACTACCAGCATGGCACCTTTGGCATGCGCCACTTCAGACAACGCAGCGATGTCCACCAGCTCAGCCAATGGGTTGGACGGCGATTCGACGAACAGCAACTTGGTGTTGGCCTTGATCGCCGCATCCCAGCCGGAAAGATCCGCCAAGGGCACGTAGTCCACTTCGATACCGAAGCGCTTGAAATACTTCTCGAACAGGCTGATGGTCGAACCAAACACACTGCGCGACACCAACACATGGTCGCCAGCACTGCACAGGCTCATCACCACCGCCAGGATCGCCGCCATGCCAGTGGCCGTCGCTACTGCCTGCTCAGCACCTTCCAGTGCCGCAATACGCTCTTCGAACGCGCGTACTGTCGGGTTGGTATAACGCGAATACACGTTGCCCGGCACTTCGCCAGCAAAGCGCGCAGCGGCATCGGCGGCGGTGCGGAACACATAGCTGGAAGTGAAGAACATCGGGTCACCGTGCTCACCTTCCGGGGTGCGGTGCTGGCCGGCGCGCACAGCCAGGGTATCGAAAGCTACGCCATCGAGGTCGCTGTCCAACCGACCGGCATCCCATTCCTGACTCATGCTGCGACTCCTTACTCAATTCTTTATTTAAGATACAAAACCGGCCCCTCAGGGCCGGTTGTCACTCAGTTGTTGTACAGGTCGATGATCGCGCTGACCGCCTGGGTCTTGATCTTCGACGAGTCGTTACGCGCCTGCTCGATCTTGTTCAGGTAGGCCTCATCGACATCACCGGTCACATACTTGCCGTCAAACACGGCGCAGTCGAACTGGTCGATCTTGATCTTGCCACCACCGACCGCCTCGATCAGATCAGGCAGGTCCTGGTAGATCAGCCAATCAGCACCGATCAGATCGGCCACGTCCTGGGTCGAACGGTTGTGAGCGATCAGCTCATGGGCGCTCGGCATGTCGATGCCGTAGACGTTCGGGTAACGCACCGCTGGGGCTGCAGAACAGAAGTACACGTTCTTCGCACCAGCTTCGCGGGCCATCTGGATGATCTGCTTGCAGGTAGTACCCCGCACGATGGAGTCATCCACCAGCATCACGTTCTTGCCGCGGAACTCCAACTCGATGGCGTTGAGCTTCTGGCGCACCGACTTCTTGCGCGCAGCCTGGCCCGGCATAATGAAGGTACGGCCAATGTAGCGGTTCTTCACAAAGCCTTCGCGGAACTTGACGCCCAAGTGGTTGGCCAACTCCAGCGCAGCGGTGCGGCTGGTGTCCGGGATCGGGATCACTACATCGATGTCGTGTTCAGGACGCTCGCGCAGGATCTTCTCGGCCAGCTTCTCGCCCATGCGCAGACGCGCCTTGTAAACCGAAACACCATCGATGATCGAATCCGGACGCGCCAGGTAGACGTGTTCGAAGATGCACGGGGTGAGTTTCGGCGCCACGGCGCACTGACGGGTGTGCAACTTGCCGTCTTCGGTGATGTACACCGCTTCGCCCGGCGCGAGGTCGCGAATCAGGGTGAAACCCAGCACGTCCAGGGACACGCTTTCGGAAGCGATCATGTATTCGACGCCTTCGTCAGTGTGACGTTGGCCGAACACGATCGGACGGATGCCATGCGGGTCACGGAAACCGACGATGCCATAACCGGTGACCATGGCCACAACGGCGTAACCACCGACGCAACGATTGTGCACGTCAGTGACGGCGGCGAACACGTCTTCTTCGGTCGGTTGCAGCTTGCCGCGCTGGGCCAGCTCGTGGGCGAACACATTGAGCAGCACTTCCGAGTCGGAACTGGTGTTGACGTGGCGCAGGTCAGATTCGTAAATCTCCTTGGCCAGCTGTTCAACGTTGGTCAGGTTACCGTTATGCGCCAGGGTGATGCCGTAAGGCGAGTTGACGTAAAACGGTTGAGCTTCAGCCGACGTCGAGCTACCGGCGGTCGGGTAACGCACATGGCCAATGCCCATGTGCCCGACCAGGCGCTGCATGTGACGCTGATGGAACACGTCACGCACCAGACCATTGTCCTTGCGCAGGAATAACCGGCCGTCGTGGCTGGTCACAATACCGGCAGCGTCCTGGCCGCGGTGCTGGAGGACGGTTAGCGCGTCATACAGCGCCTGATTGACGTTCGACTTACCGACGATACCGACGATGCCACACATGCGACGCAACCCCTACTTAATGAATCTTGACTGAACACAGCTTACTGAGGCGTTTTGGCCGGTAAGAGGTGTTCCTTGAACGGTATATCAGCGGGTACGCTGATTCCGCTGGCCAGCCACTGACTGCTCCACCCCAATATGAGGTTCTTGGACCAATCTGCAACCAATAGAAATTTTGGCACGAGCACAGACTCCTGCCACCACGAATCCTGCTGTACCGGCCCCAGGCTCAACAGCCCGACCGCCACGACCACCAGCAACGCGCCACGCGCGGCGCCGAAGGCCATGCCGAGGAATCGATCGGTACCGGAGAGGCCGGTGACACGTATCAACTCGCCAATAAGATAATTGACCATTGCTCCCACCAGCAGCGTGGCGATGAACATGATGGCGCAGCCCGCGATGACGCGAGCCGAAGGTGTCTCGATGTATCCGGCCAGGTAGACCGACAAAGAACCGCCGAACATCCAGGCTACGACTCCTGCGATGATCCAAGTCAGCAACGACAGTGCTTCTTTTACGAAGCCGCGGCTTAGACTGATCAAAGCGGAGATGGCGACGATTGCAACAATCGCCCAGTCAACCCAGGTAAATGGCACGTTTGAGCCTACGGACAGATAAGGCGGCGCATTTTAGCAGAGCGTCGGGCTATCGGTAAGCTGTGATTACGGCTGCTTTGCAAATCAATAGTTTGGGGCGAGCGAATCCGACTTCAAGCGCACCCCGGAACAACTGTGGGAGCTGGCTTGCCTGCGATGGGGCCGGCCCATTCAACATCACTGTTGACTGACCCACCACTGTCGCAGGCAAGCCAGCTCCCACATTTGGCTTGCATTCCAACCAGAGACTGGCGGTATTAGCCGCGCTCAGGCTGGAAACGGGTCACAAAACCCTTGAGGTTCTGCTGGCGATCCAACAAGTCCCGCAGGCGATCCGCTTCGGCGCGCTCGATCAGCGGCCCAATAAACACGCGGTTTTTGCCGTCGGCGCTGCGGATATACGCGTTATAGCCTTGGCTACGCAGCTTCTTCTGCAAAGCATCAGCGCCTTCGCGGTTGCCCAGACTGGCCACTTGAATCGACCAACTGATCGGCAGGCCATTCGGATCAATACGGCTCTGGCCCACATCCGGCTTGCCCGGTGCAGCAGGTTGCGGCGCTACCGGCTTCGGTGCGGGTGCAGGCGCGGCAGGCTTGGCCGCTACGGTCGGTGCAGGCGCCGGCTTGACCACCGGCACGCTCGGCTGAACCGGCATCGACGGCGCTTGCTGGGCCGCAACCTCAGCATCGCTCGGCACCGGCTCTTCTTCCGGCAAGGCCTGGGGCTCAGGCACCACCACCGGTTCAACCTGTACTTGCGGCACCGACGGCGCCTGCGGGGCAGCCGGCGCTTCGACGACTACTTGACGCTCCTCGTCCTGACGCGAAAACAACATCGGCAGGAAAATCACCGCCAACGCCACCAGAACCAGGGCTCCGACCATTCGCTGCTTGTATGCGCTATCCAGTAATGCCATGTGCAGCTTCCTCCGTGGAGCGCCGGGCCAACCACTCGAGCGCCTCGGCAACACAATAAAATGACCCGAACAACAGAATCTCATCATCGGGGGTGGCAAGGGCGCACTGTGCTTCAAGGGCAGCGGTCACGCTTGCATACGACGCCACCGGCGCACCAAGGTTCTGCAAGGCCACTTCCAGCTCGGCGGCCGGACGGCTGCGCGAGGTATCCAGTGGCGCTACGGCCCACGCCTGGACATTGCCCAGCAAGGGTGCAACCACACCGCCCAGGTCCTTATCGGCCAGCAAGCCAAAGACTGCAAGGCGACGACCGACCGGCGGCGTACGCGACAGGCGTTGTGCCAGGTACTCGGCCGCATGGGGGTTATGCCCCACGTCCAGCAACAGGTTCAGGCGCTTGCCTTGCCATTGGAACGCACGACGATCCAATCGCCCGACCACACGGGTCGATAGCAAGGTGGCGGCAATCTGCTCGGCATTCCACGGCAGGTCCAGCAACAGGTAGGCCTGCAGCGCGAGCGCGGCGTTTTCCATTGGCAGGTTCAGCAGCGGCAAGTCACGCAGCTCTACTGCCTGGCCGCGAGCATCGTGCCCACGCCATTGCCAGTGTTGCGCACCAATTTCGAGATTGAAGTCGCGACCGCGCAGGAAAAACGGGCAATCCAGCTCGCGCACCTTGTCGAGCAAGGTGTGCGGCGGATCCAGGTCGCCGCACAGCGCAGGCTTGCCCTGGCGGAAGATCCCGGCTTTTTCATAGGCCACGGATTCGCGGGTATTGCCCAGGTAGTCGGCGTGGTCCACACCAATACTGGTGACCAACGCCAGGTCGGCATCTACCACGTTGACCGTGTCCAGACGCCCGCCCAGGCCGACCTCCAGCACCACCACATCCAGTTGCGCACGCTCGAACAGCCAGAACGCCGCCAGGGTGCCCATCTCGAAGTAAGTCAGGGAAATCTCGCCCCGACCGGCATCGAGCGCAGCGAAGGCTTCGCAGAGTTGCTCATCGGTGGCTTCGACACCATTGAGTTGCACCCGCTCGTTGTAACGCAGCAGGTGCGGGGAATTGTAGACGCCAACTTTCAGCCCTTGGGCCTGCAGCAGCGCCGCGACAAAGGCACAGGTAGAGCCCTTGCCGTTGGTGCCGGTCACCGTGATCACGCGTGGTGCCGGCCGGCCCAACCCGAGGCGGGCCGCTACCTGTTGCGAGCGCTCCAGGCCCATGTCGATGGCGGACGGATGCAACTGCTCAAGGTAGGCGAGCCATTCGCCCAGGGTACGTTGGGTCATAGGTTTGCAGGCACCGGCGGCACGACAATCGGTTCAACTTTAGGCGCGACGTACACAGGCGTCGGCAGGCCCATCATTTGTGCCAGCAGGTTGCCCAGGCGTGGACGCAGTTCACCGCGCGGAATGATCAAGTCGATCGCACCGTGCTCCAGCAAGAATTCGCTACGCTGGAAACCTTCCGGCAGTTTTTCACGTACGGTCTGCTCGATCACACGCGGGCCGGCAAAGCCGATCAGGGCCTTTGGCTCGCCGACGATCACATCACCCAGCATTGCAAGGCTGGCGGAAACGCCGCCGTAGACCGGGTCGGTCAGCACGGAGATGAACGGGATGCCTTCTTCGCGCAGACGCGCCAGTACCGCAGAGGTCTTGGCCATTTGCATCAGGGAGATCAGGGCTTCCTGCATGCGCGCACCACCGGAGGCGGCGAAGCAGATCATCGGGCAACGGTTTTCCAGGGCGTAGTTGGCGGCGCGAACAAAGCGCTCACCGACGATGGCACCCATGGAGCCGCCCATGAAGGAGAACTCGAACGCCGACACCACGACAGGCATACCGAGCAGTTTGCCGCTGACGGAAATCAGCGCGTCCTTCTCGCCTGTCTGCTTCTGCGCGCCGACCAGACGGTCCTTGTACTTCTTGCTGTCGCGGAACTTGAGACGGTCAACCGGCTCCAGGTCTGCGCCCAGCTCGTTGCGGCCTTCGGCGTCCAGGAAGATGTCAATGCGGGCGCGAGCGCCGATACGCATGTGGTGGTTGCACTTGGGGCAAACGTCCAGGGTCTTTTCCAGCTCCGGACGGTACAGCACCGCGTCGCAGGATGGGCACTTGTGCCACAGACCTTCAGGAACCGAGCTTTTCTTCACCTCGGAACGCATGATCGAAGGGATCAGTTTGTCTACTAACCAGTTGCTCATGCTTTCTTTCTCCAGTACCGGTGGCTTGAACACAGCCCCGCGTATGCCCTTGAGCTAAATTCATATGTGGCGATGACACATGCTGGACGGGGTCAGACGTTCGACCGGCCTTTTCCCGCATGCCTCCTCAGCCTTCCAGACAACCTGCCAGCGCAGGGTTGCCACTTCGTTTCCAGGCCACCCTCAGGCGGCACCGGGCTGTTTTACACAGTGGTAGTTATGGACGGCGGCAGACTGCCAGCCGTCACATCCGGTCACTGCTGTTGCGCACGGCCTGCATGAATGCGCGAATCTTGCTGTGATCCTTGATGCCCTTGCCCTGCTCCACGCCGCCGCTGACATCCACGGCATAGGGTCGCACCTGCTCTATCGCCGACCCGACATTGCCGGGGTTGAGCCCGCCGGCCAGGATGATCGGCTTGCTCAAGCCAGCAGGAATCAGCGACCAATCAAACGCTTCACCGGTGCCGCCGGGCACGCCTTCGACATAGGTATCGAGCAGAATCCCACGCGCCCCAACATAGGCGGCACACGCTACCGCGATGTCATCCCCGGCCTTCACGCGCAACGCCTTGATGTACGGACGCTGGTAGCTCTCACATTCGTCCGGGGTTTCGTCGCCGTGGAACTGCAGCATATCCAGCGGTAAGGCATCCAGGGTTTCGTTGAGTTCGCAGCGACTGGCGTTGACGAACAACCCTACGGTGGTCACGAACGGCGGCAAGGCGGCGATGATCGCCCGCGCCTGCAACACATTCACCGCCCGCGGGCTCTTGGCATAGAACACAAAACCGATGGCATCCGCCCCCGCCTCGACCGCCGCCAGCGCGTCTTCTATGCGGGTAATCCCGCAAATCTTGCTGCGAACGGCTGACATGTCGTGGAAACCCCAGGGATTGGACCGAGAAAGTCCCGGATGGTAACAAAAGCTTTTCCGGGCGTCAGCCGCCAAGTTCGCTGAAACCTGTGAGGAAGTGCGGCCCGATGAAACGTTCCGGCAATTCGAACTCGTCGCGGTACTCCACATCCACCAGGTACAGGCCGAACGGATGCGCCGTGACCCCGCCCGTACGGCGGACGCGGCTTTCCAGCACTTCCTTGGCCCACTCCACCGGGCGCTCGCCGGTGCCGATGGTCATCAGCACCCCGGCAATGTTTCGAACCATATGGTGCAGGAACGCACCGGCACGGATATCCAGCACGATCATCTTGCCGTGACGGGTCACCCGCAAATGATGGACCTCCTTGATCGGCGACTTGGCCTGGCACTGGCCGGCACGGAAGGCGCTGAAATCATGCACACCCACCAGATGCTGCGCGGCCTCGGCCATGCGCTCGGCGTCGAGCGGGCGGTGGTTCCAGGTGATTTCTTCGTTGAGGTGCGCAGGGCGGATCTGGTCGTTGTAGATCACATAGCGATAACGCCGGGCGATGGCCTTGAAGCGCGCATGAAAATGCGCCGGCATGACCTTGGCCCAACTGACGCTGACGTCGTGGGGCAAATTGATATTAGCGCCCATCACCCAGGCCTTCATGGACCGCTCAGCCTGGGTGTCGAAGTGCACCACCTGGCCACAGGCGTGCACGCCTGCATCGGTGCGCCCGGCGCACATCAGCGACACTGGCGAATCAGCGACTTTCGACAGTGCTTTCTCCAGGGTTTCCTGCACCGTCAGTACGCCGGACGCCTGACGCTGCCAGCCGCGATAGCGCGAGCCTTTGTATTCCACGCCCAGGGCGATGCGGTAAAAGCCTGCGGCCGCCATTTCGGCGGCCGCGTTATCTATATTTGCCAAGAACTGAGAGCCTGATGAGTTGCGCAAAGACGGGCATTATGCCGATTTGTGCGGGTGCCCACAAAAGCAAAACGGCGACCCGAAGGTCGCCGCTGCGTTGACGATTGGCGGTCAGGCCAGTCGACCGAGCATTTCCTTGGCCTCGCCGCGCTGAGTCTCGTCGCCTTCAGTCAGCACTTCGGTGAGGATGTCCCGCGCACCGTCCGCATCGCCCATGTCGATATACGCCTGGGCCAGGTCGAGCTTGGTGGCCACCTCGTCTGTGCCGGAGAGGAAGTCGAATTCCGGCTCATCGTCGCCCTTCGCCGCATCTTCTGCGGTGAAGGAAGGCTCGATGGGCGGATGCTCCAGGCTCTGGGACAAACGGTCCAGCTCGGCGTTGACATCGTCCAATTCGGACGCAAATGCATCAGGCTTGGCCGTTACTTCCGGCTCATCGGCCAGGGACAGGTCGAAATCTTCCGGCAGGTCGAAGTCATCCAGCGCCGCCGGAGTCAGGGTGGGCGGCTCGACGGCCGGCACATCCTTCATCTGCTCTTCCAGGCCAGAGAGGAAGTCGTCATCGGATTGCGTCGACGCCGGAGCATCCAGCTGCAGGTCCAGGTCGAAGTCCGACAGGTCATCCGGCGCAGCCTGGGCTTCAGTCTGCTGCTGCAGGAGCGATTCGAAGGTCTGCTGGTCGTCCTTGACCACCGCTGGAGAGGCTTCTTCCAGATCGCCCAGGCTCAGGTCGAAATCGGTGTCGAACGCCTCGGGCTCCGAAGGCGCAGGCGCTGGCTTGTCTTCCAGCAAATCCTTGACGTATTGAGCGTCCAAGGCAGCTGCGGCCACTGCCGCACTGACACCCGCCGCCAGCACGGCCATGGCCGGGAAGCGACTCTTGAGCTGCTCGACCTGGGCATGGTTGTCACCATTGGCCACCAATTGGCGCTCCTGGGTCACGAAGCCGTCCTTGTCGTTTTGCAGACCGTAGACTTCCATCAGCTTCAAACGCAGGTCGCTGCGCTTGGGCTCCTGCTTGATCGCCTGCTCCAGCACGTCGGCAGCCTGGTTCAGGTGACCACGGTCGACGAGAGACTGGGCTTGGGCCAGCGCATCGCTGGAGTTCGCCGGGGCCACGGCAACCGCCAGAGGCGCCAGCACGGAAGCGACGGTCGGCACGGCAACTGCTGGCTCAACCGCAGGGGCTGGCACCGGAGCGGCGGCCAGCTTGACGTTTGGCGGCGGCACTTCCAGGCCTTCGAAGCTGTCTGGCGGCAAGTCCTGGTCGATGTTCGAGGTGAATACTGGCTCTTCCGCCAGGGCCCGCGCCATGCGCAGGTGTTTTTCCTCTTCGCGACGGGCGTTGCGATGGCGTATCCCCAGCAGCAGGAGCAAAAACGCCAACAACGCTGCAGCGCCGCCGATCACCCAGAGAACGATAGGGTTGGTCAGCAGGTCGTTGAATTTGCCCTCGTTGGCGGCAGGCGTTGCATCCGCCTTGACCGGCTCAGGCACTGGCGCGGCCGGTGCAGGGATCGCTGCGGCTACGTCGGGCGCTGCCGCTGCGGCCGCCGGCTCACCCGCCAACTGCGCAGGCATTGCCGCCGTGGCCGGAGCTGTCGGGGCGCCCTTCTCAGCCTGCAGACGCGCGAGCTGATCGTTTTTCAGTTGAATCAGTTTCTGCAACTTGTCCAACTGGCTTTGCAGGTCTGCTGCGCGGCTTTTGAGTTCTTCGTTGTCGCGACGGGTGGTGTCCAGTTGCTCCTGGGTCATCGCCAGTTTGTCGCTCAACCCCGCACTATCGCCCGCCTTGCCCTTGGCCCCCTTCTTGGCCGCTTCGGCAGAAACCAGGCTCAAGTTGTCCTTGGCGTTAGTGCTCGCCGGGGCATTGCCGGCCTGGGTGCGCTTGGTCGCGTCCAGTTGCTGCTTGCCCGCCGTCGGGTTGGTGGCGGCGCGTCGGCCTTGGCGCCAGGCGGCATTCTGCGCACTGACTTCGGCGATCGCCTGGGGTTGCGGCAGCGCGGTGCTTTGTACGGGATCAGGCAGGCGCAGGACCTGGCCGGTCTTCAAACGGTTGATGTTGCCGTCGATAAACGCGTCAGGATTCAGCGCCTGGATCGCCAGCATGGTCTGCTGTACCGAGCCGCCATTGCGGTTCTTCGCGGCAATTTCCCACAAGGTGTCGCGGGAGGTGGTGGTGTGCTGCGCCGGCTTGCTCGCGGCCGGCGCGCTGCTGGCCGGTGCCGCCAGGCGCGGGGCTGGCGCGGCGGTCGTCGGAGCAGGCTGGTCGAATTTGGCCGGGTCGAGCAACACGCTGTAGTCGCGCATCAAACGGCCATTGGGCCATTGCACTTGCAGCAGGAAACGTACGTAGGAATCGGGCAACGGCTTGCTGGAGGTGACACGCACCACACTGCGGCCATTGGGATTGACCACCGGGGTAAACGTCAGGTCATCGAGGAACGCCTGGCGATCAACGCCGGCATCCACAAAGGCTTGGGACGAAGCGAGGCTCGGCGTGATCTCGGAAGCGGTGAGGCCACCGACATCGAGCAATTCGATTTCCACCGCCAACGGCTGGTTCAACTTCGACTTGAGGGTCATCTCCCCCAGCTGCAGCGCCTGCGCCATACCGGAGGACAGCGCCGAGGCGGCCGCTATTGCTAACACCAGTTTGCGAACTTGAACCATAGCCTCATCCTTTGTTTGAACACTCCCCGGCCTGCGAGAAGGTTGGTAACCGCTGCCATAAGGCATGGCGAGCCGATAGGTCACCGACGCGCAACTTTTCCTGCCTGGGGCCAAGCATAGCGCTTGGATAGAATCAATCTACAAATTGCCGCCAAGTATCTTTTACGCAAGGCCTTTTATCAACAACTGCGCCAGCTGCACGGCGTTCAGTGCGGCGCCTTTGCGTACGTTATCTGACGTCAGCCACAGATTTAGTTCCGCCGGGTCATCCACACCTGCGCGAACCCGTCCTACATAGATCACGTCCTGGCCTACCGCGTCGCCCACCGCCGTTGGGTAGTCCCCCTCCTCCACAAGCTCTATTCCTGTCGCTGCGTCGAGCAGGCGGTTCACGGCGGCGAGGTCGACCGGTGCGCCCAGTTGCAGAGACACAGTCAGGCTATCGCCAAAAAACACCGGGGCTTGAACGCAGGTTGCGGAAATCTTTAGCAATGGAGTTTCCAGCACTGCACGCAATTCGTGTATCAGCCTTTTCTCCAGATCAGTATGACCTTGGGCGTCCGGCTTGCCGACTTGTGCCAAAAGATTGAAAGCAACCTGCCGATCAAAGAACGTGGGCTCCAGCGGGCGCATATTCAGCAACTCGGCGGTTTGCCGGGCCAGTTCGCTGACAGCTTCACGCCCCTGGGACGACATCGCCAGGTTGGCGGTAACGCTCACGCGCTGGATATCCAACAGACTGCGCAATGGCGCCAGGACTACCGCCAAATGGGTCGCCGACGGGCTTGGGCTGCCGAGCCGGAAGGGTTTTTCCAGGCCGTCGAGCACATGGGCATTGGCTTCCGGCACCACGCGCGGTGCCTGTTCGGCCGACAACGCGCCGGACAAGTCGATCACCGAGCAGCCCGCCGCCGTGGCACGCGGCGCGAAACTCAAGGTCACCGCCGGCCCCGCTGCAAAGAACGCCAGCTGTGCTTTGCCGAAGTCAAACTCATCGACTTCCCTCACCCGCACGTTCTTGCCACGAAACGGCACCGACGCGCCGGCGGAATTATTGCCCGCCAGCAGATGCAGGCTACCCACCGGGAAGTCCAGTTCTTCGAGGATCTGCACCAGGGTTTCACCCACGGTGCCGGTGGCGCCAATCACGGCGATATCAAAGGTCTGGGTCATGGAGGCTGCCTCGGGCATTGCGGGGGGAGCGGCACTTTACCGGGTGGCTGGGGGTGAGGCCAATAAAAAACCCGCGCCTGTCACCAGAGCGCGGGTTTCTTCAACACATCAAAGCGATCAACGCTCCAGCAAGATCCGCAGCATCCGGCGCAGCGGTTCGGCCGCGCCCCACAGCAGTTGGTCGCCTACGGTGAACGCACCGAGGAACTGGCTGCCCATGTTCAGCTTACGCAGGCGGCCCACCGGTACATTCAGGGTGCCGGTGACCTTGGTCGGGCTCAGCTCCTGCATGCTGATGTCGCGGTTGTTCGGCACCAGCTTGACCCAAGGGTTGTGCTGGCTGATCAAGGCTTCGATATCACTGATCGGTACGTCTTTGTTCAGCTTGATGGTCAGCGCCTGGCTGTGGCAGCGCATCGCGCCGATACGCACACAGATGCCATCCACCGGGATCGGGCTCTTGAAGCGACCGAGGATCTTGTTGGTCTCGGCCTGGGCCTTCCACTCTTCACGGCTCTGGCCGTTCGGCAGCTCTTTGTCGATCCACGGGATCAGGCTGCCAGCCAATGGCACGCCGAAGTTCTCGGTCGGGTAGGCGTCGCTGCGCATAGCTTCGGCCACACGGCGGTCGATGTCGAGGATCGCGCTGGCCGGGTCGGCCAGTTGATCGGCGACAGCGGCGTGGGTCGCGCCCATCTGTTTGATCAGCTCACGCATGTTCTGCGCGCCGGCACCGGAGGCTGCCTGATAGGTCATGGCGCTCATCCACTCGACCAGGCCGGCTTCGAACAGGCCACCCAGGCCCATCAGCATCAGGCTGACGGTACAGTTGCCGCCGACGTAGTTCTTGGTGCCCGCGTCCAGCTGCTGGTCGATGACCTTGCGGTTCACCGGGTCGAGGATGATCACGGCATCGTCCTGCATACGCAGGCTCGACGCGGCGTCGATCCAGTAACCCTGCCAGCCGGCTTCACGCAGCTTCGGGAAGACTTCGCTGGTGTAGTCGCCACCCTGACAGGTCAGAATCACGTCGAGGGTTTTCAGCTCTTCAATGTTGTAGGCGTCCTTGAGCGGGGCAATATCCTTACCCACGGACGGCCCTTGGCCACCAACGTTCGAAGTGGTGAAAAACACCGGCTCAATAAGATCGAAATCCTGCTCTTCCAGCATCCGCTGCATGAGCACGGAACCGACCATACCGCGCCAACCGATCAGACCTACACGTTTCATCGCAACTACACCTTGTTAAAAAGTGGGCCGCCTTGCAGCAACAACTGCAAGCGGGCCCGAGAGATTACAGATTCCGCAGCGCGGCGACTACTGCGTCGCCCATTTCTTGCGTACCGACCTTGGTGCAACCCTGCGACCAAATGTCGCCGGTGCGCAAGCCCTGGTCCAGAACCAGGCTCACGGCCTTCTCGATCGCGTCCGCCGCGTCCGCCAGGTTGAAGCTGTAACGCAGCATCATCGAGACCGACAAAATCGTCGCCAACGGGTTGGCAATGCCCTGGCCCGCGATGTCCGGCGCCGAACCGTGGCAAGGCTCGTACATGCCCTTGTTGTTGGTGTCCAGGGACGCCGACGGCAACATGCCGATGGAACCCGTGAGCATCGACGCCTGGTCGGACAGGATGTCGCCGAACAGGTTGTCGGTGACGATCACGTCAAACTGCTTGGGTGCACGCACCAGTTGCATGGCCGCGTTATCGACGTACATGTGGCTCAATTCGACGTCCGGGTAGTCCTTGGCCACTTCTTCGACGATTTCACGCCACAGCTGGCTGGAAGCCAAGACGTTGGCCTTGTCCACCGAGCAGACCTTCTTGCCACGCACACGGGCCATGTCGAAGCCGACACGGGCGATACGGCGGATTTCGCTCTCGCTGTACGGCAGGGTGTCGTAGGCCTGGCGCTCGCCATTTTCCAGCTCACGCACGCCACGTGGCGAGCCGAAGTAGATACCACCGGTCAGCTCGCGCACGATGAGGATATCCAGGCCCGCTACTACTTCCGGCTTGAGGCTCGACGCATCGGCCAGTTGCGGGTAGAGGATCGCCGGGCGCAGGTTGCCGAACAGGCCCAGTTGGGCACGGATTTTCAGCAGGCCGCGCTCAGGGCGGATGTCACGTTCGATCTTGTCCCACTTCGGGCCGCCCACGGCGCCGAGCAGTACGGCGTCGGCCGCACGCGCACGGTCCAGGGTCTCATCGGCCAGCGGTACGCCATGCTTATCGATGGCGGCGCCGCCGATCACGTCGTGGCTCAGCTCGAAACCCAGGCTGTACTTGCTGTTGGCGAGTTCCAGCACCTTGACCGCTTCGGCCATGATTTCCGGACCAATACCGTCGCCAGGGAGAATCAGAATCTGCTTGCTCATGCGTTCCTCATTTCATCAAGCGACCCGCCCGTGGGCAGGTCGGGAAAAATCAATCAGCGTTCAGCGAAGACCACCAGCACGTCGGTGCTGAAGGTGCCGTCGGCCTGAATTTCGTAATAATCGCGCACTTCCTGGCCCATCGCCTTTTGCAGCTCAAGGATGGCAGCGCGCAGTACTTCTGGCGTGCGCATGCGCTCGACCCACGAGGTGTATTCCAGGCGCAGACGCTGGCGACTGCTGGTGCGCACATGCAAGCCGGATTCGCTGAGCTGCTGCATCCATTCGGCGGCGGCGTAATCGCGCACGTGGCTGGTGTCGCGCAGCACTTCGACGGTTTGCAGGTAAGTGTCCAACAGCGGGCTGCCCGGTGACAAGACGTCGACGAACGCGGCCACACCACCCGGTTTGAGCACGCGGCGCACTTCACGCAGGGCCAGGCCGAGGTCGCTCCAGTGATGGGCCGAGTAACGGCTGAACACGAAGTCGAACTCGCCATCGGCGAACGGCAGGCGCTCAGCGGCGCCGTGGACGGTGCGGATGTTACCCAGCCCCCGATCTGTCGCCGCAGCGGCGACTACGTCGAGCATCTGCTGCGACAGGTCGTAGGCGACGACTTCTTTGACCAGTGGCGCCACATGGAAACTGACATGACCGGCGCCGCAGCCCAGATCCAGCAGTCGTGCAGCGCCCTGCCCGGCCAGTTCGGCCTGGAGCAGCGCGAATTCGGTGCCTTGGGCGTGCACGGCACTGCTCAGGTAGGCGGAGGCTTGCTCGCCGAATTGTTTTTGCACGACTTGGGTGTGGGCGGTGGTGGTCATGGTGGTTTCCTTGGGTTTTGGGGTGGCTGTACGGGCGCTATCGCAGGCAAGCCAGCTCCCACAGTTGGAATGCAGTCCAATGTGGGAGTCGGGCTTGCCCGCGCTGGGGCCCGCACGGTTACCGCCAATCAGGCATCGCGAAACAACCAAGGCTGGCTCGCCCGGTGCTTGGCTTCAAACGCGGCAATCGCATCGCCGTCCTGCAAGGTCAGGCCGATGTCGTCCAGGCCGTTGATCAGGCAGTGCTTACGGAACGCATCCACTTCAAAGTGATACACCTTGCCGTCTGGACGGGTCACGGTTTGCGCGGCCAGGTCGACGGTCAGCTGGTAGCCCTCTTCGGCTTCCACCTGCTTGAACAGCTCGTCGACTTCCTCGTCGGTCAAGATGATCGGCAACAGGCCGTTCTTGAAGCTGTTGTTGAAGAAGATGTCGGCGTAGCTCGGCGCGATGATGCTGCGAAAGCCATATTCTTCCAGGGCCCACGGCGCGTGTTCACGGCTGGAACCGCAACCGAAGTTCTCGCGAGCCAGCAATACGCTCGCGCCTTGGTAACGGTCGGCGTTGAGCACGAAGTCCTTGTTCAGCGGGCGCTTGGAGTTGTCCTGGTAGGCGTAGCCCACGTCCAGGTAGCGCCACTCGTCGAACAGGTTCGGGCCGAAGCCGGTGCGCTTGATCGACTTCAAGAACTGCTTGGGGATGATCTGGTCGGTGTCGACGTTGGCGCGATCCAAAGGGGCGACAAGGCCGGTGTGTTGAGTAAAAGCACGCATCGGGTATTCCTCAGATCAATTCGCGAACGTCGATGAAACGACCGTTGACGGCCGCCGCAGCGGCCATGGCCGGGCTGACCAAGTGGGTACGCCCACCCGCGCCCTGTCGCCCTTCGAAGTTACGGTTGGAGGTGGACGCGCAATGCTCGCCCGATTCCAAACGGTCCGGGTTCATCGCCAGGCACATCGAGCAGCCTGGCTCACGCCATTCAAAACCGGCTTCAAGGAAGATCTTGTCGAGGCCTTCGGCTTCGGCTTGCGCTTTGACCAGGCCAGAACCCGGCACCACGATGGCTTGCTTGATGGTCGACGCCACTTTGCGGCCCTTGGCGATCACCGCCGCTGCGCGCAGGTCTTCAATCCGCGAGTTGGTGCAGGAACCGATGAACACGCGATCCAACTGGATATCGGTGATCGCCTGGTTGGCCTGCAAACCCATGTACTTCAAGGCGCGCTCGATAGAACCACGCTTGACCAGGTCGGCCTCTTTAGCCGGGTCCGGCACTTTCTGGTCAACGGCCAGGACCATTTCCGGCGAAGTGCCCCAGCTGACTTGTGGCTTGATCTGAGCGGCGTCGAGTTCGACCACGGTGTCGAACACCGCATCGGCGTCGGAGACCAGGTCTTTCCAGGCTTCTACCGCAGCGTCCCAATCCGCGCCTGCCGGAGCGAAAGGACGACCCTTGACGTATTCAACGGTCTTTTCGTCCGCCGCCACCATGCCGACGCGGGCACCGGCTTCGATGGACATGTTGCAGATGGTCATGCGGCCTTCGATGGACAGGTCGCGAATGGCGCTGCCGGCGAACTCGATGGCATGGCCGTTACCGCCGGCGGTGCCGATCTTACCGATCACGGCGAGGACGATGTCTTTAGCGGTCACACCGAACGGCAATTTGCCCTCAACGCGAACCAGCATGTTCTTCATCTTCTTGGCGACCAGGCACTGGGTGGCGAACACATGTTCCACCTCGGACGTGCCGATGCCATGGGCCAAGGCGCCAAAGGCACCGTGGGTCGACGTGTGCGAATCACCGCAGACCACGGTCATGCCCGGCAAGGTGGCGCCCTGCTCCGGGCCGATCACGTGCACGATGCCTTGACGTACGTCATTCATCTTGAACTCGGTAATGCCATATTCGTCGCAGTAGTCGTCGAGGGTCTGTACCTGCAAACGCGACACCTGGTCGGCAATGGCTTCGATGCCGCCCTTGCGCTCAGGGGTGGTGGGCACGTTGTGGTCAGGAGTGGCGATGATGGAGTCGACGCGCCAGGGCTTGCGCCCGGCCAGACGCAGGCCTTCGAACGCTTGGGGCGAGGTCACTTCATGGATGATGTGACGGTCGATATAGATCAGCGACGAGCCATCGTCGCGCCGTTTCACTTCATGGGAATCCCAAAGCTTGTCGTAAAGCGTTTTGCCGGCCATCAGTCGGTCCTCATCAGCGGTGTTCTCTATGCCGGGCTTTTCAATAACCCTTTGGCTTGTGAGGCTGATGGTATGGCGCTACATTAAATAACTCAAATTCATATTTTTTATGCTTTGGATTACCAACTGGAATACCACAATGGACTTGGCCAACCTCAACGCCTTTATTGCCATCGCCGAGACCGGCAGCTTCTCCGGCGCCGGTGAACGCCTGCACCTGACCCAACCGGCCATCAGCAAGCGTATTGCCGGCCTGGAGCAACAATTGAAGGTGCGCTTGTTCGATCGCCTGGGTCGGGAAGTCGGTCTGACCGAGGCTGGACGGGCCTTGCTGCCACGCGCTTATCAGATCCTCAACGTGCTGGACGACACGCGTCGCGCCCTGACCAACCTGACCGGCGAAGTCAGCGGCCGCCTGACCCTGGCCACCAGCCACCACATCGGCCTGCATCGCTTGCCGCCGGTGCTGCGCACTTTTACCCGGGAATACCCGAATGTGGCGCTGGATATTCAGTTCCTCGATTCGGAAGTGGCCTACGAAGAAATCCTCCATGGCCGCGCCGAAGTGGCGGTGATCACGCTGGCGCCCGATCCTCACAACCTGGTGCGCGCCACCCCAGTCTGGGACGATCCGCTGGATTTCGTGGTGGCGCCGGAGCACAGCCTGATCAGCAACGGACGCATCAGCCTGGCCGATATTGCCGGCCACCCGGCGGTTTTCCCCGGTGGCAACACCTTTACCCACCATATCGTCAGCCGGTTGTTCGAGGCCCAGGGCCTCACGCCGAACATCGCGATGAGCACTAACTACCTGGAAACCATCAAGATGATGGTGTCCATCGGCCTGGCCTGGAGCGTGTTGCCACGCACCATGCTCGATGATCAGGTGGCAAGTATCGCTTTGCCGGGCATACAGCTCAGTCGCCAGCTAGGCTATATCGTGCACACCGAAAGGACGCTGTCGAATGCTGCGCGGGCTTTCATGAGCCTATTGGATGCACAAGTCGATCTGCCAGGGACCCCGGCATGAAACTGTGCGGCCTCAAGGTCTGAACTGAACCGCGCCTTACGCCCATTGAGCCAAGGCCCTTTGATAATGCGCAACCCCGTCGATTCCGTGCCACCCTTGCCCCGCATCTACGCCCTTGACCCTCAAGCGGCGGAACAAAGCTGGGACAACGCTCCGCAATTGCTGGCAGCGCTCAATGCTGCCCGGCTGGGTGCGTGGAGTTGGGAGATCGACACCGGCAGAATAAGCTGGTCGCGCGGCACCCAGGCACTGTTCGGTTTTGATCCGCGCCAGCCGCTGCCCAAGGATCTGGATTACCTCGACCTGCTCGCGCCAGAGGATCGCGCCCGTGTGGTGCGGGCCTTTCATGCCGTACTGGCGGGCGAGCCGTTCGAACAGGCCATGCATCACCACATCCAGTGGCCGGACGGCACTCACCACTGGCTGGAGATCAATGGCAGCCTGGCACCCGACAAAGCCGGCCGGCGCCGCATGATCGGGGTGATCCGCGAGACCACCCGCCAGCGCGAACGGGAGTACGCCCTCAGTCACTCCGAAAAACGCTTCGCCACGTTGTTCCACCTGTGCCCGAACATGGTCCTGCTGACCCGCCAGGCCGACGGGCTGATCAGCGAGGCCAACCAATACTTCGAAATGCTGTTCGGCTGGCCGCTCGCCGACGCCATCGGCCGCACCACCCTGGACCTGGGTCTGTGGCGTCACCCGGAGCAACGTGCGCAGTTGGTGATGGCTACGCAGCGCATGGGCGAGCCCATCACCATGGAGGTGCAGTTTTGCGCCAGCAACGGCCAGATCCACGACGGCACCCTCAGCGCGCAAAAGGTCGAGCTGGAGGGCGAGGCCTACCTGATCAGCACGTTTCTGGACACCACCGAGCGCAAAAACGCCGAGCAAGCCCTCAAGGACAGCCAGGAACGCCTCGACCTGGCGTTGGACTCGGCGCAACTGGGCACCTGGGACTGGCACATCCCCACCGGCATGCTCTATGGCTCGGCCCGCGCCGCCCAATTGCACGGCCTGCCGCCGGAACCCTTCCATGAATCCTTCGACGCTTTCTTCGAAGGCATGCCCGATGACGAGCGCGAAAGCATGCGCAACGCCTACCGCACTCTGCGTGAGGGCCCGGCCGGCAACTACCAACTGACTTACCGCGTGCCCATGGAAGACGGCAGCTCACGCTACCTCGAAAGCCGCGCGCGCCTGTACCGCGATGAACACGGCGCGCCGCTGCGCATGGCCGGCACCTTGCTCGACATCACCGACCAGGTCGAACGCGAACAACGCCTGACCGCCTCCGAAGAGAAATTCGCCAGCCTGTTCCAGGCCAGCCCCGATCCGATCTGCGTCACCAGCCTGGACAGCGGCGCGTTTATCGAGATCAACCCCGCGTTTACCCAGACTTTTGGCTGGACGGCCGCCGAAGTGATCGACAAGAGCGCCGAGCAGATCGGCCTGTGGGACGAATCCAGCAAGCGCCTGCAGCGAATCGAGCGGGTGATCCGCGAGCAGGCGCTGAGCAATGTGGCGATCGTGGTGCATCACAAGAATGGTCAGGCACTGACCTGCGTGATTTCCAGCAGGCTGATCAAAGTGGGGGACCAGCCGTGTATCGTCACCACCTTGCGCGACATCACTCAGCAACAACGCTCGGAAGCCGCGCTCAAGGCCAGCGAAGAGAAATTCGCCAAGGCCTTCCATTCCAGCCCTGACGCGATTTCCATCACCGAGCGCGACACTGGCCGCTATGTGGAGGTCAACGACGGCTTCTGCCGCCTGACCGGCTATCGCGCCGAGGAAGCCATCGGCCTGACCCTTTACCAGATCGGCATCTGGGCCGACGAGAACCAGCGTGCCGCGCTACTGGCCGAATTGCAGATCAAGGGCCGCATCCATCACCTTGAAATGCTCTGGCACAACAAACGCGGTGAGTTGCTGGCGGTGGAAGTCTCGGTCGAGCCCATCACCCTCAACGAAACCCCGTGCCTGCTGCTGACCGCACGGGACGTGAGCCTGCTGAAAAATGCCCAGGCGCAGATCCGTCACCTGGCCTACCACGACCCACTGACCAACCTGCCCAACCGCGCCTTGTTGATGGACCGCCTGAGCCAGCAGATCGCCCTGCTCAAGCGGCATAACCTGCGCGGCGCGCTGCTGTTCCTCGACCTCGACCACTTCAAGCACATCAACGACTCCCTCGGCCATCCGGTCGGCGACACGGTGCTGAAGATCGTCACCGCACGCCTGGAAGCCAGCGTACGCATGGAAGACACGGTGGCGCGCCTGGGTGGCGATGAGTTCGTGGTGCTGCTCAGCGGCCTGGATGGCACCCGCCTGGAAGTCAGCAATCAGGTACAGGAACTGGCTGACACCTTGCGCGAGCTGCTTTCGGAACCGATGTTCTTGGATGGCCATCGCCTGCAGGTGACGCCCAGTATTGGCGTGGCGCTGATTCCCGACCACGGCACCACGCCGGCGGACTTGCTCAAGCGGGCCGATATCGCCCTGTACCGCGCCAAGGACTCCGGGCGCAACACCACGCAGATGTTCCACAACAGCATGCAGAAAACCGCCAGCGAACGCCTGCGCATGGAAACCGACCTGCGCCTGGCCCTGTCGCGTGGCGAGTTCAGTGTGCACTACCAACCGCAGGTGGATGCACGCGGCAACCGCATCGTCGGCGCCGAGGCCCTGGTGCGCTGGCAGCATCCGCAACTGGGGGCGCAGTCGCCTTCCGAATTCATCAAGGTGCTGGAGGACAGCGGCCTGATCCTTGAAGTCGGCACTTGGATCCTGGATGAAGCCTGTGCGGCCTTCCAACAGTTGATCGGGGAAGGCCTGGTCGACCCGCTGAATTTCAGCCTGTGCGTGAACATCAGCCCTCGGCAGTTCCGCCAGAACGACTTCGTGGAGCGGGTGGAGCGCAGCCTCAAGCAGCACGAATTGCCATTCAGCCTGTTGAAACTGGAAATCACCGAGGGCATCGTGATCCAGAACCTGGACGACACCATCAGCAAAATGCGCCGCCTGAAAAAACTCGGCGTGAGCTTTGCGATGGATGACTTCGGCACCGGCTATTCATCGCTCACCTACCTCAAACGTCTGCCGGTGGATGCGCTGAAGATTGATCAATCCTTCGTGCGTGACGCCACCCATGATCCCAACGATGCCGAGATCATCCGCGCCATTGTCGCCATGGCCCGCAGCCTGAACCTGGAGGTGATTGCCGAAGGCGTGGAAACCCAGGACCAACTCGCGTTCCTGCAGGGCCTGGGTTGCCATTTGTACCAAGGGTATTTGCACAGCCGGCCACTGCCTATGATCGGATTCCGGGAGCGTTTGCTCGCAGGAGATGGCCGGGGTTAAACCAGTTTCAAGGCGTTACAGTCCTGTTGCATCCAGTGCGAACCAGACAACTCGCGCTTGATGCCATATTCATCAACGACCCCCTCCACCACTACCACCGAATGCCCGAAGTTCGCCAAGGTGCCTGGCACGCCTGATGCCAGTTCCTGCACGCTACTGGAGCGGATAAAGGCGTACAGGCCGAGGCGGCGTAACGCATCACCCGGAACCTCACCGTCGTTCAGCGTTTTCAGGGCGGCGTCGAAACCGGCGCCCGCGCGAAATTCGTGATTTTCCAGCTGGGCACGCTTGGCACTCGCCGCGTAGAGGAAGACAGCATCGTCAACCAGGCCTTTATCCTCGCCATGAAAGTTGGCGGCCGCTCGCGCCCTTTCCAACTCGGCGTGAGTGAGACTCACCGTGCAACCATCACGCATGGTGAGGGTGAAACCCTCGGGCGTTTCGGTGACACGCTTGAAGATCCCCAGAGGGTTTTGCCCGTACTTCATCATCGCTGCCTTGATGGCCGACACCGTGACGCAGTTACCCTCAACACCTTGATAGAAACCGCTCCAGATATTGTCGGGCTTGACGCCGACAGGTGCAGCCGGGAACTGCGCAGGCCTAGCGCTGTGGTTGACAGGCAAGTCCGCAGCCAGCTGGTAGCCGTAGCTTTTACCGACGGACTCCTTCTTGTTACCGCTATGTTTGATGCCATTCACTACCAATGCACCTGCATAGCTATGGGTATCGGTGACGCCGACGCTGTAAGGTTCGAGCAGTTTGTCGGGTGACACCATCCGCAAAAAGCCGATCACCCCCATCCCCTTCAAGAGGCCGTAAACGTGTGCTCCCTGCAAGGAGCTCGATAACGCCGTATCAAACGGGACATTACTATTAACTTGTTTGCGCTTGACATAGGCTGCCAGCATGAAATTGGCATCGGCGACCATTTGCGCGTCAGGGCCGGTAAACCGGGAGGCTTCGGCAGTGCGCCGCAACTCCTCCTTTGACAACTTCACTTCAAAACCATCTTTCATAGTGACGCTGTACCCATTCTCAACGACCTCGACCTTTTCAAACATGTCGGAGGGCGAACGACCGAACCTGAGCATCATCATCTTGATCACAGAGACATAGCTGCTCATCTCAGATACGTCACCGAAATTTCGCTCGGTCGCGGTGAAACCCTGCAATACCTCGGAAACTTCGGGGTGCACTTTTTTATCGGGGGGGGCTACGTCGGGGAGGACTGTCGGCAGCTCGGGAGCAGGGGCAATGCGGGGCTTTGGCGCACGGTCGCTCACCAACGTGTACATGTAACTTCGATCGGGAGAACGCTCCCGACCAAATTGATGCGCCTTGCCTGCGTGAATCAGCGATGACCCTGCGTCATAGCTATCCGCAACCCCCGATCGTCTTTGGGCAACAACTGTTGCAGTGGGCACGTACTGGAGATGGCCGGACAAGCCCATGCCTTTGAGCATGTTGTAGGTCGTCTCACCCTGCAGCGATTGATTCAAGGCAGCCTCGAAACTTGGCGGGGCAGCCGTATTGCCACTGCTCAGTTGTTTGCGCTTGATGAACGCAGCCAACGCGAAATGGGCACTGTTCAGTACATCATTTTCATTGCCGGAAAAACGCGATGCAGCAGCCGCCTGCTGCAACTCCTGCCCGGAAAGATGCAATCTATAGCCATCTTTCATGGTCACGTCATAACCCTCGCGGTTGCCCCTTACATCATTGAATAAATCAGTAGGATGCGGGCCAAACGTGAGCATCATCAACTTGATGACCGCGCTGTGCGAGCTCGCGTTGAAATGCTCGCCGAAACTCCGCTCCGGCGCGTCAAACGCCGGGATGCGAGAGGTGTCCAAGTTGTTCGACACCTGAGCTGCCGAGGGATTTGAGCGCGCGAAAGATCCAATTGCAAACGTATTCATACTGTTCACTCTTTTATTGAAAAGTTGGACGAATCCGCTAGAAATGCCTGATCAAACTTTGCGGTCAATCAAAGCAATGGCGTCCCCACCTGTGGGCCGGCCGCTTTTGCGCCCATAGAATTCTTCACGCCCATCCACGACAGCCACTGAGTGCCCGCGCCGGTTGACCATGCCAATCAAAGAGTTGTCAGCGGCAAAGTCACGCACCGATACGCGCTTCATATGATCCTTTAGCCCCAGACGTTTGAAGCCCTCTCCCGGCCCCCACTCATCCTCACCATCGTTGAGGCTTCTTATGGCGGCTTCAAAACTTCTACCTGCCCACCCGTCGTTATTCTCGTTTTGCGCTCGTTTGGCAGAACATGCAAATAGGAAGTGCGCATCCTTGAGCATTCCAGGATCACCCAATCCGACAAAGTTTGAACCGCGAATGGCACGCTCCAACTCCGCTTTGCTGAGTTTTACAGTCACGTCATCACGCATCACGACCTTAAATCCATTGGCGGTTTTCTCGACAGACTTGTAAATATCCTTAGGGCTTTGGCCAAACTTTTCCATCGCCGCCTTGATTGCGGAGATCGTTACGCAGTTACCATTCTTGCCCTGACGAAAACCGCTGAAGACATTAGTGGGCTTAGAACCTTTAGGTTTATTGGAAAGCTCGGGAATGGGTTCGCCTTGTTTATCGGTGGGTTTCGTATCGGGAGTGGGTTGCACACGTCGCGGCCGTACAGGTACATCATTATTTTTAGGCTCAACCGGACGCACGTCGCCACGCAGGAGGCTTTGCAATTGGGTGAAAAACTGCTTGAACAGTTCTCCCAGCATGTTGAATAAGGTGGAAGTGTCCGCGTTATCACTGAAACTATTGGACTTCACCTCTGAGTGAGGAACAGGTATTGCAGTCCGAATATTTTCTCTTCGTGCAGAATCAAGCGATGCACGAACTGAAAGGTCTGGTGCCCGGCAAGTTTCATTAGTTGGCGGTGCAACACGGTTATGGCTTATCGATATCATGGCTTAACTCTCATTGAGTGCCCCCCTGGCCGTCACGACCAGGGAGCCAGCGTTTATGTTTAACGCATCAAGATAACGGGCTCAAAAACGTGAGCGGAGGCTGGGCCTGTTAGCTCGATGGTTGTCGAAACGCGTTTGGGAGTGGCCGCTGAAATCATCAATCAAGTCATCAGGTGCGGGGCAAGTAAGGTCTGGAGTGGGTGGAGTGACCGGAGGCTGTGGCGACGGGTTCGTATCAAGCCCCGGCGTTACTGGCGGTTGTGGCGATGGCTGCTTATCAAGCGCCGGTATTAGTGGCGGTTGTGGCGATGGCTTCGTATCAAGCGCCGGCGTTATTGGCGGTTGTGGCGATGGCTGCTTATCAAGCGCCGGCATTAGTGGCGGTTGTGGCGATGGCTGCTTATCAAGCGCCGGCATTAGTGGCGGTTGTGGCGATGGCTTCGTATCAAGCCCCGGCGTTACTGGCGGTTGTGGCGTAACTTTCTCACCTGTATGCGGGCAATGACAGTTCTGGACCTGCACCGTCACGTTCACATCAGACGACAGCTTGTTCTTATCATCCACTCGGATGAGAGAAGGCCTTGCCGGCTGGGCATCGAGCTTGCCGTCATGCGACGTGGTCATCTGGGTACGACCATCGGGCATGACCTTAACCTCCAGACCCGGCTTCACTAGTGTCTTGGTATCCGCTTCGGGAGCAACCTTGTGCTCCGCCTTCGCATCCGGAACGACCTTGGCATCGGTGCCTGGCAGCACGGTCGCCTTGGTATCCGTCCCCGGCGCAACTTTGTGTTCTGCCCTCGCATCCGGAACGACCTTGGCATCAGTACCAGGCAGCACGTTCGTCTTGGTATCCGTCCTCGGCGCAACTTTGTGTTCCGCCTTCGCATCCGGAACGACCTTGGCATCGGTGCCAGGCAGCACGGTCGTCTTGGTATCCAAACCAGGCTTCACTTGGGGCTGGGCATCAAGTTCACCGGGCTGGCGGGGCAACACCCCCATTCCCGCGAGCATGCTACGCATCGCATTGACCACGAACTCAAACATGGCAAACAACTTTTCCAGGGACTCCTTATTCATCGGCACACTGTTTGCTTTTGGTGCCGGACCACTGTCCTTAAGAAACTTATTCATACTGTCCATAGACGGAGACACTTCGAGCGACTTATCAGCTTGCACGGAAGACTGATTAAGCTGTGCATAATGTGTATTCATCGGCAGGATTTGTTTGTTCGAGACATTAGACATTTTTTATTCCTAAAACTGCGCCCACCCCCGCACTGGCAGGAGAGAGACAATTATTGATATTAAGTGTGGAACAACAGTGAGCTCAACGAACTCGCAAGATTCGTGGGGCGTAACGGAGATGAGTTCCGAACAATCGAGACTTATATAAGGAAACCAAATAACCACCAGAGACTTTTGCCTATGGACGTCCGTAGGAAAATCCAGGCTGTACGCGCCTCACACCCCCCAAGAGTGGAAACGTAAAGAAACACCCCATGAACAAAGCAACTTAAAGAAAACAACAAAGCTATATAAAAAACAAAAAGCATGTTAATCAGCGCGCACGCAGGTACCTAACCATCCCCCGAAGAACATTAAAAATTAAAAATTAGTATCAACCGAGGCAAACATTCATACGTCCTTGCATATATCTCGCAACAACACGAATAAAACACCCAAAACAAATAAACACATCAGGCCGGCCCAGGCAGTGCGTGGTGACGCCAAACGCATTTTTCAGACAAAAAAAAGGCACCTTTCGGCGCCCCTTGCAACTACAGATGAAACACCTATATATGTAAACCTAATCTTGCAGTGCAGCCGGCTGTTCACGCTGTGCGGGCATGCCCAGCAAACGCCCGACCTGCTCCAGATCGGTTTCCCTACGCATCAGCGTAAACAACTCCACCGCCTCCGGATAATTGCGGGTGAGCATCGCCAGCCATTGCTTCAAACGCCCCGGCGCCTGACGCTCGGTCAATTGCGCCACCGATTGGGTCCAGAAATCCTGAAGCATGGGCTGCATGTCTGCCCAGGTCATCTCAACGACTTCATCACCCGCCCGCGCCGCGGCGATCTGACGCGCCAGGTCTGGCCGAGCTACCAGGCCACGGCCCAGCATGATGTCTTCGGCGCCACTCACTTCGCGACAGCGCTTCCAGTCTTCAACGCTCCAAATATCACCATTGGCGAAGACTGGCACCTTGACCACATCCTGTACGCGCGGGATCCACTCCCAGTGGGCGGGCGGCTTGTAGCCATCGGTCTTGGTGCGCGCATGCACCACGATATGCGCCGCGCCACCCTCGGCCAGCGCCGTAGCACAGACCAGGGCGCCATCCGGACTGTCGAAGCCCAGGCGCATCTTGGCGGTGACCGGAATGTGGGCCGGCACGGCGCGGCGCACGTGTTCGACGATCTGGTTGAGCAGCTCGGGCTCCTTGAGCAGCACCGCACCGCCACGGGACTTATTGACGGTCTTGGCCGGGCAGCCGAAGTTCAGGTCGATGACCTGCGAGCCGAGTTCACAGGCCAATGCCGCATTTTCCGCCAGGCACACCGGGTCGGAGCCGAGCAATTGCACGCGCAGCGGCACGCCGGCAGCAGTGTGGGCGCCGTGCAGCAGTTCCGGGGCGAGCTTGTGGAAATACGCGGGGGTGAGCAGGCGGTCGTTGACGCGGATGAACTCGGTCACGCACCAGTCAATCCCGCCGACACGGGTCAGCACGTCCCGCAGGATGTTGTCGACCAACCCCTCCATGGGCGCCAAAGCAATTTGCATGGAAAACACTCAACAAAAATCGTGGCGCAGTTTACTGGGTTTCCCACAGCAACCGTTAACCCCCTGTCAGGGCGGGGCCATAACCGTCGAGAAACTCAGCGGGCATACGCTTGGGCTTGCCGGTGGAGAGTTCGATACAGACAAAGGTGGTTTGCGCACGCAGCAGGGTGGTGCCATCACGCGGGCGGACCAGCTGGAACCGCCGGGTCATCTTCAGGCGCTGGTCCCAGTCGACGATCCAGGTGGCCAGTTGCAGTTCATCGCCCTCGTAGCCGGCGGCCAGGTAGTCGATCTCATGGCGCACCACCGCCATGGCGCGGTCCAGGCGGCGGTATTCGGTCAAGTCCAGGCCCAAGCGCTGGGAATGGCGCCAGGCACAGCGCTCCAGCCAGGACACGTACACCGCGTTGTTGGCGTGCCCCAGGCCGTCGATGTCTTCAGGGGCGACCTGCAGATCGATGATAAACGGCGTTGCCAAATCCCAGCCCATGCCTTGCTCCCAGTCGATTAACTTAACCGGGCCAGTGTATCAGGCGGTTTGCCGCTCCTGTAGACGACGGCCGGCGAGCAACGCCAGCACAGCGTCGATTACGCGAGGGTCGGCCAGCACTTTCTGATGCCCACCCTGATCCAGGCGCAACAGGCGGCTGTCGAACCAGGCTTCGTGAATGGCCTGAGAGGCCTTGACCGGGACAAAAGTATCGTCTTCGGCATGCACGATCAGGCCAGGGAGATTCATCTGGTAGTGGGCCACATCCAAGTGCTTGAGCGGCATGCCGAACGTTTGCTCGACTTCCTGGATGAAGGCTGAGCGCGCCCGCGCCGGCAATCCGACCATCTTGGTGAAGCCGCGCAGCACATCCAGGAAGCGAGACGGCGCAGCGATGCTTACCAACGCCTCGGTCCGCAAACCCAACTGCACCGCCAGCATCGCACTGGCGCCGCCCATGGAATGGCCAATCACCGCGTGCAGTGGCGGCAACTCGGCCGCCGCTTCGAGCATGGCACGGGCGAACAGCAGCACATGGGCTTCACGCCCTGGCGAACGGCCATGGGCGGGACCGTCCAGCGCAATCACTGAGTAACCGTTATCGACCAATGCCGTGATCAGGCTGGCAAATTGAGTGGGCCGCCCTTCCCAACCGTGCATCAACAACACTGCCGGCCCTTGGCCCCAGCGCAAGGCGGACAAACCAAAACGCAAGGTGATGCGCTCCGATTGCGCCAGCAGCGGCAGCTCCCAATCACGCGGCGGCAGGTCGCGGGGCGTCATGAAGGCACGGCGCATCTTGTTGGCCACCGTTTGCGGCGCCAGATGCCCCAGGGTGCCATTGAAGCGACGAATCCAGGTTAACGTGCCCATCGTGACAGCCCTCTTCTAGCGCACGGCCGACTTGGCGGCGCGCAGCACACGGTCAGACAACTCACCCGGCCCCAAGGCTCGGGCCAAGGCCAGGCCACCGATCATCAGTGCCATGTCGGCCAGGGCTTTATCGGTGTCTTCAGGACTGGCGGCGAGTTGCGCGGCCATCAGCTCGCAGTGTTCGTTCAGCGCTTGGCGGAACTCATCCGGCAGGCGGCTCATCTCGCCGACAGTCGCCGGAATCGGGCAGGCCTGGGCGGTTGAGTCACGGTGCTTGCGCGACAGGTAGAACGCCGCCACCAGGCTTCTGCGCTCCTCTCCGGTCAACTGGGCGTCCATGTCATCAATCGACGCACGACGCTTGGCCAGCAACTGGGTGAAGGCCTCCAGCATCAGCGCGTCCTTGCTTTCGAAATGCGCATAGAAACCACCGACGGTCAGCCCCGCCGCGCCCATGACTTCACCCACACTCGGTTCGGCCGGACCGCGCTGGATCAACGCGGCGCTGGCGGCCTGCAGAATGCGTTCGCGGGTTTGCGCTTTTTTATCGCTCATCATTGCCTCCGATGTTCATGGGTTGAATATTATTACCATAATAATATTTCGCAAGCCACAGGCATGACCGCTGGTCAGAAGAGAAGAATGGGATGAAGGAAAGATTTGGCCAAACGCCAGACAAACAAAAGGGCCATTCAATAATTGAATGACCCTTAAAAATCCCGCAGAGCGGGTAATCGTGGCGTCCCCTAGGGGACTCGAACCCCTGTTACCGCCGTGAAAGGGCGGTGTCCTAGGCCACTAGACGAAGGGGACACAAACCTTCTGTACACTGATCAGGCTGAGACTGATCGATCCAAGGACGGTGTGGCCGGAACCTTGGAACTGTAAATTGGTGGAGCTAAACGGGATCGAACCGTTGACCTCTTGCATGCCATGCAAGCGCTCTCCCAGCTGAGCTATAGCCCCAAATTTTTCGTCTCTCGACGCAGCAGACCTTGCGAACTGCTTGTTGAAAATGGCGTCCCCTAGGGGACTCGAACCCCTGTTACCGCCGTGAAAGGGCGGTGTCCTAGGCCACTAGACGAAGGGGACAAAACCTTCTGTACAACTGATCAGCGCTGAGAACTGATCGATTCAAGGACGGTGTGGCCAGACCTTGAACCTGTAAATTGGTGGAGCTAAACGGGATCGAACCGTTGACCTCTTGCATGCCATGCAAGCGCTCTCCCAGCTGAGCTATAGCCCCTCATCGGTGAGGACGGGGCGAATCTTAATGGCGCTTTGGAAGTGTGTCAAATTTATTTTCAACATTTTCCAAAATTTTTTGCCGGGATAACAATCACTTACCGTCGAAACCCCGGAAAACCGGGGTTTCGACGTTTCAACCGCGTGCTTAAGCGATAGCGCCCAGCAGCTTTTCCCACTCTTTGTTTTCTTTCTTCGACACACCACCAAGCAAATCAAGGGCTTGGCGCAGACGGAAACGCGTCAGGTCCGGGCCGAGAATTTCCATCGCATCGAGCACCGACACCGAACTGGCCTGCCCGGTGATCGCGGCAAACATCAGTGGCATGGCATCGCGCAGTTTCAATTCCAGGGACTCCACCACCGCCTGGATCGTCGCGGTGATCGCATCCTTCTCCCACTGGCGCAGGCTTTCCAGCTTCCACAGGATCAACTGCATCAATTGGCGAACCTGGTCACCCGAGAGTTTCTTGGACTCGAACAGCTTAGGATCCGGATTCACGCCTCCGGCAAAGAAGAAGCTGGCCAACGGCGCGACCTGGCTGAACGTCTCCACCCTGCCCTGCACCAGCGGCGCGATCTTCATCATGTACTCAGGGTTCAACGCCCACTGCTGCACACGGCTGGCGAATTCTTCCACCGGCAGGTCACGCAACCACTGGCCGTTGAGCCACGACAGCTTCTCGATGTCGAAGATCGGTCCGCCCAGGGACACGCGGGACAGGTCGAAGTTATCGACCATTTCCTGCAACGAGAACTTCTCGCGCTCGTCCGGCATCGACCAGCCCATACGACCCAGGTAGTTGAGCATCGCTTCCGGCATGAAACCCATACGCTCGTAGAACGTCACCGAAGTCGGGTTCTTGCGCTTGGACAGCTTGCTCTTGTCCGGGTTACGCAGCAGCGGCATGTAGCACAGTTGCGGCTGTTCCCAGCCGAAGTATTCGTAGAGCAGGATCAATTTCGGCGCCGATGGCAGCCATTCTTCCCCGCGCAGCACGTGGGTGATGCCCATCAGGTGGTCGTCGACCACGTTGGCCAGGAAGTACGTCGGCAGGCCGTCGGTCTTCATCAGCACCTGCATGTCCATGCGGTCCCACGGAATCTCGACGTCACCGCGCAGCATGTCCGGCACCACGCACACGCCTTCACTCGGCACCTTCATGCGGATCACGTGAGGCTCGCCAGCAGCCAGGCGCTGGGCCACTTCTTCTTTCGACAGCAGCAGCGCGCGGCCATCGTAGCGCGGGGTTTCGCCACGGGCCTGTTGTTCAGCACGCATCTGGTCCAGTTCTTCCGCGGTGCAGAAGCACGGGAACGCATGGCCCATGTCGACCAGTTGCTGGGTGTATTGCTTGTAAATGTCGCTGCGCTCGCTCTGGCGGTACGGGCCGTGCGGCCCGCCGACATCCGGGCCTTCGGCCCAGGTAATGCCCAACCAGCGCAGGGCATCGAAAATCTGCTGCTCCGACTCGCGGGTGGAACGCAGTTGATCGGTGTCTTCGATCCGCAGGATGAATTCACCGCCGTGCTGCTTGGCAAAGCAGTAGTTGAACAAGGCGATGTAAGCAGTGCCGACGTGGGGATCCCCAGTAGGCGATGGCGCGATGCGCGTGCGGACGGTGGTCATGGCAGGTCTCGAATGGGCGATAAAACTGAAAATTGAAACAAGGGGCGAATGGTAACAGCCCGGAGCACCCGGGCTCCAGCCTCACACCGCCAGCAACCGCTCCCGCAACTTGCCAATCTCGTCCCGCGTCTGCGCCGCCGCCTCGAACTCCAGGTCCCGCGCCAACTGGTACATCTTCTCTTCCAACTGGCGGATGCGCTTGGTGATCTCGCTCGGCGAGCGCAGTTCGTTCTCGTACTTGGCGCTTTCCTCGGCGGCCTTGGCCATGCCCTTACGCTTCTTGCTGCGCGAGCCCGGCACGGTGGCGCCTTCCATGATGTCGGCAACGTCCTTGAACACGCCCTTGGGCGTGATGCCATTTTCCAGGTTGAAGGCGATCTGCTTGTCGCGACGGCGCTGCGTCTCACCAATCGCCCGCTCCATGGAGCCGGTAATGCGGTCCGCATAAAGAATTGCCCGGCCATTGAGGTTGCGCGCCGCACGGCCAATGGTCTGGATCAGCGACCGCTCGGAGCGCAGGAAGCCCTCCTTGTCCGCATCGAGAATCGCCACCAACGACACTTCCGGCATGTCCAGGCCTTCACGCAGCAGGTTGATCCCCACCAGCACATCAAAGGTGCCCAGGCGCAGGTCGCGGATGATCTCCACACGCTCCACGGTGTCGATGTCCGAGTGCAGGTAGCGCACGCGCACGCCGTGGTCGGCCAGGTAGTCGGTCAAGTCTTCGGACATGCGCTTGGTCAGCGTGGTGACCAAAACCCGCTCCTCCAGAGCCACACGCTTGGTGATTTCCGAGAGCAAGTCGTCGACCTGGGTCAGCGCCGGGCGGATTTCGATTTCCGGGTCGACCAGGCCGGTCGGCCGCACCAGCTGCTCGATCACGCGGCCGGCATGCTCGGCCTCATAGTTACCCGGCGTGGCGGACACAAAGATGGTCTGCGGGCTGATGGCTTCCCATTCATCAAAGCGCATCGGCCGGTTATCCAGGGCCGACGGCAGGCGGAAACCGTACTCCACCAGGGTTTCTTTACGCGAACGGTCGCCCTTATACATCGCGCCCACTTGCGGCACGCTGACGTGGGACTCGTCGATCACCAGCAGCGCATCAGGCGGCAGGTAATCATAAAGCGTCGGCGGCGGCGCACCGGATTCACGGCCCGACAAGTAGCGTGAGTAGTTTTCGATACCGTTGCAGTAACCCAGCTCAAGGATCATCTCCAGGTCGAAACGGGTACGTTGCTCCAGGCGCTGGGCTTCCACCAGTTTGTTGTTGGAGCGCAGGTACTCCAGACGCTCGGCCAACTCGACCTTGATGCCTTCGATGGCACCCATCAGGGTTTCACGCGGGGTCACGTAGTGGCTTTTCGGATAGAAGGTGAAGCGTGGCAGCTTGCGGATCACCTCGCCGGTCAATGGGTCGAAGGCCGACAGGCTCTCGACTTCATCGTCGAACAACTCGATACGGATCGCTTCCAGGTCGGATTCCGCCGGGTAAATGTCGATCACATCGCCGCGCACGCGGAACGTGGCGCGGGCAAAGTCCATGTCGTTGCGCGTGTATTGCAGGCTGGTCAAGCGACGCAGCAGTTCGCGCTGGTCGAGTTTGTCGCCGCGATCGACGTGCAGCACCATCTTCAGATAGGTTTCCGGGCTGCCCAGGCCGTAGATGCACGACACGGTAGTGACGATGATCGCGTCCTTACGCTCCAGCAAGGCCTTGGTCGCCGACAGCCGCATCTGCTCGATGTGGTCGTTGATCGACGCATCCTTCTCGATAAAGGTATCGGAGGATGGCACGTAGGCTTCGGGCTGGTAGTAGTCGTAGTAGGAAACGAAGTACTCCACCGCGTTGTTCGGGAAGAACGCCTTGAACTCGCCGTACAGCTGCGCGGCCAGGGTCTTGTTCGGCGCCAATACCAGGGTCGGTCGGTTGATCTGCGCGATCACGTTGGCAATGCTGAAGGTCTTGCCCGAGCCGGTCACCCCGAGCAGCGTCTGGTGCGCCAGGCCGGCCTCAATGCCCTCGACCATCTGGCGAATGGCTTCCGGCTGATCGCCAGCGGGTTCAAAGCGGGTGACGAGTTGGAAATCCGACATAACGTACCTCGTGTAGTCACCCCCGGACTGTAAACCCGTCGAGGACGAAATAGACCGCCACCCGCGAAGAATCAGAGCGGATAGTAGGAAAAAACCATGATAGACATAGAAGTGGTGGCGAATGTGACGGGTTTCAAGGCAATCGCCCTACGCGCCCTGACCGATCAATGTTGCAATAAGACTAACGGTCAGCAAATAAACCGAAAAACTTGGCCGAAAAGCCGTTTCGGCTGTCGCCTCAGGCGGTGATGGTCTCTATACTAACTCCCCGTTTGTGCACCGCTCTAGTGCATTCGGCTGGAGCGCGACACGTCCCTCCTACCCCCCATAGAGCTGCCGCAAAAATGAGCCTGTTCTCCGCTGTCGAAATGGCACCACGCGATCCAATCCTGGGCCTCAACGAAGCATTCAACGCCGATACACGAACCACCAAGGTCAACCTTGGCGTGGGCGTTTACTGCAACGAGGAGGGGAAGATTCCACTCTTGCGTGCCGTTGCCGAAGCGGAAGCCATTCGCGTGGCGCAACACGCCGCCCGGGGCTACTTGCCAATCGACGGCATCGCGGCCTACGACAAGGCCGTGCAAACCCTGCTGTTCGGCGCAGAATCGCCGCTGCTGAACGCTGGTCGCGTTACCACCGTGCAAGCGGTAGGCGGCACTGGCGCGCTGAAACTGGGTGCTGACTTCCTCAAGCAGTTGCTGCCAAACGCCGTCGTGGCCATCAGCGACCCGAGCTGGGAAAACCACCGCGCCCTATTCGAAACCGCCGGTTTCCCGGTGCAGAACTACCGCTACTACGACGCCGCCACCCACGACGTGAATCGTGCCGGCCTGCTCGAAGACCTCAACGCCCTGCCACCCCAGTCCATCGTGGTGCTGCACGCCTGCTGCCACAACCCGACCGGCGTCGACCTGACCCCGACCGACTGGCAGAACGTGCTGGACGTGATCAAGGCCAAGAACCTGGTGCCATTCCTCGACATGGCCTATCAGGGCTTTGGCGATGGCATCCACGAAGACGCCGCCGCCGTGCGCCTGTTCGCTGAATCGGGCCTGACCTTCTTTGTGTCCAGCTCGTTCTCCAAGTCGTTCTCCCTGTACGGCGAGCGTGTGGGCGCATTGTCCATCGTCGGCGACTCCAAGGAAGAAAGCGCGCGCATCCTGTCCCAGGTCAAACGCGTGATCCGCACCAACTACTCCAACCCGCCGACCCACGGCGCGGCGATCGTTGCAGCGGTACTGAACAACCCTGAACTGCGCGCCCAGTGGGAAGCCGAACTGGCCGAAATGCGCCTGCGCATCCGTGGCATGCGCGAGCAGATGGTGGCCGAGCTGGCCAAGGCTGCTCCGGGCCACGACTTCAGCTTCGTCGGCCGCCAGCGTGGGATGTTCTCCTACTCCGGCCTGACTGTTGAGCAAGTCACCCGCTTGCGCAGCGAGTTTGGTATCTACGCACTGGATACCGGGCGTATCTGTGTGGCGGCGTTGAACCAGTCGAACATTGATGCAGTCACAAAGGCAATCGTTCAGGTGCTGTAAACCTGCAGCTGTTGCACCATAAGGGGAAGCCGATGGCTTCCCCTTTTTCGTCTCCAGCCCCTAGACTGAACCTTGACCGCCCCTTTGCTGTGAGAATGCTATGAGAAACGACGACCTGGACCTGCGCGCCGACCGCGACGAACTGCATGACTACGCCCCACGCGCACCGCAACCCAAGCGCCAGAAGAGCCTGGTGCTGCAAGTGGCACTGGGTGTGTTCCTCGGCGGCCTGGCACTGTGGCTGGTGCAATTGGGTGCGACCGCACTGATGGCAAAGCTGGCGATGGGCACCCTGCAATTTGGCGGCTGAAAACGATCAAAATGTGGGAGCTGGCTTGCCTGCGATAGCATCAACCAGTTTTGCCTGATACACCGAGGTGCCAGCATCGCAGGCAAGCCAGCTCCCACATTTGAATTACTGCGCTACTAGATTGCGTTCCTCCAACAACCTCACAAAACTATTCAAACTCTGCGACACCGTCCCCCGCCGCCAAATCAGCCATGTGTGCAGGATCCGGAAGTTGTCCGTCAGCGGCCACACGCTCACCGCCGCCGACCCCGGCATGCTGTCGAGCATGCTGCGCGGCATCAGCGCCAGGCCCGCGCCGGCGCTGACGCAGGCGAGCATGCCGTGGTAGGACTCGATTTCGAAGATCTTGCCCGGCACCGCGCCGTCCTGTGAAAACCAGCGCTCCAGGTGATGCCGGTACGAGCAGTTGGAGCGAAAGGTGTAGATGCTCTCGCCATTCACATCTTGCCCACGGGTGATCGGCGCGTGATGCAGCGGCGCAATCACCACCATCTCTTCCTCAAACACCGCCACGCCTTCCAGGGTCGCGTGCAACAGCGGGCCGTCGACGAACGCAGCTGTCAGCCGCCCCGATAACACGCCTTCGATCATGGTGCCTGAAGGCCCGGTACTCAGATCCAGCTCGACCTTGGCGTGTTTCTGGTTGTACGCCGCCAGCAGCGCCGGGATACGCACCGCTGCCGTGCTCTCCAGCGAACCCAGGGCAAACGCGCCCTGGGGCTCCTCGCCCGCCACGGTTGCGCGGGCTTCCTGCACCAGGTCGAGAATGCGCCGCGCATAACCGAGGAAATTCCACCCGGCCGGGGACAGGCGCAGGCGGCTTTTCTCGCGAATGAACAGCTCCACACCGAGATCCTGCTCCAGTTGCTTGATGCGCGTGGTCAGGTTCGACGGCACACGATGAATCAACTGCGCGGCGGCGCTGATGCTGCCTTGCTCGGCAACGGCCTTGAAGATTTCCAGCTGCACCAGGTCCAAATCATTCTCCAATCGTGAACGTATTGCTTAATATTATTCAGTTTCCAGAAAAGAGATAGCCCCGTACGCTGAACTCCACTTAATTCACTCAGCAGGACGGTGCCATGAACGCGACTACCCACGCCCTCTCGATCAACCCGGCCAACGGCGAAACGGTCGGCAGCTATCCGTATGAAACCGCGCAGCAACTGGACGCCGCCCTCGACCGCTCCACCCTCGCCTTCCGCGCCTGGCGCCACCAACCAGTGAGCCAGCGCGCCGAGTTGCTGCTGAGCCTGGCCACCGCGCTGCGTGAACAAGCCGAAGACATGGCGCAGATGATCACCCTGGAAATGGGCAAACCCATCGCCCAGGCCCGTGCCGAAATCGAAAAATGCGCACAACTCAGCGAATGGTACGCCGCCCACGGCCCGGCCATGCTCGCCCCTGAGCCGACCCTGGTAGACAATGGCAGCGCGCAGATCGAATACCGCCCGCTGGGCCCGATCTTCGCCGTGATGCCGTGGAACTTCCCGGTGTGGCAAGTGCTGCGCGGCGCCGTACCGACGATGCTGGCCGGCAACACCTACGTGCTCAAACATGCGCCGAACGTGATGGGCAGCGCCTATCTGATCCAGTTGGCGTTCCAGAAGGCCGGTTTCGCCGATGGCCTGTTTGAAGTGGTCAACGTGACCAACGAGGGCGTGTCCAAAGCCATTGCCGACCCGCGCATCGCCGCCGTCACCCTCACCGGCAGCGTGCGTGCCGGCGTCGCCATCGGCTCTCAGGCCGGTGCCGCGCTGAAAAAATGCGTGCTGGAGCTGGGCGGTTCCGACCCCTTTATCGTGCTCAACGACGCCGACCTCGACGCCGCCGTGCAAGCCGCGCTGATCGGTCGTTTCCAGAACAGCGGCCAAGTCTGCGCCGCCGCCAAGCGCCTGATCATCGAGGAAGGCGTAGTGGAAGCCTTCACCGCCAAATTCCTGGAAGCCAGCCGTGCCTTGGTGATGGGCGACCCGACGTCAGCCACCACCTACATCGGCCCGATGGCACGCTTCGACCTGCGCGACGAGTTGCATGGCCAGGTCCAGGCCACCCTGGAAGAAGGCGCGACCCTGCTGCTGGGTGGCAATAAAGTACCCGGCGCCGGTAATTACTACGAGCCGACCGTACTGGGTAACGTCACCGACCAGATGACTTCGTTCAAACAGGAACTCTTCGGCCCGGTCGCTTCGATCATCACCGCCCGCGACGCCGACCACGCCGTGGCGCTGGCGAATGACAGCGAGTTCGGCCTCACCGCGAGCATCTTCACCACCGACCCGGCCAAGGCGCGCGATATCGCCAATCAGTTGGAAACCGGCGGCATCTTCGTCAACGCCTTCAGCGTTTCCGACCCTCGGGTGGCGTTTGGTGGCGTGAAAAAGAGTGGTTTCGGCCGCGAGCTGTCGCACTTTGGCGTGCGGGAGTTCTGCAACGCGCAGACGGTGTGGCTGGACCGCAAGTAACACACGTGGGTGGCGCGGGCACGGGTCGTGGCTATCGCCCTCCCAGCCCCGCCACCAAGGCCTCCAGCACAACACTGACCTTGGGCAACGCCTGGCGATTCCTTACCCAGGCCAGCCTGATCGCAGCCCCCTCGGTGGCCAACTGCGGCAGCACCTCAACCAGCTTGCCTTCCTCCAGCGATGGCCGGACCACCCAGGACGGCAGTTGCACGATCCCACAACCGGCCAACGCAGCCTGCATCAAGCCATCGCCATTGCCGATCACCAGGTGCGGCGCCATCTGCCAACGACGTGCAGTGCCCTGTTCACCGGCGAAGTTCCAGGGGCTGACGCGTCCGTCCACCCAGCCGTAGGCGAGGCACTGATGCCGTTCAAGCTCACGCTCGCACGTCGGGGTGCCATGGTTCGCCAAGTAATCCGGCGAGGCACAAAACGTATACCATTCGTGCGCGAGCACACGCTGTTCGATCGTGTCTGGCCAGCCCTGCGCCCCACCGACACGCACCACCAGATCCACACCCTCCTTGAACGGGTCCACTAACCCGTCGCTGAAGGAAATGTGCGGCACCAAGGACGGAAAAGCCTTCAGCAAAGGCAGCAGCACCGGCAACACCCTGACGCGCCCAAACACATTGGGCAGATCAATGCGCACACGTCCACGCGGCTCGCTTTGCTCGGCGCGCAGCGACAGCTCGGCCTCCTCCAGGTCAGCCAACACCCCCGTACAGGTACGGTAAAACGCCACACCGGCCTCGGTGAGGGACAAGCGCCGCGTTGTGCGCTGGAACAGTCGAGCGCCCAGGCGAGTTTCGAGCCGCGCGATGCTTTTGCTGATGGCCGAGGCAGTCAGGCTCATTTTCTCGGCAGCGGCGGTAAAACTGCCGTAGTCCGCGACACACACAAACACATCAATACCTTTCAAGCGTTCGGAAGAAAACATGCACGCCCCGCATTTGTGAATTCAGGTCAGCCAAACTGGTAATTAACATCCTAAATCAGAATTCAACTCAACAGTAAGCTATGGCCGATGAACCTGGCACTGAGGCTCGGATGCTGACCACGCTGAAAAACTACCCCTTGACCGTCAACCTGCTTCTGAGTGCGTCACTGGTGTTGACCCTCGCCAGGGCCATCACCTTGCCCTATCTGGTGATCTACCTGTCGAGCCAGTTCCAATTGGGCGTCGCCGACATCGGCCTGGTGATCGGCAGTTCACTGATCGTCGGCTCATTATTGAGCCTGTACGGCGGTTTCCTGGTGGACAGCCAGCCAGGTTACCGCTTGATCCTGGGCTGTTGCGCGATGTTCACCTGCGGGTTTCTGGGAGCGTTTGCCGCGCGGGACCTGTGGGTGTTCTACGCCTGCCTGGTCGCGATCAACCTGGCGTACGCCGTCATTGATATCGCAGTCAAATCAGGATTTGGCCGGCTACTGCCCGTCGATGCGCGCAGCGAAGCGTTTTCGATCAAATACACCCTGACCAACATCGGCTACGCCGTCGGCCCTTTTCTCGGTGCAGGACTGGCCGCGCTCGCCATCAGCCTGCCCTTCCTGGCGTCGGCGATGCTGGGCGCCGGTTTTTTTATCGTTTACGCTGTGTGGGGTGACAAGCACTCAATGCCCGTGGACACAAGCCAGCCCCGCGCGCCATTCCTGGCAGTCGGCAAAGTGCTGCTCAGTGATTACCGGCTGGTGTGTTTTACCCTGGGCGGTGCACTCAGTGCCGTGGTCTTCGGCCAATTCACCGCTTACCTCTCGCAATATCTGATCGTCACCACGACACCCGAAATGGCCTACCAGATAATCAGCAGCGTGGTGGCCACCAACGCGCTGATGGTGATCAGCCTGCAGTACGTGATCGGCAAGCGAATTACCCATCAGCACTTGAATCTGTGGCTCGCAGGTGGGTTGGGCATGTTCATCGTCGGCCTGGCGGGGTTCGGCTTGTCCACCTCGCTGATGTTCTGGGTGTTAGCCATGGCGGTCTTCACGCTGGGAGAGATCATCGTGTTCCCTGCCGAGTACATGTTCATCGACATCATCGCCCCCGATCATCTGCGGGGCATGTACTACGCTGCGCAAAACCTGGGCAACGTTGGCGCAGCCTTGGGCCCGGTGCTGTGCGGGATGGTGTTGGCGACACACCCCGCCCACACCATGTTCTATATGCTCGCGCTGTTCGTTATCGCCGGCGGGTTGCTCTACAGACTCGGTGCGTCGCTGGCAGGCAGGGTGAACGCTCCCACCTGAACCTCAGCAACGAACATGCCGACGCACGCACTGCACCAACCCGTCCAGCGCCTGCGATGTGACCGGCGCGAGCACGCAAACGGTGTGCTCGCGCTCGTCTTCCTTCACCGTCAGGGTGTAATGCACCTGGCCCGGATTACCGGGCCCAGGTGCATGGCTTTGCGGCAATTGAAAGAAATCGCAAGCCTCGACAAGCCGCCGCAGTTCCTGCTGGTCCTGCTCCGGCAGCGCATCGAGTTGCACCGTCTGAGGCTTGGCCAAGCCCGGAAAATAACCGGGACCGCCGTTTTCCTTGATCGAAATTTGCATGGCTGTTCCTCACGTCAGACAGAAATGCCGACCGCCTTCCAACCTTCCTTGACCGCCTTCTGTTCATCCTTGTTCGCGCCGTAGAGTCGGCCTGCAACATCGTAAGTGATGCGCGCAAAGCGCAGGAACCCCGAGTTGGGCCGCAGCCGCGCATCCCGCAGCGCGTCGTACCAGATACGCCCGGCGCGCTCCCAGGCGAACCCGCCGAGCTTGGTCGCCACCTGATAGAACGCATGGTTGGGAATACCGGAATTGATATGCACCCCGCCATTGTCCTCGTAGGTCTGCACAAAATCATCCATGTGCCCCGGCTGAGGGTCCTTGCCCAGCAGTTTGTCGTCAAACGCCGTGCCGGGGGCTTTCATCGAGCGCAGGGCGGTGCCTTTGATCTTTTTGGTGAACAGTCCTTTGCCGATCAGCCAATCAGCGTCTTCCGCACTTTGCTTCAAGGCATATTGCTTGATGAGCGAGCCGAACACATCCGACAGCGACTCGTTCAACGCTCCGGACTGATTGAAATACATCAGCTTGGCCTCGTCCTCGGTGACGCCATGGGCCAACTCATGACCAATTACGTCAAGGGCCACCGTGAAGCGGTTGAACAACTGCGCATCCCCATCGCCAAACACCATCTGGGTCGAGTTCCAGAACGCATTGTTGTAGTTCTGGCCAAAATGCACCGTGGCATCCAACGCCATACCGGCGTCGTCGATGGAGTTGCGATCAAAGACCTGGTCGAAAAAATCGAAGGTGGCGCCCAAGCCCTCGTAGGCTTCATCCACCGCGGCATCCCCGCTGGCGGGTTGCCCCTCACCACGCACCAGCTTGCCCGGCAGGCTGTCGATGCCCTCGGCGCTGTAGATCGAGCGGCGCTTATCGGCCCCCATGGCCAGGGCCATGTGCGCCGGTCCTTTGGCAGGTTCGGCGACCATGCGCAACGAGCGGAACGTCGTGTCCTTGGCGCGGGTGCGCAAGGCGACCTCCCGTTGCGCTTTATCACCGTTGCGCGCGATCTGGTCGAGCATATAGGGCGGGATCAGGCAGAAAATCGGATTGCGATGCGGCTGACGAACACACATTGGCTGGCTCCATTTGGCAGGTGACAACGTCCGGGTCATCGATTCAGGATAGCCCCCAGGGGTTAACGCGTGTCATCAATTGTCATTAACCTATGTTGCAGTCGTGTTTATCCAAGGAGGACTGACTGATGCCCGCACGTAAAACCAAAATCGACCTTTCATATTGCCCCAGGCTCGCTGACCTGCGCCCGTTGATCGCACTGAGCCCCACGTTGCTGGAGGCACGGGCGGCGACGCCCCGCGTCACCCCAGCCAGAGACTTGAAGGACCGACGCGGCTACGCCGAGGACTTTCTCGGCAGCTTCGGGGTGCCCTGGCCCACGGTTGAAGAGGCCTTGGCGGGGGATGCACAGAAGCGCCTGGACTACACGCACTTCTCGATCACGATGTCACGCGCCAAGCGGCTTGCGCTGTATGTGGGCGTCAACATCGATGGTGGTCAGCACGTCGACATCATTCGCAGCAACGACACCTGGGCCTATGACGGCCGCCTGCCCATCGATGCGCAGGTGGGCGAAGCGCTGTATGCCAGCAATGGCCTGGATCGCGGCCACCTGGTCCGCCGACAAGACCCCAACTGGGGCGACGAGGCGCAAACCGCCAACCTCGACACCTTCCATTTCACCAACTGCTCGCCGCAGATGAGCGGGTTCAACCAGAAGACCTGGCTGGAGCTCGAAGACTACATCCTCGATAACACCCAACGCTGGAAAGCCCGCGCCACGGTGTTTACCGGCCCGGTGTTCGCCGACGACGACCGAGTGTACCGAGGCGTGCAAATCCCCAAGGCGTTCTGGAAAGTGGTCGCCTACCTCAGCGACAACGGCAAGCCTAGCGCGAGTGCCTACATGATTGACCAGAGCCGCGAACTGGGCCAACTCGACCTAGTGTTCGGCCAGCTCAGGACCTACCAGCGCAGCGTGATCCAGATAGAGCGCCTGACCGGCCTGCGCTTCGGCAACCTGGCCGACTACGACGGCTTCAGCAACGAAGAGCGCGCCACCGGCACGCGGATTGAAGCGCTGATACAGGGTCCTGAAGACATTCTTCTCTGACCGACGCTTCACATGTTGAACTGCGTCACACCCAACGCCAACCACGATGCGAAGCGAGCCGCTCTTGCTCTTGCTCTTGATCTGGCTGTTGATCTCAGGCGCCCCGTCAAACACGCTGGCCGAACGCAGGCTTGAATCCGTGGGTAACCCGGCAGGACGCCGGGTTAGCCGCGCTGGGCCAAGGATGGCCCATCGCGGCGGCCCACGGATTCAAGCCGGAGTGAGGGCACACCGAGCCTAGGCGAGGTGCCGAGTGTTGGGGCGAGGACCTTTTGGCTGGGCCGGCATTCCGGTCCTTCCAAAAGTGACCCGCTGTAAGAGCGGAACCAATAGCAGCCGTTACCTAAATAACGGATATGTACCCGGCCTGATCCAACATCCAGGCCAGCCGTCAGGCCGCCTTCGCAGGCAAGCCAGCTCCCACATTCTGGATCGCGGGAGTAACAGTAAAATTGCGGCCGACCGTCAAGCCGCCAGCGCCGTACCCCGCGTGGTGTAGATACCTGCGCCCTTTGGCCGCCGCCTCATTGCGCATTGATGTAATGAAACTGCGCCTGCGACTTCTCAACCGCCGCACGCACTTTGTCCTTCTGCGCATCGGTGCCCGAGTAGTAAATCTGCAGGCCCTTCAAATCCTGCCCTTCGACGGCTTTGCCAATCACTGCAACGTCGACCGGGGTGCCGGCCCCCATGATCAAAAAGAACACATCGCCCAAGCGCTTGGTATTCAGCAATTCGCTCCTGAGGCTGGCAGCGTTTTGGTCGCCGGCCATGGAAATCGCCAGGGTGTCGCCGAACATACCGCTTTTGGGGATGCTCATCGTGTGCAAGCGAAGCTTGTCTGAATCGGCCGGCATCGACTTGACGTAGGCGGTGGTGGCCTCGTCGAGAATCTGCTTTTCAGATTTACCTTGCGTGGCGCAACCGGCCAGGGTGGCGATAAGGACGAGCGCGACAAATGATTTCACGGTGTATTCCTTGTGATAAAGCGATCCATGGGCTGACCATCATAGGAGCCTCAACGCCAGAGAGCTACCGTTGAGTTCACGGCCTCCCGTTCAACCGCGTGATCGACTACCATACCGCGCCGGTTCCCGAACGGGACTAATAGGGAATCCGAAGCGCGGTACACCCGTGCCAATCGGAACTGCCCCCGCAACTGTAGGTGCTGAGCCTGCTCCCTGATGCCACTGGACCTTGTCCGGGAAGGCCGGAGCCTGGCGACGACGCATCAGTCAGGAGACCTGCCGGCCCAAGCTCAATGACTAACCGGCGGGGTGTCCGGGAAGGACATTCTTGCCTGTCGCTCTCGCAGCGCTTAAGGGTGTATTTCCGAATGACACGCACGCTTCACTCGGAGATTGCCCCATGCTGCCACGCGTTACCGCCCTGCTCACTGGCCTGGGTTTCTGTGCCCTGGCCCAAGCCGCACCCACCCACTACCCGCTGACCGTGGAAAACTGCGGCAGCCACCTCACCTTCCAGCAAGCGCCGGCCCGCAGCGTGACCATCGGCCAGGCCGCCACCGAAATGCTCTACGCCCTGGGCGTGGGCAATAAAGTGGTCGGCACCTCGCTGTGGTTCAACAGCGTACTGCCACAGTACAAAGCGCAGAACGACAACATCGAGCGCCTGGCCAACAATGAGCCAAGCTTTGAGGCCGTGATCGCCAAACGCCCGCAACTGGTGGCCGCCGAACTGGAATGGGTTGTGGGGCCGCAAGGCGTGGTTGGCACCCGCGAGCAATTCCATGAGCTGAAGATCCCCACCTATCTGTTGCCTTCGGACTGCGAAGGCAAGGACAACCTGGTCGGCGCCGACGGCACGCGGCTGGAGCCGTTCCGTATCGAAACCATTTATAAAAGCATCAGCCAACTCGCCGAGATCTTCGACGTGCAGGCACGCGGCCAACAGCTGAACGAAGAACTCAAGGCGCGCCTGGCCAAATCCGTCGCCACCGTGCAAAGCAAGGGCCTCAAGCAAGCCAGCGCCTTGGTGTGGTTCTCCAGTTCCGAGATGGCCAGTGACCCTTATGTGGCCGGCCACAAGGGCATTCCGCAATTCATGCTGGAAACCCTCGGCTTGCATAACGTCGTACAGTCCGACGAAGAGTGGCCCGCCGTCGGCTGGGAAACCCTCGCCAAGGCCAACCCGACCGTGCTGGTGATCGCGCGCATGGACCGCCGCCGCTACCCCGCCGACGACCATGAAAAGAAACTCGCCTTCCTGCGCAGCGATCCGGTGACCCGCAACATGGACGCGGTGAAAAACAACCGCATCATCATCCTCGACGCCCTGGCGCTGCAGGCCAGCATCCGCACGTTCGACGGCCTTGAACAACTGGCCATGGCCATCGACGGCTACGATCTAACCAAATGATGCGCACCCTACTCGCCCTGGCCCTGCTATTAGCCGCCGTCCTCGCGGGCGTGGCCATCGGCGAAACCGCCATCTCGCCGCACGTGGTACTCCAGGTACTCGCGAACAAACTGTGGGCCGCCGGTTATGCGCTCGACCCCATCGACGAAGGCGTGGTGTGGAACTACCGCCTCACCCGCGCCCTGGTCGCCGCTGCGTGTGGCGCCGGGCTGGCGACGTGTGGCGTGATCCTGCAATCGCTGCTGCGCAACCCGCTGGCCGATCCGTACCTGCTGGGCATCAGCGCCGGCGCCTCGACCGGCGCGGTGCTGGTGGCGTTGATCGGTGTGGGCGGCGGGTTGATTTCGTTGTCGGCGGGGGCGTTTGTCGGCGCCATGGCCGCGTTTGCGCTGGTGATCCTGCTCGCGCGCGCCAGCGGTTCGGCCAGCGGCACCGGCCAGATCATTCTGGCGGGCATTGCCGGGTCGCAGTTGTTCAATGCACTCACCGCGTTCCTGATCACCAAATCCGCCAGTTCCGAACAGGCGCGCGGCATCATGTTCTGGCTGCTCGGCAACCTCAGCGGCGTGCGCTGGCCTTCGGTGTGGCTGGCTGTGCCGGTGGCGATTGCCGGGTTGGCCGTGTGCCTGTGGCACCGTCGTGCGTTGGATGCGTTTACCTTCGGCAGCGACTCGGCGGCGTCCCTCGGCATTCCGGTGCGCCGGGTGCAATTTGTGTTGGTGGGCTGCGCGGCGCTGGTGACAGCGGTGATGGTGTCGATTGTCGGCTCCATCGGTTTTGTCGGATTGGTGATTCCCCACGCCGTGCGCCTGCTGGTCGGCACCGGGCACTCGCGCTTGCTGCCAGCCAGTGCGTTGGGCGGTGCGTTGTTCTTGATTGCGGCGGATGTGCTGTCACGCACCCTGATCAAAGGCCAGGTGATTCCGGTCGGCGTGGTCACGGCGCTGGTCGGTGCGCCGGTGTTTGCGCTGATCCTCATTGGCCGGAGGAATGCGCGATGACCGTGCTGAGCTGCACAGGACTGGGTTTTAAAGTGCGCGAGGCGCAGTTGCTGAGCGACATTCATCTGGACGTTCAGCCAGGTGAAACACTGGGGATTGTCGGTCCCAATGGTTCTGGCAAATCCACCTTGCTCAAGTTGCTCGCAGGCCTGCGCACGCCAGCGTCCGGCGAAGTCCTGTTAGGCGGCCAGCGCCTTGGCAAGCTATCGCGCCGCGCCATCGCGCAGCAACTGGCGGTGGTGGAACAGCAGGCCGACACCGACGACGCCATCCGCGTGTTCGACGCCGTAGCGCTGGGCCGCACACCATGGCTGTCGGCGCTGAGCCCCTGGTCCAGCGAGGACGACGCCATCGTCAAGCAGGCGCTGCACGACGTCGACGCCACCCACCTGAGCCATCGCGCCTGGCGCAGCCTCTCGGGCGGTGAGCGCCAGCGCGTGCACATCGCCCGTGCCTTGGCGCAGCGGCCGCAGATCCTGTTGCTGGATGAACCGACCAATCACTTGGACATCCAGCACCAGTTGGGGATTTTGAAGGGCGTGCAAGGGTTGCCCGTCACCACCTTGATTGCCCTGCATGATCTGAACCAGGCATTGACCTGTGATCGGCTGGCGGTGCTGGATCACGGGCGGTTGGTGGCGCTGGGCAAACCACTGGAGGTGCTGACGCCGCAGCGTTTGCAGGAGACGTTTGGGGTGCAGGCGCATTACCTGACGGACCCGTTTGATGGGGCGCAGATATTGCGGCTACGCCCAAACTGATCAACGTATCCCACTGTAGGAGTCGGCGCCTACAGTGGGTGGTGGGGTTAGAGGGTGCGTTGCATATGCGTCGTGCGCCATACCGGGTCCGCGTCCACATCCACCACCTCGAACCCCTGCCGAAGCCAAAAATCAATCGCCCCCGGCAAAAACGGATGGGTGTGCAGGTACATCACCTCGACCCGATCTGCTTTGGCCTGCGCCTCCAGCGCACGGTACAAATCGCCCGCCAAACCCAAGCGGCGAAACGCCGGCAGCACAAACAGGCGCACCACCTCCACGGTCCTGCGGCCCTGATAATTCAACTGCGGGAAACGCTCGTCATAGGGCAGATAGCCGATGGCTGCGACAATCTGGCCCTCACCGCGGGCCACCAGAAATTGCCCGTCGCCCTGCAGATAGATCGCCTCGAACTGCGCCAAGTCCGCCGGCATCCCCGTCGCACTGAGCTTGGGGAAAAGCTCGGCACGGGCTTGCAGCACGAACCTCAATACCTCAGGGATATCCGCCGCCGTGGCCACCTGAATGATCGGGTTTGAACTCATGCAACGGCTATCTGCGTAATCCCCACCACCTGCGCCTGCTCCAGAATTTCATCCGGACTGGCATCCGCGGGCGGCAGGATCAAGCCATTCTCGGCGTCGCCAAAATGCAGCTGTAGCAGGTGCAACGCCGCTTCATGCATCTGCAGTTGGGGTTGCTTGAGTTCGAACACATGGGTGCGGGGCTCGTCGTTGAACAGGTAGTTGAGGGTGTATTCGCGCATGGGGGAGTCCTTTTTATAGAATAAGAGCAACTGATTAACCTGACTAACCGATCAAGTTTTTAGTTCCCAGTCCATTTGCGCGTTCATAACGAAGGTAACCATGGGAGTCTGTCCCCACCGCGATAAACCCTGCACCTTCATACATCAGCCGGGCAGGGTTGTCTGGGCGCACGCTTAAACTCAGGTGAGTGCAGCCGCTGCCCAGCGCCGTAACCCCATAGGCATCCAGTAATGCCCGACCTATCCCCTTGCGCCGATAAGCCTCGCTGACATTGATCGTGTAGAGCTCGGCGAAACTGTCCTTGGGTCTCCATAACGAATACCCGACCAATTGACCGTCTAGCACCGCTACCGTGAGTAGCTCGAAGTTATCGACCCACAGAGCGAGGTTGTGCTCCACCTGCGAGCGCCAACCGGCTTCGTGAGTAGGTTCCCATTGTTGGATGTAGGCCAGCTCCCCTCGGTAGATTGACGGGAGGTCAGTGACAATCGCCGGGCGTAGGCTCAGTGCGTTCACAGGCACGTTTTTTCCTTGGCGCTGTATTGAAAGGCGAAAGATTACTCGGACGATGGAAGGTTGAGTACTTCCCCGTTCACTCGCTGGCTTATCCACTCACGGCTATAGGCAAGCACTTCCTTCCCCATCACCACCGGAAAATGAATAAACCCATGCGCCGCCTCCGGCAACAAATGCGCCTCAGCCCCCGGCCACCGCTCAGCGATCAACAGCGTGTCATCCCTCAACGGGTCCAACTCACCCACAAACATCAACGCCGGGGGCAGGCCTTCGAAGTCGCCATACAAGGGTGACAGCGGCGGCAGCCGACGCACGTCATCACTCAACCCCGGCGTGAGCAGGCGCAACGCCTCGACCATGCCTGGGCCGTCCAGCAACAAGGTGTCGGGCCCCGCCGCGCGCACGCTGGGTGTGCCGGTCAAGTCGTAGACGCCGTAATACAATACCGCCCCGCTCACCCGTTGGAGCAACGCGGGCCATTGCTTCAACGCCAGCAACGTCGCCGCTGCCAGGTGCCCGCCCGCCGATTCGCCGACGACGATCACCGGCAGGCCGGCAAATTCCTCAGTGGTGAGCAGCCACCGCGCCGCCGCCAGGCAGTCGTCCATCAGCCCTTCGACCGGCGTGTCGACCGCCAGCCGATAATCCACCGACACCACCGCCACGTTGCAGGCGTTGACCATGCCCAGGTTGAGGTCGTCATCCATCTGCGCATTGCCGATCACCCAGCCGCCACCGTGGATATCCAGTACCACGCCCTTGGGCTTGCCGCTGGGGCGCAGGATGCGCACGGGGACTGAGTCGACGTAGTGGGTGTCAGCCAAAGGCGCTTGCTTGATCTTTTGACTGACCCGCAACAGCGCCTGGATCAAACGCGGCGTGACGCGATTGCGGATCTTGAAGCGCGGCAACCAGGCAAGCTTTTGGTTGAAGCGGCGCATCTCGGCCCGTTCGGGCTCGCTGGCGGGCCAGGCTTTAACGGCCATCAGCGGTTATTCCGCAGAATCGAGAAGTTGAGCGCCGCCGCCACACACAGCCACGCCAGGTACGGGAACAGAATCAAGCCGGTGATCAGGTCCAACTGCACCGCCAGCACCACCATCGTCGCGACGGTCAACCACAACACTGCCAGAATCACCATCCCCGCGAGGATGCGATGGGCGCCGAAGAACACCGGCGTCCACAAGGTGTTCAACGCTATCTGCGCCGCCCACAGCGCCAACACCATTTGGCTGCCAGGGATCAGGCTGAGGCGGTAACCGGCCCAGGCCAGCAGCAGATAAATGCTCGTCCACGCCACCGGGAACAACCAATTGGGTGGGGTGAAGCTGGGTTTGACCAGGGATTCGTACCAGGCACCCGGCTTGAAAATAAGGCCGGTGCTCGCGGCGGCGGCACAAGCCAGCAGAAAAATAAAGAAAGTCATCGTCTGTCCTTGGCTGTAGTCAGCGGTTGTGAAGGGCCGGCTTTTTCCGTGCCTGCTTAAATGACTCAAGCGCGCGGGCAAAAATTCAATCAAAGCGGCACATCGGGCAAACCGACACCGCTTCTTCACGTCATCAAATTTCGCTAAGGTGCTCGCACCTTAGCCCGATTTGTCATGAGCGAGACCCCTCACTTTGGCTCAGCCCTCTACCCATCCTTGGAAGGTGTTCCTGATCTTCCTGCGATTGGGCCTCACCTCCTTCGGCGGCCCGATTGCGCACCTCGGCTATTTCAGGGAGGAGTTCGTCACACGGCGACGCTGGCTGAGCGAGCGCAGTTACGCCGAACTGGTTGCGTTGTGCCAATTTCTGCCCGGCCCGGCCAGCAGCCAGGTCGGCATCGCCCTGGGCCTGTCCCGCGCGGGTTACGGCGGTGCCGCTGCGGCCTGGGCCGGTTTCACGTTGCCATCGGCCATTGCGCTGATCCTGTTCGCCCTGGGTCTTGCGCACTACGGTGCCCTAATCCCCACCGGTGCGTTGCATGGCCTCAAAGTCGTCGCCGTGGCCGTGGTGGCCCAGGCGGTTTGGGGTATGGCACGCAACTTGTGCTGGGGCGTGGCGCGTTTCACGCTGATGCTGATTGCTGCAGGCGTGGCACTGCTGGAACCGTCTGCCTGGGGCCAGGTCGGTGTGATCATCGCAGCAAGCGTGGCCGGCCTGTTGCTGTTCAAGCTGGAACCCGGCGCCGAGCATGACGCGCTGCCAATCGCCATCAACCGCCGCGCAGGCGCCCTGTGGCTGGGGCTGTTTGTGATTGCGTTGGTGGGCTTGCCGGTCCTGGTCAACTGGCTGCCCAATCCCACCCTGGCCCTGGTGGATGCCTTTTATCGCACCGGCTCACTGGTATTCGGCGGCGGTCACGTGGTGTTGCCCCTGCTGCAAGCCGACGTGGTCGCGCCGCAGTGGGTAAGCAACGACGTTTTCCTCGCCGGCTACGGCGCCACCCAAGCCGTACCTGGCCCGCTGTTTACCTTCGCCGCCTTCCTCGGCGCCTCGATGAACCACGCCCCGACCGGCTGGCTGGGCGGCACGGTCGGCCTCCTGGCGATCTTCGCACCGTCGTTTCTGCTGGTCTTCGGCGCCCTGCCCTTCTGGGCCAGCTTGCGCCGCAGCCCACGCACCCAGGCTGCACTGGCCGGGGTGAATGCGGCGGTGGTGGGGCTATTGCTGGCGGCGTTGTACCAGCCGGTGTGGACCAGCGCGATTTTCACTGCGCTGGACTTCAGCCTGGCAGTGGTCGCCCTGACAGCACTGATGGTATGGCGCTTGCCACCCTGGCTGGTCGTGGCCGGCTGCGGCGTACTGGGAGGCTTACTGGGCTGAACCCGGCTCCACGATCCGCAGCCAAGGCCAGCGCGCCTGATAACTGCGGGCTTTCTGCATAAACAACTCAGGTTCCGAATGCAGCGGGTTGATGCGCAGCACGCCCTGCGCCACGTCCTCCAGCCCATACGGCGCATACAACTCGCCAGTGGCAATCTCCAGCCCGATGCAGGTGCCCGCCACCAGATACCGGTCAATCCCCTGCTTGGCCGTGTGCAACTGCGGATAAGGTCGACCAAAGCGCTCGCCATACCAAAGATGAACCCGCGCCTGGTTCTTCACTTCCACATTCACGCCCAGGTCCTGGAACAACTGCTCGGCCGCACGGATTACCCTATCCTCGGCCTCGTAGGACAAGTCCGTATCAAAGTAGAAAACGTCGTAGTCCTTTACGCCCTGGGCAGCAGGCAAGTTCGACTGATGATTCCACACCGCCTGGAACAGGCAGCCCGCCGTGAGGAAACATTGGTCCACCCCGAGGTCAGGCAGGCGCGCGGTGATTTCGGCGTTGATGGGGTTGGCCATGGCCAGGTTGAGCAGGGTTTTGACGGTCAATGTCATATGCACTCCTTGGAACCACGCTGTATCAGCCTTTCAATTCACCCGCACGGTGAGTCGCCGCGTCATCGTAAATCACATACAACGACTCGGCGATCTGGCTTTTGATGGCCTTGGTGGATTCCAACCCGAGCACAAACCCTTCGGCTTTACCGCCGGCACGGTTGAGTGCTTCGTGGGTGGCGGCACCGGTGATAGCGTCGAAGAGCTTGCTGGCGTGGGGGCCTACGCCTTTCGGCAGGGAGATTTGGTCGATGGACATGGGCAATACCTTGCGAGAGAGAGATCGGTAGCGCGTGGAACCACTGCCGGGAGGGCATGGTAGACCGGCTGGCATAGAAAGGGGCGGCTTTTGCGCAAATCGCACTCAGGGGCCGGACTTGACCCGGCCTTGAATCGCAATACGCAGACAGGCCCAGGCGATGTAGCCAATGATCACCACCTCGACGACACCGATAAACAGGTTGAATGAAAAGCTCATAGGGTGATCGGCCCAGTCGAAGGTCGTTGCACGTGATCGAAACCCACTGACCCGCAGCCGCCCGGTCAACAAGGCGGGCACCAGTGCGAAGACCTGCGACAGCTCCAACACCCCCAGAAACGCACCCAGCAGGCCCAGTAGACCCCGTGCGGGCATGCCGATGGTTTCGGTCGATTCAGGTAAAGAAGCAGGCTCTTTTTCTTTTCGCGCACGGGCGACCTTGGCCGGGGATGGAGCAGGCCGATAGGGCGGCGGCTTGCGCGGCGCCGATGCATCGATCACGTCGGACGGCACCGCCACATTCAGATAGCCAGCCAACTCCACCAGCCACCGCTCGGTGCGTGGGCTGCCCGGCACTACCGGAACGTTGTCGGTGGTCAGGCGGTGCTCGGTGCCATCGCGCATCACCAGCCACAGCTGGGTGTAGACCGGCTCGGCCTGCGGACGGCGGCGCAGTTCGAGATGGCTGGGGTGGTCGAGCCGAAAGGCCTGACGCACACGCTCACGGCGCCCAAAAGCATTGCGGGTCAGACGTTGGCCTTCGCCGTCGTGCCGCGACAGGCGCAAGATCTCGCGAATGCCGGTGTAAAACATCAGGAACAGGCCAAGGGCAGGCATCAACAGCAACGCGAGCACGATCAGCAGCGAGGACAGTGGGTCCAGGCCGACCAGCGGCAAATACCCTTCAATGATTCCACACACCACAAACGCCACAGGCACGCTCACGGCCAGCCCGCCCACCAGCCACACAGCACCACTCTGTACCCTGTTGTGGGAGTGGATGAGCACGTCATCTTGCGCGGTACGCTCGAACCGATGGCCAATCCACATGCCGCTCTCCTGATGCGCTTGCGAGGCACCGGATGATACGGGAGCGCGCCCATTTCTTTCATGACCCTGCCCACAAAACCGTGATATCGATAAGTTACTTCCCCCCTGGCCACTGTTCGGCACCTTGCTCAGCGCATCGACCCAGCCCAGTGGCGCTATGTTGGCACTGGCGATTGGAGTGGCCTACATTGAACGCCTCATCGATCAACACCGAGGCCCCCCATGGCACGCATTGTCCGAATCCACGCCTACGGCGACGCCAGCGTCTTGAAACTCGAAGACATCGACGTCCCTGCCCCCTCCGCCGATGAAGTGCAAATCGACGTCAAAGCCTTCGGCCTCAACCGCGCCGAAGTGATGTTCCGCAACCACGCCTACCTGCAAGAAGCCGAATTCCCCAGCCGCCTGGGCTACGAAGCGGCCGGCGTGGTCACCGCAGTCGGCGCCGACGTCATCGACCTCCAAGTGGGCGACGCCGTCAGCGTCATCCCACCTCTCGACATCGCCCGCTGGGGCACCTACGGCGAAGTCGCCAACGTGCCCGCCCACCTCACCGTCAAACACCCGCACAACCTCAGCTTCGTCCAAGCCGCCGCCTCGTGGATGCAATACGTCACCGCCTGGGGTGCCCTGGTCGAACAAGCCAAACTCACCACAGGCGACTTCGTACTGGTCACCGCCGCCTCCAGCAGCGTCGGCCTCGCCGCCTTCCAGATCGCCCGCAGCGTCGGCGCCACCGCCATCGCCGTCACCCGTACCCGCGCCAAACAACAAGCCCTGCTCGATGCCGGCGCCCACCACGTCATCGTCAGCGACGAAGAAGACCTGGTGCAACGCGTGATGCAACTGACCGACGGCAAAGGCGCCCGCGTGGTGTTCGACCCTATCGGCGGGCCGGGCTTTGAAGCACTCACCCAAAGCATGGCTCAGGGCGGGATCTTGCTGGAGTACGGCGCACTAAGTTCCGAGCCGACGCCGTTTCCGTTGTTTACCGTGTTGGGGAAATGTTTGACGCTCAAGGGGTATTTGTACGCCGAGATCGTCGCCGACCCGGCTGCGTTGGAACGGGCTAAAGCGTTCATCTTGGATGGGCTCGCGTCGGGCGCGTTGGCGCCGGTGATTGCGAAGACGTTTGCGTTGGATGAGGTGCAGGACGCGCACAGGTATTTGGAGGCGAACCAGCAAGTGGGCAAGGTGGTGGTGACGGTATAAGGGAATCGTCCTAGGACATTTCCCAAAGGTGGCGAGTGGGTTGCCCGATTGCCTACGTGTAGCCCAGAATCCACTGGCTTGTGTGCTGAGGTGGTGGAATCTATGGTTGCGCGGTCGCTGAATTTTTCGGTGACCGGGTTTAGTAGCCCACGATTTAACCTAACGAGTGCATGAGCATCATCCGTCAGACGGCCTCCGTCTGTGCTTGATGGTGGCTGTGCGCAGGGCGCCCTCGGGCGCGCCGGTTTTGTTAGGTTCCACCGGTCTACTAACCTGCGTACAGCTGCCGCCTTTTCGTTTAGTAGCGATGGGGTGGCGGCATCAAGGTAAGGAACTTAACGATGGTTAATGATTCGACCACGCTCTTCACAGTCGCTCCCGACGTTAGCAACGAAGCGCTCATTGCCAATAGCTACGAGACCTTTAGCTCGGTTAGCACTCTTCTGCTCGACCTCTCGGAAGACCTCAGCGGTAAGCACCGTGACATTGCACTGGCGATTCACCAACTGAGCGAATTGGGCGTGCTGATGACGGCAAGACTCCTCGACCGCGAAGCACCGTGCCCTTGTTGAATAACAGAAGTTCCAGTCACTCGCGGACTGCTCGCCGAATCGTCGTATGCGGGAGTTACGATTCGGCGACTTTGCTTCCCATGAAATCGATGAACTCCAGAGCAGGTCTAAACTCCCGGCTTTACCTATGTAGTTCAGGGTCTGCTTTCGGCCAACACCGGCCATCCCACCTGTCTAATTAAGTAGAGGAGTTTCAGACTCCAGTCCGCTCTCTCGCAGTGCGCCGTAAAAATGCACCTAGACTCTGTGTGGTGAGCACCTTAAGGACAGTACATGGAAATCACGATTAAACGGAAAAAAGGACTGTTTGATAGCGCCTATGGCCAGGCTATCCCACTGGCAATCTTTATTGATGGAGTGGTCGTAGGGCGTCTGGAAGCGGGTGAAACATTGTCTCTGGACCTTCCGGACGCCTGCGGGATGTTGCAAGTCGGCATGCTTGACCCTGGAAATTCGCCTTACATTGGAAGCACGTCTGGTGAGGTCATATCGACCAGCAACGCACAGAGCGTTACCGCTGGGCAAACCGTACAGGCTTTTTCGGTAAGAACTCGGAGATGGGTTCTTTTTGACGTGCTGGGCTTGGCTGGCTCGGCGCCATTTAACCGTTGGGTGCTGGTGCTCGAGATAGATCAAACTTAGGAAGCCCTGACAGGCTGCAATCGGCCAAAAACCGTCATTCGCGCCCCATCGTTTTGGACTCAAATCAGCTTTCTGCTCCGAGCATAATCATCGCACTTCTACTGAAGCTACTCTTTGAATGAGCGCCGTCTCTACACCGGCTCCACCTCATCGACCGGCAATGAAGCAACCATTTCTGCCCGGCACACTTCAAGTATTTCATCAGCAAGTGCGGAGTCATCCGGGCAAGCGCGCGACAAAATAATCGCGCCGACGGCACGTGAAAGCAGGTCGATCATTTTCTTTCTGCCCTCACCCGGCTCAGGATCCGCTCCCGTCGGGTATTTCTCTTCTAGCGTCTGCAGGGTGTGTTCTATGCCTTCGGCAAACGTCGCTTTCACATCGTCCGCCTGACGCGCCGCGTCGCCACACAGCGCGGCCATCGTGCAACCACTGCCGCGTCCGTCGCGATGTTCTCTATTCACGTAAACGTTGATGAAGCCCGGAACATCCAGAGCTTGGGCGGCTGTCAGCGATTTGGCCAGACTGCACGCCGAGGCTTCGGCCATCAGGTCGGCCTTCGACCCGAAATGTTTGTAGAAACCACCATGAGTGAAACCGGCGGCCGCCATGAGATCAGCAATGCCAACGCCGTCAAAGCCCCGCTCACGGAACAGCTCTGAGGCGGTTTCAACGATGCGCTCTCGATTTGCCTGCGCCTGGGCCTTGGTTACTCTCACTTGCAATACCTCGTGTTTCCCGGGAAATCCTAAGTCCGATGATACATAGATGTCACCTATAATCAAAATTGTTGACAGTTTAGATTTCGATCATCATCCTAATTGCAAGCACCACTGATCTTCATCAACGGGCACGGAAGATTCATCAGATGACCAAGCAGACTCTGTTCACTCCTTACATACTAGGCAGCCTCACGCTATCAAACCGCGTCGTTCTCGCGCCGCTGACACGCAACCGCGCCGGTCAAGGCTTCGTCCCTAGCGAATTCGCGGCGACCTATTACAGCCAGCGCGCCAGCGCCGGCTTGCTAATCAGCGAAGCCACGCAGATTTCCCGGCAGGGACAGGGTTATCAAGACACCCCGGGAATCTACACGCCGGCACAGATCGATGGCTGGCGCGCCGTGACTGATGCCGTGCATGCCAAGGGAGGAAAAATCTTTCTGCAACTGTGGCATGTCGGCCGCGTCTCGCACGTCGACCTGCAGGAAAACGGCGCTGCCCCCGTGGCCCCTTCTGCGCTGCGCGCCGCCACCAAAGTGTTCGTCAACAACCGCTTCGAAGACGTCTCCGAGCCTCGCGCACTGGACATCAGCGAACTGCCGGGAGTCGTCAGCGACTTCCGTCAGGCGGCGGCCAATGCGATCGCCGCTGGCTTCGATGGCGTGGAAATTCACGGTGCCAACGGCTACCTGCTCGATCAATTCCTCAAGGACAACGCCAATCTGCGCACCGATGCTTACGGCGGCTCGATTGAAAATCGTGCTCGTCTGTTGCTCGAAGTGACGGAGGCTGTGGTTAGTGAGATCGGTGCCGACCGCACCGGTGTACGCCTGTCACCAGTGTCGCCGGCCAATGGCGTATCCAGCAGCGATCCGCAGGCACAATTCGATTACGTCGTAGAACAACTCGACGCCCTCGGCGTGGTTTACCTACACGTGGTCGAAGGCGCGACCGGCGGCCCGCGTGACGTGGCGCCCTTCGATTTCGCCGCCCTGTGCCAGCGCTTCAAAAACACCTACATCGCCAACAACGGCTATGACCTCGATCTGGCCACCTCGCGGCTCGCTGAAGACCAGGCAGACCTGATCGCCTTCGGTCGCCCCTTCATCGGCAACCCGGACCTGGTGGAACGCCTGAAACGTGGCGCGCCGTTGTCCGCGTTCAATCCCGCCACCCTCTATGGCGGCGGCGCGGCAGGCTACATCGATTACCCGACACTGGCTGAATCGAGCATCAGCGCAAGCTGAGCTCGTTCTGTTTCTCATATCCTGAAAGAGAGATACCCCATGAGCACTCGCCCAACTGTTTTGATCACTGGCGCCTCCACCGGGATTGGCGCCGTCTACGCCGAACGCTTTGCACAACGCGGCCACGATCTGGTGGTAGTTGCCCGCGATCAGGCGCGCCTGGATGTACTGGCCGCGCGCTTGCGCAGCGAACACAACGTCAACGTCGATGTGATCCCGGCGGACCTGACTCAACCCGGCGATCTGAGCAACGTTGAAAACCGTCTGCGCGACGACGCCCACATCGGGATCCTCGTCAATAACGCCGGCGCTGCACTGTCCGGTCATTTCGTCGAGCAAAGCACCGATAAAGTGGCGCAACTGGTCGCCCTCAATACCACGGCGCTGGTTCGGCTCGCCAGCGCCATCGCTCCACGCCTGGCCAAGGCCGGTGAAGGTTCGATCATCAACATCGGTTCGGTTGTAGGCCTCGCACCGGAATTCGGCATGACGGTCTACGGTGCGACCAAGGCCTTTGTGCTTTTCCTGTCCCAAGGTTTGAGCCTGGAACTGTCGCCTCAAGGCGTCTACGTGCAGGCCGTGCTGCCGGCCGCCACGCGTACGGAAATATGGGATCGCTCCGGCGTCGACATCAACACCCTGAGTGAAATCATGGAAGTGGGCGATCTGGTGGATGCCGCTCTCGTCGGCTTCGATCGTCGCGAACCCGTGACCATTCCGCCGCTGCACGAAGCGGAGCGTTGGGATGTCCTGCAGGGCGCACGACTGGGCCTGATCGGGCAAATACGTCAGTCCGCGGTTGCTCAGCGTTACCAGACTCCAGAGTGATCTTCAGGTAGTGAGCATTTGGGGCGGATTCGATGCAAGCGCAAGGCGCTGCATCGAATCCGTCCAGAAATCGGGAGTGGCAATGAATTCAGCCCAGACAAATCCCCCTTCGGGTTCGCCAACGTCGTTCATCAACGCTGCGAACCAATCGATCACGGTCAACGGTATTCCATTCGCCTACCGCGATATCGGCCCCACTACCGGTGTGCCCCTTGTAATGTTCAACCATTGGGGCGCGGTGCTCGATAACTTCGATCCCGCAATCATCGATGGCCTGGCGCAAACCCGACGCGTCATTACCACCGACTATCGTGGCATCGGCGGCTCGGGTGGAACCGCGCCACTGACCGTTGGCGAGATGGCCGACGATGCGATTCAGTTGATCCGTGCGCTGGGGCTGGAAACCGTTGATGTGCTCGGATTCTCCCTCGGCGGCTTCGTCGCTCAGGACATCGCTCTGAAGGCGCCTGATCGGGTGCGGAGGTTGATTCTGACCGGCACCGGGCCGGCCGGCGGCAGCGGTATCGGCAAAGTTGGCGCGGTGTCGTGGCCATTGATTCTCAAAGGCCTGCTGACCCTGCGCGATCCGAAATTCTATCTGTTCTTCACTTCTACGGCCAACGGCCGTCGATCTGCCGCGCAGTATTTGCAGCGCCTGCAAGCCCGCAAGAACAATCGTGACCAAGGCCCGACGCCCCGTGCTTTCCTGCGCCAGTTGAAAGCGATCACTGCGTGGGGCAAACAGCCGCCGCAAGACCTCGAACGCTTGCAGGCACCAGCGCTGGTCGTCAACGGCGACACCGATATCATGGTGCCCAGCATCAATTCGTTTGAACTGGCCAAGCGTATCCCCAACGCAGAGCTGGTGATTTATCAGGATGCCGGTCACGGCGGGATTTTCCAGCACCACGTTGATTTTGTGGCCAAGGCGCAGGCGTTCCTCGATGCCTGACCACGCACCGGCTACCCTCCCTACAACCGACAAGAGCCGCACCTCGATGAAAGCATTTCTTATTGATCGCTACGGCAAGCAACCCGGACGCCTCGGCGAAGCGTCAGCCCCTGAAGTGGGTGCCCACGACGTCTTGATCGAGGTCCATGCCAGCAGTGTCAACGTGCTGGACTCGAAGATCAGCACAGGCGAGTTCAAGCTGATCCTGGCCTACTCGTTTCCGCTGATTCTGGGCAACGACCTGGCGGGGGTAGTGGTGACGGTCGGCTCGCATGTGACACGCTTCAAACCAGGTGACGAAGTGTACGCTCGCCCGCCGCAAAGACGGATCGGCACGTTCGCCGAAAGAATTGCCGTGGACGAGAACGCGATCGCCCTGAAACCAGCCAATACCAGCATGGCGCAAGCCGCGTCCCTGCCCTTGGTGGCACTGACTGCCTGGCAAGTGCTGGTCGACACCGCCCGGCTACAAAAGGGCCAGAAGGTGTTGATTCACGCAGGCTCCGGCGGCGTCGGCACCATTGCCATCCAGCTTGCCAAACACCTGGGTGCCTTTGTCGCCACAACCACCAGCACCGCGAATGTCGAATGGGTCAAGGGGCTGGGGGCTGACGTGGTCATCGACTACAAAAAGCAGAATTTCGAAAATGTCTTACACGGCTACGACGTGGTGTTGAACAGCCTCGGCACCGATGTCTTGGACAAGTCACTCAAGGTCCTCAAACCCGGCGGCCAACTGATTTCCATCTCAGGGCCGCCCACTGCGCTGTTCGCACAGGAGCAAGGGTTATCCTGGCCATTGCAGCAGGTTATGCGGCTGCTGAGCCTCGGCATTCGGCGCAGGGCACGCAAGCAGGACATCAAGTACACGTTCGTGTTCATGCGCGCCAACGGTACCCAACTGCAACAAATCAGCGCACTGGTTGAGGCGGGCATCATCAATCCGGTGATTGATCGAACGTTTTCCTTTGAATCAACGGCAGAGGCTCTGAAATACGTCGAACAGGGACGAGCCAAAGGCAAGGTCGTCGTTACGATCAAATGACTACCCGCCTATCAATGCCGACTGCGCCCGAGCAATTTGAAACACACCAGCACTCGTCATCCGAGCTGAGCGAGTCGGCTGCAAAAAAGTTGCCGAAACAGATAGCGCCGCAAACAGACCTCTTACCTGTTGCACCGACAGTGATCTTATGGCGCAGTTTGGTGCGTCAGCAGTAGAAATCTGGTTGTATGAAAGGCGTGCAAGTATGGCTAGCGCCGAATATCGCTGACGCCAACTCCCTATCCGAGATGGGAAAGTATCGGGTGAATGATTCTGGGCGAAAGCGAGCAGGCGTGAACGGCAGCTTCTGGCCGATAGCGGGCAGTCATTCTCCCCCTCCTCCGGAGTACACAACTATCCCCCTACCTCCCCAACAACTCCCGAACCCTCCCCCCACCACCTCCACCGCAAACGGCTTCAACGCACCTATCCCGCCCAGCAACCCCACATCCATCACTAGCAGATCAATGTGCACATCCGACCTCAACAAACGTCCGGCAGACTCACCTTCCTTTCCTAGAGGCTTGGAGGCCTGACAGTTTTGTAATTACGCCACTGGCCATGCCATGGCACACCGACTGTCCGGAGCGAATCCATGCTTGTATTCCTCACTCAATATCCCCGCCAGCCTCTCATCTAGATCTGCGGTAGCTTTAGCCTGAAAGCCTATGCGGGAGTAAAAGGGTGCATTCCATGGCACGTTTGTGAATGTTGTAAGCGTTACAAAACCAAGTCTGATTGAGCGTGCATAATCCTTCGCGGCCTCAACCAGTCGCCGCCCTGTACCTTGTCCTTGCATCGATTGCATCACTGATAATTCATAGATGTGAAGATCACTGCCATGGCGCTCGGCGCTGAGAAATCCTTGTGGCCGATTCTCGGCATCCACTGCAACCCAACATGTCGATAGCGCAATGAGTTGGATGTGACGTTCGATGGACATCGGAGGCGATTCAGCCAGCCAACTCAACTCATCAATCAAGCGAAATGCTTGAGCAGCGGAGGTTTCAATGGCAGGCAGGCGTTGTGCATCTTCCGGTACAGCAAGGCGGATAGTTACAGGCATATGTTGCCTTTGGTGAGGTGAGTGAGGCAGCGGTCAAACTGGAAAAGCCAGCTTTGGATAGTCGAAGATATCATGCACTCAGACGACCGGACGCGCGCCCTTCGGGGCACAGCAACTGCAGGGTGCCGAACGGCGAGCCGGTGATGGACAAGCCGGCGTCGACAATCTTGCCGGAGAGGGCTTTGAGGTGTTGCTCGCCGATCAGGTCAAGGCTGATACGGTGCAGGAATTCGATGTCCGACAGGGCGGTTTCCGAATCACGGGAAACGCCAAGGGGGAAAGCGGCCGGGAAGGCGGTGCGTAGGGTTTTCATGGGGCTACCAAGGGAACGGCATTGAGCTACTAGCCGCGTATCAGCAAAGCTGTGCCCACGCGCTATGGGTAGACGTTCGGTGGGGGTCGCTGCTTGGGCTTTAGCTAGGCTGGGAAAGCGGCCTGTCAACCGGCTTATTCTTGTCTGACACTTCGCTTTCGCAGGCAAGCCAGCTCCCACAGTTGATCTTTGTTGTTGCTGAAGTTGGGGTCGCAGGTGCAACAGCTAAGACAGCCTGGCATTGTTGTAGACTTCCCGGCCTTCAACCCCCTCCTTGAGAACATGGACGTGAAAAAACTCCTGCTGCTCGGATGCATCTCCTCGGCCTTGACCGGCTGCACCTTTACCGGCGCCAATGAAGTCGCACCGGGCGAATACATGATCACCAGCCATGGCAGCATCTTCAATTCGCGTGAGGGCCTGCTGGAAAACATCAACCAGAAAGCCGCGAAAGTCTGCGACGGCAAACCGTATCACCTGGAAGGCGACAGTGGCGCGAACATGGTGGTGAGCACTACCACGCATATCGGCCAGACGCCCACTACCGTGCTGGGCTTGAAAGCGGTGTGTGAAGGTCGCAAGGACTGACGCCCGTGCCATTGCCATCAGCTGTGAATGGGTAACGCCAAACCAAACAGCACAAAGAACCCGCCGCAGACTTTGTTGAACCGTCGCCCGGTTCGCGCCAGCCAAGGCCGAACGCGGTGCGCGGCGCTGGCCACGGTGTATTCAACGACAAACTCGACGACCGCGTAGGTCAACGCGATGGCAGCCGTCTGCGCGATGAGGCTTCTGTGTGGGTCGAGGAACGGTGGAATAAACGCGGTAAACAGCAACAAGGCCTTGGGGTTTGACAGGGCCGATACCAGCCCCTGACGGAACAACGACCAACCCTGTAGCGTCGGGGTACCGGCCGCCTCCAGGCTGACCGGGGCGGACCGCCACAACCCGAAGCCCAACCAGATCAGGTACAGCCCACCGGCCACTTTCAAGGCGGTGAACCAGGTGGCCGAAGCCTGGATCAGTGCCCCCAGGCCCAACGCGCACAGCGTCAGCACCATGGCAAAGCCGAGCACGCCGCCGCTGATGGTGAACAGGGTTTTGCGGCTGCCGTGGATCGCGCCATGGGTCAGCACCAGCAATGCATTCGGGCCTGGCACCACGGCGATGCCGCAGCAGGTGAAGAAGTAGAGCAACCAAGTCTCGAAGGGCATGATCAGGTCCGGCAACGGTGGATTCAAACCCGCATCCTGCGAGCGAACGGCTATCATGAAAAGCGCATAATTCACGCCACAGCCATTCGATTAACGAATAGAGGTCACCCGCATGCCTTCCAGTGATTTGCAGATCGATTGGCTCAAGTGCTTTGTCGCGGTGGTGGACGCAGGTTCGCTGTCGGGCGCGGCCCATGAGGTCAACCGGTCGCAGTCCGCCGTCAGCATGCAAATGAAGAAACTGGAGGCCGCGCTGGGACGGCCCTTGTTGAACCGTGGCCCGAGGCATCTGCAGTTGACCGATGACGGCCAGACGCTGCTGGGTTATGCGCGCCGTATGCTCGCGCTGCACGCGGAGACCCAGGCGGCGTTTCATGGCGAAACCCTGACCGGGCGCATCCGCCTTGGGGTCGCGGAAGACTATGCAGCAAAGTACCTCACGCCGGTGCTCAAGCGTTTTGCGCCGCGCTACGCCGGTGTGGACATTGAACTGACCTGTGAACAGTCCACCGCCCTGATCCCACGGGTGCGTAGCGGTGATCTTGATCTGGCGCTGGTGTCCAGGGACTCGCCGCACAGTGGCACCTTCCTGTTCAAGGAACCGATGGTGTGGGTAGGCTCGCCTCAGTTCGAACTGTGGCGCCGGGACCCGGTGCCCATCGCCGTCTACGAAAGCGCCAGCCTGGCGCGGCGGTATGCGGTGAATTCACTGGCCCAGCAGGGGCGTCAGTTCAAGGTCGTGTACAACAGCTCCAGCCTCGCCGGCCAAGTGGCTGCGGTCGAGGGCGGGCTCGCGATTGCCGCGATCACTCAGTGCACCGTGCAGCCGTCACTGCAGGTCTTGGGCAGCGAACAAGGGTTGGGGAGTATTGAACCGATGGAGGTGTCGATTCTGCGCAGTCGAGACTCTCGCGGGTCCAAGGCGGTCAACAGTCTGCATGCGTTTATCATCCGTGCGCTTAGGGTTCAGGCGTAGCGCGCGCCCTGTTAATCTGCGGCACCTGCCTTCTTACGGAGCTCTCTGTGAGTTCATCAAAACGCGACAGCACCCGCATCGAACGCCGCCTTGTCGCCGCGCTCACCGACGCCTGCGAAACCGCCAAAGCCGAAATCCCCGGGTTTGAATGGCTGACCCACACGGTCAATTACGCCGACTTCCCCGGCAGCCTGCGTATCACCTGGGTCTTTGACACCCGCGCCAGCCAGGCGCAGGCCGTGGCGACAGGGCTGGACGCGCGTATCCGCGAGTTGACCGCCACTGCGCTGGACGACGCCGAGATCCCGCCCGTACCGTTGGCGCGTTGCGTTCACTTGGATTCTGAAGAAGCCTGCCATGCCCAGCACGGCGGAAACTGGCGTTTGCGCCTGATGCGCTCAGCCAACTAGAGACTGACACCCAACTGCTGGATAATGTCCCCGCCCTGTTCCTCGCTTGTCGATAAGGAAGTCCTGTCCCATGAAGTTGCCGTTTTCCGCTGCCCTGCTCGCGTCAGCCCTGCTGTCGCCTTCCTTTGCCCAGGCCGACGACGCCGCGTTGGTCGACACGCTCAAGGCCTTCACCCGTTGTGACGAGACGTTCTTCAGCCGCCTGAACACGCACCGTGATGCGTGGCAGGCCTATGCCCCACTCAAGCAGGAAAAGAACTTCACCTGGATCGCGGTGCGCGACCGCACCGAACCCAAGGCCTCGGCAGTGCCAGTGACCGCGCCGGCCATCGCGGGGTTGAAGCTGCTGTCCTATAACGATGAGGTCAGCGATCTCGGCCCGTTGGGCCTGTATTACTTCTGGGGCTTCACGGTGGACGGCACGATTGATGAAGTCGCCCCGCGCGTCGCGGCGTTGCTGGACCAACCCGGTGCGCTGCAAAAAGGCGAGGGGCAATACACGCGCAGCGAGTTGAAGGTGGGCAACAGTTGGCAGGCGATCAAGCCCATGCCGGGCAAGGCACCGGGGCTGCGCAATGTGGAGCGGGTGCTGATCGTGGAGCCGGAGGGCAAGCATTCCCGTGTGAGCTGTTCGGTGCAGGGTGGCGTGAATGCCGGGTTGCTGGCGTTGTTGCGGCCGGACATCGCGCCGGTGGATTACCCGCGCACCGTGGCCGACACCCATCTGGCCGATGTGCCGGTGCCGCCCAACGTGCTCCAGGGCCTCGACGCGCCGCTGTTGCAGCCCAAGTTCAAGACGTTGAGCTACAGCTACCTGTCGAAGAACGGCGCGGGCAAGGACGCGCCGATCACCATCCGGTTCAAGGCCGAGGGCGGTTTGCTGGTGAAGAATGAAGCCTACGGCGGCGCCTTCAATGTGGACCGCCTGATGCTGGCGGACCTGATCCAGCTGAAATCGAAAATGAACGGCGTGGGCGAAGGCCAGGTGCTGCAGACCCGCGAGGCCGAGGTGAAACTGCCGACGAGCTGGGTGCCGGGCCAAACCCTGAGTGCGCACCTGAAGATGGCCAACGTGCCGGTCAAGCCTACCGACAAACCGGTCGAAACCACCTTGACCTGCAAGGTGGGCGAGCGCTTCCCGGCACGCCAGGTGTTTGCGTCGTTGACGGGCGATGCCATTCGGTTGACCTGCGAGCAGGACGGTTATTCGTCCAATCGCGCGTTTATCGAAGACCTGGGCGTGGCGTTGACGCTGGAGTCGACGTCGAGCCAGACCCACTATGTGAATGAAATCCAGACGCTGGACGTGGTGCGCTGACACAGGGTGGTCTAACCACTACAAAGGATAGGTGGGTCTCAAAAGCTGCGTATCAGCGAGCCGAAAAGATCCCCCTCAGGCATCTTGCTCAACGGAATGTCGGCATTCTCAAACCACTGCTGGCTGGCCTCAGGGTGCGGGCCGCTCAGGACCACCACGCCCTTCTCATAGGTATACCGCGCTGCCGCTACGTCGCCATTACGATAGGTCGCGATAGTCTTGTATGAGCCTTTGGGAAAGTAGGGGCCGTCCTGGAAGAAGACATGATCAGCCTTGCCCGCCCACGTGACCTGCACCGCGGCGTCGGCGATGCCGGGCACTTCAAAACCGGGGCGTCCTGCCTCGCCGTCGAGGTCCTGGGGGATCAGGCCGAGGTTGTTGTCGTCCGCCAGGTAGGCGCCCATGCACAAGCCCAGGTAGCGGCCGCCGTTGGCGACGTAGCTGCGGATGGCTTCGCTGCGTGCTTCACCCAGGCTACGCAGCGCGCCAGGAATGTCCTGACCGCCGCCCGGCTGCACGTAGAGGTCGTAGCGCGCCAGGGTTTGTGGCGTGATGTCGATCGACTCATCCGCGCCCACAAAATCGATGTGATAGTTGGGGTTGAGTCGTTGCAGGGCCTTCGCCACGTTTTCGGAACAGTCGTCACAACCCGCCGGGCCCCGGTAGATGGCGACGTGGGTGATAGGCGTCGCGGCCTCGGCAGGTGACGGCAGCAACAGGACAAAGGCAAACAACGTGGCAGTGACGGCTCGCAGGTTCATGGCGATGGGCTCCAAGGCGGACACCCCAAAGCCTATAGCGATTGCGCCGTTCAATCCGTTAACAGTTGTAAACACTGCGCGCGGGGTGAACGGCGCCTTGCTACCGCCTTAAGACGTCACGCCAATGGCTTCACTTGGCAAACGCATACGCCCCGCCCTGCTCCACCGCCTTGCGATACGCAGGTCGCGCCTGGAATTTCTCCACCCACGCTGCCAGGTTCGGGTAGGCCTGCAACTTGCCCTGGGCCCTGGCGATTTCACCGATAAAACTCATCTGGATATCCGCACCGCTCAGCTCATCGCCAAGCAGGTAGGCTTTGCCCGCGAGCACGTCGTTCAGGTAACCGAGGTAGTTGGCGACTTCCGATTCGATACGCGGATGCAACGGCGCGCCTGCCTCGCCCAGGCGGCCGACGTAGAGGTTGAGCATCAACGGCAACATGGCCGAGCCTTCGGCAAAATGCAGCCATTGCACGTAGTGGTCGTAGGTGGCGCTGGCGGGGTCCGGTTGCAGGCGGCCCTGGCCGTGGCGGCGGATCAGGTAGTCGATGATGGCGGCGGACTCGATCAGCACCAGGCCGCCGTCTTCGATCACCGGGGATTTGCCCAACGGGTTGATCGCCTTGAGCTCCGGCGGGGCGAGGTTGGTTTTCGGGTCGCGTTGGTAGCGCTTGATCTCGTAGGGCAGGCCGAGTTCTTCGAGCAGCCACAGGATGCGTTGCGAGCGTGAATTGTTGAGGTGGTGGACGATGATCATTGAAGGCTCCGCAGGGCGAGAGGAATGTCTTGGAAACAGACTACGCCAGCCTTCGGGAGTGCCGACAAATAATTTTCTGCGTGACAAACGCCGTGGTTACCATGGGGATCGGTTCGAGAGGAGGCACAACATGGATCTGAAATTCAGCCACGTCGACATACTGGTCGAAAATCTTGAGCAAGCCTGCGCCTATTACGCACGCATTCTCAAGGCACGCATCTCCAAGACGTTCGTGTGGGAACGCGGCGGCCTGCATGTGCGCTATGCCGTGGTGTTGATGGGGCAAGAACGCTTTATGCTGGTCCAGCCGATCGCCGGCAACCTGCGCGAACTGTTGGACGCCCACGGCGAAGGCATGATCTACCGCCATTGCTACACCACGCCAGACATCGAGATCGCTTATGACGAGCTGATCGCCGCCGGTGTGCAGCCTGAGAACGAAAACGGCGTGCCCCTGGCCCGCGAGAACCTGCAATCGCCGTCCGGGGGGCGCATTATCTGGCTGCCCAAGCGCTTCGGACATTTCTCCATGGAGATTCTGGAAGAGGCGACCCTGGAGGCGTTTATTGTGCAGGCGTTTGGCTGATCGAGGCCCACGCCGCCTGCGCCAGCAACGCGGCGTAGTGATTCGGGCTGTGCTTGACCCGGCCGGATAACCACGCACGGGCATAGCTTTCGGCCGAGCCGATGATCAGCGACAGCAGCAGTTCTGCCGGAATATGGCTGAACGCCTCGCGGCGGCCTTCGTCGCTCATCCACTCGGTCAATTGCGCATTGCGCTGCTTGTTGCGGGTGAGCAGTTCGTCCTTGTGCGGGCCGTTGGCCACGGCGAAACGGCTCTGGAACATAAAGCGCGCCCATTCGGGTTGCGCATCCACCCACTCCACATAACTGCGCACCAGCGCTTCCACACCGGCCTGGGCGGTTTGCGCCGGCTTCAGATAGTGGTCTCGCAAGGCGGCCTGATCTTCCAGCGCGGCAAAAAACAGCACGGCGACGATGCCTTCCTTGTTGCCGAAGTGATGGTAGATGGCGCCCACGCTGGTCTCGCACCGCGCGCGGATGGTTTCGATATTCGTCGCTTCAATACCCACGTCGTTAAAGCTGGCCAGGGCCTCGCGCAGGATGCTGCGCTTGAGGTCGCTGCGCCGGCCCGGGAAGGTGCGCTCGATCAGGTCAGGTGCGTGCATGAAGTGGCTCGCCAAATGTACGGAGTCTAAAGGTACAGCCTCCTGCAGAGAAGGCATGGCTTGACACCTGTGGAATTTACAGAATATCGTTCCGTTACAGAATATTATTCTGTTAACCCATTGCGAGGATAATCCATGAGCCAGTTTCTCAGCATGTTCAACAGCGTAGGCCCTGCAGCCTTCAGCCAAATGGCCTGCCAAGTGGCGCCCTACTTCAGCACCATCAACCCGGAAATCGCCGAACTGCGCCCTGGGCATGCCGTGGTCAATGTGCCGTTTCGCAAGGAAATCACCAACCACTTGGCGTCCGTGCATGCCATTGCGTTGTGCAACGCGGCGGAATTGGCGGGTGGGACGATGACGGACGTGTCGATACCGTCAGGTGCCAAATGGATCCCCAAGGGCATGACCGTGGAGTACCTGGCGAAGGCCAAGTCGAACATCCGTGCCGTAGCGGATGGCAGCGGTATTGATTGGTCCACCGCGGGGGACAAGATCGTGCCGGTGGATATTTTTGATGAGGGCGAAGTGAAGGTCTTCACCGCCAGGATCACCATGAATGTGAAGATCGCCTGAGGCCATGGCGGCTGGCTCGGCAACTGCCGAGCCACGCTTCAGTGCACCATCGACCACAGTGAAGCACCTACGCCGGTGATGCTCTCCCCCGCAATCAAGCCAGCGGCGGCGGTAATCGCAAAGCGCTCGGTGAGGCTTGGCCAGCGGCAGCTCAGCAGCCAGGTCAGTATGGCGCCCAGGGCCATCATCAGCGAGACCGAGGCCGGCAGCACAAAGGCCAGGCCCAGGGCGGCGGCACTCGGGAGGAAGCGGGCACGATGGGCAGGCAAGGTGCTGTCCAGCACACCGAGCATTACGCCAACCAGGCCGCCGATGGCAATCGCCCAGCGAATGCTGGTGGACAGTGAATCCAACCCATGGGTGAGGGTTTGCGCCACGGCTTTCCAGGTAGCGACCGCCGGGGCCGGCCACTCTTCGGTGAGCAGCATGGTTTGCGGATCCGGGATCAACGCCAAGTAGGCGAATACGCCAACGATACTGCCGATGAAAATCCCCAGGATCTGCGCGATCACCTGCTTATGCGGCGTGGCACCAATGGCCTTGCCCACCTTGAAATCATTCATCAAGTCGGTGCACTGCCCGGCCGAGCCACCGGCCGTGTTGGCGCTCATCAGGTTGATCGGCACCTGCCCCGGCGCGACGATGCCAAAGCTCAGCTGGGACAGTTGCCCAATGGCGCCGATGGGCGGAATGCCGGTGGCGCCCACCACGCGCGCGGCGACGGCGGCGAGGCAGATCGCCAATGGGATCGTGAGCAACGCCATGCCCAGATTAATGCCGAACAGCAGCGCCTGCAGGCTCACCACCAACACAATCGCCAGCACAAAACCGGCGGCCGGCCCCGGCTTGGGCACCGTCCAGGTCGATTCGCCGCCGGAGTGCGTTGATCGGTACAAGGCCCACAAACGAATCGCCAGCGAGGCCAAGGTGGAACACACCATCAGGCTCACGCCCGGCCACAACAACCACTCCACCAGCGCGGCAAACTGCGGACCGCTGCTGCCCGCAGGCAAGGTCACCAGGTGTTGCGCCAACAACCAGGGGCCCAGGCCACCCCACGCGAGCAAGGCGCCGAGCAGCAGGGTCAGGCCCACGCGAATGCCGATGATACCGCCGAAGCCCACCAGCAACAGCGAAGGGTCGGCGGTGAAGGTCAGGCGCTCCAACTGACCGCTGGGCGACCAGCGCGGGAAGGCCCACATAAAAGTATCGACCCACTTGACCAGCCCGGAGAGCAACGCGGCGCTGAGCAGCACCTTCAAGCGCGTCGCGGCTTCGCGCCCATGGTTATAGATGTGCAGCAAGGTTTCCAGGGTGGCCATGCCCTCGGGGAATTTCAGCGCCTTGTCATTCAGCAACGAGGGCCGTAGATACCAGGCGATCCAGATGCCCAGGAAACTCACCGAGAACACCCAGGCAATCATGGGGATAGCGTCTAGCTGGTTGCCCGTCAGCAAGGTATAGGCCGGGATCGGCGCTACCAGTCCGCCGGAAATGATTGAAGCGGCGGCCGAGGCGACGGTCTGGTTGATGTTGCTTTCATGCAAGGTCCACGGCAGGTGTTCGGTGGAACGCTTGGCCACTCCTTGAAAGATGGCGTAGCCGATCAACAGCGCGATGATCGACATGTTGAACGACCAACCAATCTTCAACCCGGCGTAGACATTGGACGGCGTGAGCAGGATGCCGAGGACACTGCCGGTGATGACGGCGCGCAGGCTGAGTTCGCGGGTGACGGGGCCGTGCGGGAGGGTCGTTGGCGGGGTTGAAGTCATGCGGAGTCCTTTCGGCGACGAAACAGGGCGACCTAGTAAGTGAGCCCTGTAGAAGCCGAAGGTTCCTGTGGTGGGGGAGCTTGTTGTGGTGAGCAGACTTGTTTTGGTGAGCAAGCTTCCTGTGGTGTGAGCGGGCTTCCTGTGGTGAGCGGGCTTGCCCCGCGCTGGGCTGCGAAGCGGCCCCATTCAAAACACCGCGCATCGTCAGTTAAACCGAGTCGCCAGAATTCAGGGCTGCTGCGCAGCCCAGCGCGGGGCAAGCCCGCTCACCACACCAAGCCCGATCACCACTGGAAGCCTGGTCACCACAAAAACCTGTTCAGCCCAGGCGAAACCGCGCGGTGTTGTCGCTCAATGCCTGGCTGCCTTTGCTCAAGGTATCGGCCGCTCGGTTCACAGCCCGCGCGCCGTCGAGCAAACGCCCGGCCGCCTGATCCACTTGCTGGATATTGCCGCTCACTTCATCCGCCGTCGCCGCTTGTTCTTCAACAGCAGTGGCGATCTGCGCCAGGGTGTCGGTGACGTGTTGCACCGCACCCGCAATCTCGCCCAAACGTGTGCCCAGCCCGGTGACGGATTCAGCATCCGTCAGTGCCTGTTCACACGCGGCGCCCATCAACGTGACCGCCTGGCTGACCGTGGCGCGCAGGCTGTCGACCGTGCCGGCAATCTGCGCCGTAGACGCCTGGGTGCGTTGCGACAAGCTGCGCACCTCATCGGCCACCACGGCAAACCCGCGGCCCTGCTCACCGGCACGGGCGGCTTCGATGGCGGCGTTGAGCGCCAGCAGGTTGGTCTGCTCGGCAATGCCACGGATGGTGTCGACCACCGACTGAATCTGCTGGCCCTGCTGGCTGACCTGCTCCAGCGCATCGGCGGTGTCGGTCAGGCGCAGGTTGAGTTGCTGGATGCTGGCCGTGGTGCGCTGGCTGTCGCGGCTGCTGTCTTCGGCGATGCGTCGGGTCTGCTGGGCGCTGCCCGAGGCTTGTTCGCAGCTTTTGGCGACGCCCAGGGACGTCGCGGCCAGTTGGGTGGCAGCAGCGGCAATCTGGCTGATTTGCTGTTGCTGGTCTTCGACTTCGGTGAGGGTGCTACCCGACTGGGAGTTGAGGGTCAGCACCGCCGCCCCCAGTTGCTGCGTCTCGTGATTGACCCCCAACAGGCTGGTGCGCAACTGCACCACCGCCACGTTCAGCGCGGTGCTGATGGCCGCGAGCTCGTCGCGCCCTTCCACCGCCACCTCGACGCACAGGTTGCCGTCGCGCAGGGACTCGGCCAGGGTGGTGATGCCGCTGGCGCTACGGCGGATCGAGGCTTGTAGGCAGATGAACAGGTACAACGCGGCCAGCGCCAACAGGCTGAAGGTCGCCGCTACCGGCACGAACTTCTGCAGCGAGCGATCACGGTAGTGACCCAAGCGCGCATCCAGCGATTTGAGCGATTGGTTACGCAGCGCGCCCAGGCTGCCGAGCATGCCGTCGACACTGGTTTCAAAGGCCGTCGTGTCGAGTTTGATGGTGCCGCCGAACACGCCGTCGTCGAGCACTTTGAGTTCGTTGTCCAGGCGTTGCAGGCTGCTGTCGTACTGCGCCGTCCATGGCTCCAGACCGGCATATTGCTTGGCCTTGAGCGAGGCCGCGGCCTTGACCAATTGGTCCCGCGCATCGCCGATGCGGCTGCGCAGGTCACGCATCTGCAAACGGCTCTGCAAGGTGAACTGCCCCGAGGCAATGGACGACTGGCCGACGCTGGCCATGCGGCCGATGCGCTCGATCAGGTCGGGGGTGTGCTGGGTGGAAATCTGCATCAGCAAGTAGGTTTCCAGCCACGGGTCGAGGATCAACCCGGCGTCGAGGGTGATCTGCTCGCGCAGGGTTTGCATCGCGGTCAGGGCCGATGTGAAACGGTCGTAACCGTCCGGCCACCAGCCCACGGTGCGCAGGGATTGGGAGTCCATGCCCTTGACTGTCGCCTGCAAGGTGTCGAAGCGCGCGAGGATATCAGCGCTGGCGTTCTGGGCTTTGAGTGAATCGCCCAGGGTTTGCAGGCTTTGCAGGATCACAGGGAAATTGGCGTCGACCTTGTCCATCGCCGCCTTCGCCGCCGGGGTGGGCGCGTGCAGTATGTCCGCCGCCTTCCAGCGTGCGGCCAGGTTGCGCTGGGCCGTCAACTGGCCATCCAACGCATCCAGGGCCAACAGTTGCCGGACACCGGACTGCTCGCTGGAAATCACGGTCAATTTGTCGCGATAGTCCGAGCCGATCATCCACAGGCTACCCGCCAGGGGCAGCATGAACAGGAAGAACAGGATCTGGAACTTGCGTGCAAAGCCAAAACGCCCCAACAGGCGAATACCCGGTGATAAAAGGCTGTGCATGTCCGACCACTCCCCAAAAACGACCCACGCGGTGCACCGCGGGGTGAAGCCTTGAAATGACTAACGGCAAAATGCCATGTCATTGATTAGCCTGGCTCAAGCAAGATGCGGGCCGTTGGTAGAAGGGCTGGAGACAGACGGGCGCGCCCACTGAGCGTGCACGTGCCGTGCTCGAAAATGGGGCAAAAGCACTCAGTGGCGAAGGGATAGCTGTAACTAATGGCGCAGTGCGTAGGAACAGCGGAATTACTTCCTGCTGATTAGCACTTTTCCTCCCGCTCACACTGAAATCTCCTAATACCACTGGAGATTCATCATGGCACGTGCACTTAACAGCTCCGAACGCAGAACCTTCCGTGCAGCTCGCTATGCCGCGTTGCGCTCGCTCGAATTCACCATTCATCACCTGAACGGCGGCAATGCCGATGTCGCTCGGGTGTGGATGGGCGTCCAGCAACCTGGAAACCTGCAAGCCTTGGCTCAACGCCTGTACCGGATTTTTCAGGCACTGCAAAACATTCATGAAGGGCAAGTCAACTGCGAACCCAATGCCAATTGGTATGCAGAGGTCCACCCCAGCGACGCGGGACATCACATCACGCTGGGAGGGGCATTCTTCACCGCCCCGACCTATGGCAACGACTCGCGCGCTGGTACGTTGATCCATGAAACCAGCCATTTCAACGATGTGCTGGGCACCGACGACCACGCCTACGGTCAGGAAGCCTGCCTGCGACTGGTGCAACAAGCCGAGCAAGGCGACGGCAACCTGCACACCGTCCTGACCAACGCCGACAACTGGGAATACTTGGTGGAACACACCTACTGAGTTGCGATTGCAGCACTCGAAAAAGCCTGTTTTCGGACAGGCTTTTTTATCCCGCCCACGATCAGGAGTTGAACATGGAACGTCGATTATTGATGAGCGCCTCACTGGCAGCGCTGTACATGTTGGCTGCACCAGCACAGGCGCTCAATACTGCCAATGTTGAACCTCAAGCACTAAAAGAGTTTGCCGTCACACTGAACGCCCATGCGAGTAAGTTTCAATGGCAGCAATTATGGAAAGCCACGCGTGAACACGGTTACTTCAATAAAGAGTCCGCCACGCACTTCACTGCACCGATGGCGCAAGTACCCGATCTTGTGTCTACCGTTTTGAACAAGGCAACGACCGTTACACCCTTCGCTACAACCCGCGCCACCTACCGCTATGACTTTGCAGACAAAGTAGGGTTATTCGAGCACGTGGCCGTCACGGCACTGTGTGTGGATGTGGACTGGCGCACGCTTGCTGATGGAACCGATGTTGAAGATGCCCACGCGATGCGATCGGTGACCCTGTTGCTCGCCAAACCCTGCCCATGATGCAAGCAGCCACCCAGGATTTCCCTGGGTGGCTGTATCTATAGTGTTACAACGCACTCGCCAACAAAGCGGCTTCCTTGCAACGTCGGGTGGAATAGCGATCGCCGAAATTCCTCAAGTTGTTCTCGGCCGCTTTCCAGTCCGCCGCCACAACTTGCGCCCAGAACTTCGGCGTACGGCTGGCAAGGTTGCCATATTGGAAGGCAACTGAGGCGATCACGGTTTGCATCGGCGCCGGTAATGCTTCAAACGGGCGTCCCGCAGCTTTGCCGTAATCACTGACCAGGCGCTCAATGAAAGGCGCCTTGTAGGCCTCGTCAATCCTGCGTGCATCCTGCGCACTGACATTCAGCGGCAGGCGTTCCAGGCATGCCACGGCTTGTGCACCGATCAACCCCAAGTAGGGTAAAAGCCGTTCGCTGAGATCCTTGGGCAGCATGTTCAGGTTCTTTTGCTGGCCCAAGTCAAAGCCGGTGCCGATGGTGACGCCGCTACGGCTGTTTTCCGGATCAGGCACGTAACCACGTGTGGCACTACCGCCTTCGAGCTGAGCGATGAAGGCCATATCTATTAAATTATTGGACATGGTGAGTTTCCTTTTGGTTTTAGGAAACTGCAGTCCATCACTCGCGCCATCCGCTCTTCAGAAGGTAAAGCTTCCTCATCTTCATAGGTAAAGTTTCCTACTGATTGTTCGCACGCATTACTTCCTAAGCTCTGACCAGCTCTCATCACAAGGAGGTTAGGCCGATGGAACCGAAAGACCTGGAACATATCGATGTACGACAACTCCCCCATTCCCTACAGGTGCTGGTTGCCTGTATCGGTCTGGAAAACGCGTTCCGCCTGACCTGCGTATATGGCGGCCGCCCTAAGTACATCCCCAAACACGCACAACGTACTTCGCTGGCGCTGATTTTATCGCCGGAAGCCCTGCAAGCCTTGATCAGTGATTTCGCGGGTATCTCTTTAGAGATTCCAAAGTCCGATCATTTTTTTCGGCAAATTCGTAATCAAAATATTCAAATGGGTATTTCCGATGGCGTATCACGAAGTGCACTAGCCGAGAAGTACGGACTGAGCCTTCGGCAAATCGCCAACATTCGACGCCAGGACACCTTTATTCATCGGTAATTACTTCCTACTGAATCACAAAGTTCCACACGGATAAATTGAAGTTGCGCACTTTCGCGCACTCACGATAAGGAAATTAAAAATGCCAGATATTGATAAAGGTCTCATTGGAGGCGTGATCGCCGCACTTCCACTGGACAAGATGATCACCGGGCCGCTGATGGCAATGATCCAGGCGCAAGTCGCCGCGAGCAAAGCGTATGCGGACTTTCTCATGGGTGTGTGTATCCAGGACGGCAAAGCCGTTTCGGTGCAGTTCGACTATGACGAAACCCTCGTCGACGAGCAGGGAATCTACAAGGGCACGGTCAGCAAGACCATGCGCATTCCGCTGCTGGCTGCTATCAGCCACCCCAATATCACCATTGAAGAAGGCAGCATCGAGTTCGAGCTGACCATCACCCAGATGGCCGAGGACACCAGCTCCAACGATGCTTCCGGCAGCTTCGACGCCAAGATGGGCTGGGGGCCTTTCAGCGTGTCGGTCAAAGGTGCCGCCAGCCACAAGTCGTCCCAGACTCGCAAGACAGACACCCGCGCACGCTACGAAATCAAGACCAAAATCGTTCGTCAAGACCCGCCGGAGGCCTTGATGCGCGTCATCGATTTCCTCACCGATGCCGCCACCAAGCCGGTAACACTGCCGAGCGCCACCCCAACCAGCCCGACAGAGCTGCCAAAAGCAGGGGTACTTCCACTGCCTGACGCCAAGCCTGCGGAAAAAACCAAATAGTCCCAACCCGCCCCGTCCGTCAGGGCGGGGCAACCCACTCGACTTGAAAGGAGTTCACCATGGCATTTTTTTCGCGCCCCAAGGAACCCATGTCGGCCAGCGACTTGAGCCACATCACCCGCGGGTTGCAGCAGGCCGCGGCGGCCACGCATAACCTGATCGCCCATCAATACATTGCACTGTTCGACCAGTTCTTCGATTACAACGCTGAGGACCTGGGTACGCCGATGAAGGCCAAGATGGTTGAGATCTCGCTGACCGAGGGACATACCATCAGCGTGCCGCTGATCGCGCTAGTCGCGCCGAAGGGCTTGGCGCTGCACAAGATGGATGTAGACCTATCGGTAAAGATGCATAGCACTGAAATGCAAAAAGCCAGCCATGACCTCGAGAACGGTGACCTGCACAGCGAGAAGTTTTTCGTGACCTTTGGCGCCACCAAGCGTGAGGGTCAGGAGCGCGATCCAGATGAGGTGCAGATTCGCATCGAGTTCAAGGCGTGCGAGCCACCGGAGGCGATCAATCGAATCATCGAGGAGTACACCAACTTGATCAGCCCTACCGCAATTCCGCCAGGCCCTCCCCCCATGACCGAACAGCCCACCGCACAGGCCCCTTCGGACTTCGCGCCCTAAGGGCTCTTTAAAGGCCTATGGCATCACCCTGTACCGGTCGAAATTATTGATGTGATCATCCAGATTATCCTCAAGCATCATCCGGTACTGGTCGCAGAAGTACTTCAACATCGCCTCCCGCGCCTCGGCCATTTCCGCGCCGGACTTGAAGTTGCGTGCACTGGCCCAGGCATTGAAGCGTGTGGTGCCGAACATCATCGAGGCGCTGACCTGGCCGAGGTTTTCGTGAGCCTGCAGCTGTTCGTTCGACAGTTCGATATGCGCGTCGGCGCGGTCGTAGAAGGTGGAGTCGGTGGCGTCGGCCATGGTGGGTGTCCTAGGTCATCAGTTTGAATGAAGGGGTATCAGGCCAGTAGCGCGGTAATCCATCTGGCCTGCTGCGCGATCTCTTTTCGCTTCTCTTCCGGCACCGCTTGCCGAGCGCGCTCGAAGCTGGCCAGGGTCTTGTGTTTTTGGCGCAGCATACGTTGCCACTTGGCAATGAACACCGGGCTGCGCGCCTGCAGTTGCAGCGGCCCGAAGTACAGCTGCTCAGCGGTGTAAGCCACTGGCCCGGCGCGCTCTGCGACAATGATCTCGTAGTAAAAGCGGTTTTCGCGCAGCAACTCTTCTCGAAGGATCGAGTAACCGTTATCCATCAGCCATTGGCGCAACGGTTGCTCACCGCCGTTGGGTTGCAGGATCAATCGCTCTTGGCCGCTCAGGTGCCGCTTACCGCTTTCGAGAATGTCACGGACAGTCTCGCCGCCCATGCCGCAGACGCTGATCGCGGTGATGCCGTCATCGGGCTTCATGGCCGCCAAGCCATCAGCCAGACGCACGCTGATCTGCAGCTCCAGACCGTTGTCGCGCACGGTACGTTGCGCCGCATGAAAGGGTGTGGTCGCGACCTCCCCCGCCACTGCCATCGTGATCAGGCCACGGCGCATCAATGCCACCGGCAAATAACCGTGATCGGAGCCGATATCGGCCAGGCGCGCGCCCTTCGGTACGTTGGCGGCGACGCGCTCCAGGCGCAGGGATAAGGTGTGTTCGTTCAACGCCCCTGCTCCCCCGAAAAACGATCCCGGCTGTTGGTCAGATGCAACACCATGGCGGCGCGGGCGGCGTCCGGGTCCTGGCGTTTGATCGCGTTGAAGATCGCCTCATGTTCCAGGTTCGCCAACTGGCCCAGTTGGGCAAAGTCGGCGCCGCCACGCTCATCGCCTTTCACCTGGGTGCGCGGGATCATCGCATTGCCCAGGTGCAGCATGATTTCGGTGAAGAAGGTATTGCCGGTGGCCTCGGCGATCAGTTGGTGAAAGCGTTTGTCTTCCTCCACGCAACTGTCGTTGTTGGCCAGGGAGGCCTGGTAGTCGTCGAGTGCCCGGCGCATGTGCGCCAGCTGTTCGTCGGTTCTGCGCAAGGCGGCCAGCGCGACGGCTTGCACTTCCAGGCCCAGGCGCAGCTCGAGCATGTTGCGCACGCTGGCCACCGTGTCCACATGCAGGCGCAGGCCCTGCTGGGCGTGCTGTTCCAGCACGAAGGTGCCGATGCCGTGACGAGTCTCCACCAGACCGGACGCCTGCAACTTGGAAATCGCTTCGCGCACCACGGTTCGGCTCACGCCATGTTCAGCCACGATGCTGGATTCCGAGGGCAGCTTTTCGCCGGGTTTCAACTGGCCGAGCAGGATGCGCTGGGTCAGCGCGTCGACCACGCCCTGGGCCAGGTTGGTGGAGCGTTTACGCAGGGAGATTCCACTTTCAATGGGCATTGCAACAGGTCCACGGGGTTGAGCTGTGCGGAGCTTAACACCCAGTCCGGCGTCAAACCTGGGTTGATTGAAAAAACCATTAACTTGTATGACAACCAAACTTAACGCTCACTGTCACAAATACTCCTCTCACGGTACCCACCGGGAAGAATCCCGTTAAAAAATCAGCATAACCCCCAGCAAACGCTGAGCAAATAACCAAAACCTCTGTTCCACACACCGCATTATAAGAAGAAAAACACTCACCCCTGGATTGCGATCTCAAGAAGTCTACTTGTATGATGTCTATCAACAAGACACGCAAACCCGCATAAAAATAATCAGGGGGAGTTTTGAATTGTGACCAATTCAATCCATGTATCTGCCGTACCCGAAAGTGATCCCGTCCTCGCGCGCGCCGTGAGCAAAGTGAAGCGCCATGTGCTGCCGCTGTTCGTGATCATGTTCATCCTCAACTACATCGACCGGGTCAACATCGGCTTTGTGCGCACGCACATGGAGCACGACCTGGGCATCGGCGCCGCCGCCTATGGCTTCGGCGCAGGACTGTTCTTCATCGGCTACGCCCTCTTCGAAGTGCCCTCCAACATGCTGCTGCAAAAGGTCGGTGCGCGTATCTGGCTGACCCGCATCATGTTCACCTGGGGCATCGTCGCCACGCTGATGGCGTTCATCCAGAACGAAACCCACTTCTACATCCTGCGCTTCCTGCTGGGTGTGGCCGAGGCCGGTTTCTTTCCAGGGGTGATCTACTACTTCACGCGCTGGCTGCCTGGCGTGGAACGCGGTAAAGCCATCGCTATCTTTTTGAGCGGCTCGGCGGTTGCGTCGCTGATTTCCGGCCCGCTGTCAGGCGTGCTGCTGCAGATCGAGGGCTTTGGCTTCCACGGCTGGCAATGGATGTTCGCCATTGAAGGCTTGGCTTCGGTGGTGATTGGCTTCTTTGTGTGGTTCTGGCTGGACTCCAAACCTCACGACGCAAAATGGATGAGCCGCGAAGAGCAGGACGCGCTGGTCAATGCCATCGATCAGGAACAGCGCGACCGTGAGGCCCTCACCACCGTCAAGCCGACCCTCGGCAAGCTGCTCAAGGACCGCCAGATCCTGCTGTTCTGCGCGCTGTATTTCTGCATCCAACTGACGATCTACGCCGCCACCTTCTGGCTGCCGAGCATCATCAAGAAAATGGGTGACCTCAGTGATGTGCAGGTCGGGTTCTTCAACTCGATCCCCTGGCTGATCTCGATCATCGCCATGTACGCCTTCGCCTCGTTGTCGGGCAAGTTCAAGTTCCAGCAGGCCTGGGTGGCGGCAGCGCTGTTGATTGCGGCAGCGGGCATGTTCATGTCCACCACGGGCGGGCCGGTCTTTGCCTTTGTGGCGATCTGCTTTGCGGCTATCGGTTTCAAGTCGGCGTCGTCGCTGTTCTGGCCGATTCCCCAGGGCTACCTGGATGTGCGTATCGCCGCCGCCGTGATCGCGTTGATCAACTCTATCGGCAACCTGGGCGGCTTCGTTGCGCCCACCACTTTCGGCTTCCTGGAACAGACCACCGGTTCGATCCAGGGTGGGCTCTATGGCCTGGCCGGCACGTCGGTGCTGGCCGCGATCCTGGTGTTTTTCGCCAAGACCGCGCCCTCTGCCGCGCTGGCTTCACCGAGCGCCGTGCCCACCCGCGCCGCCCTCAGCAAACCTCTTTAAGACTATTCAGGAACATGCCATGACTACGCCCGTCGTTACTCACTTCCAGGTCATCCCCGTCGCCGGCCACGACAGCATGCTGCTCAACCTCAGCGGCGCCCACGGCCCGTATTTCACACGCAATATCGTCATCCTCAAGGACAGCTCCGGTAATACCGGCGTGGGTGAAGTGCCCGGCGGCGAACGCATCCGCGAAACCCTGGAAGACGCCCGCAGCCTGGTGATCGGCCAACCCATCGGCCAGTACCAGCGCATCCTCAACCAGATGCGCAGCACTTTTGCTTCCCGCGACGCGGCGGGTCGTGGTTTGCAGACCTTTGACCTGCGCATCACCATCCATGCCGTCACCGCCATGGAAGCCGCGCTGCTCGACCTGCTGGGTCAATTTCTCGAGGTCCCGGTGGCCGCCTTGCTCGGTGAAGGGCAGCAGCGCGACGCGGTAAAAATGCTCGGCTATCTGTTTTATGTCGGCGACCGCAGTGCCACCGACCTGGCCTACCGCAACGAAGCCGACAGCGACGATGAGTGGTTCCGCCTGCGCCACGAAACCGCGCTGACGGCCGACGCCGTGGTACGCCTGGCCGAAGCCGCCAAAGCCAAATATGGTTTCAATGACTTCAAGCTCAAAGGCGGCGTGCTGAGCGGCGACGAAGAAATCGAAGCCGTCACCGCCCTGGCAGAACGCTTCCCGGATGCGCGTATCACCCTCGACCCGAACGGCGCCTGGTCATTGAAAGAAGCCATTCGCCTGTGCCGCGACCAGCACCACGTACTGGCCTACGCCGAAGACCCCTGCGGTGCCGAAAACGGCTACTCGGGCCGCGAAGTCATGGCTGAATTCCGCCGCGCCACCGGCCTGAAAACCGCCACCAACATGATCGCCACCGACTGGCGCGAAATGGGCCACGCGATCCAGCTGCAATCGGTGGACATCCCACTCGCCGACCCACACTTCTGGACGATGCAGGGCTCGGTACGCGTTGCGCAGATGTGCCATGAATGGGGCCTGACCTGGGGCTCGCACTCCAACAACCACTTCGACATTTCCCTGGCGATGTTCACCCAGGTCGCCGCCGCAGCACCGGGCGACATCACCGCCATCGACACCCACTGGATCTGGCAGGACGGCCAGCACCTGACCAAGGCGCCGCTGAAAATCGAAGGGGGTTATGTAAAAGTGCCGAGCAAGCCTGGCCTGGGGGTGGAGATCGACATGGACGCGGTCGCCAAGGCCCATGAGGTGTACAAAGGCATGGGCCTCGGCGCGCGCGATGACAGCGTGGCGATGCAGTTTTTGATTCCGGGGTGGCGCTTCAACAACAAGCAGCCGTGCCTGGTGCGGTAATAAGGCAAACACCGTCTATCCAATGTGGGAGCTGGCTTGCCCGCGATCGCGGTGGGTCAGCTGCAGGTATCTAGATTGACACTCCGCCATCGCAGGCAAGCCAGCTCCCACATTAAAGCACCCGATCAAACAACGGCGCCACGTCATACCGCTGCTTCAACATCTGCGCATCCACCAGAAAATCCGCCGTGGCCTGGGCTTCGCTGATAATCGTCGGCGAGATCGGCAGCACCTTGATCGCGTCGCGCTTGAACCACACTTTGGCGATTTCCGGCGCCGACTGGTTGGCCTTCGACCAGGCTTCGGCGTATTCATCAACGTGCGTGTTGCTCCACACCCGAGCGCGCGTCAGGCGGGCAATGAAGTCCTTGATGATCGCGCTTTTCTGCGCCAGCGCCGGCTCGTAGACGACGATGTAGGTGGGTGCGCTCATCAGGCCCTTGGCGTTGCGGATCAGGGTGCTGCCTTCTTTTTCCTGCAGCGACACGTAGGGTTCCCAGGTGCCGAAGGCGTCGATGTCGCCCTGGGTCAGCGCCAGGCTGGCCTCGGCCGGCAGCAGGTATTTGAAGTGGACGCTGCTGCGCGGCACCCCGGCTTCATCCAGCGCTTTATAGGCCAGTTGCTGGCTCCATGAGCCGTTCCAGATGGCGACGGTCTTGCCCTTGAGGTCGGCCACCGACTGAATGCCCTTGCGCGCCACGATGCCCACGCCGTCGAGGCTGGTCTGGGTGCTGGCGACGACTTTGACCGGCGCGCCATTGGCGGCCAGGCTGATCACCGGGGTGTCGCCGACGATGCCTACGTCCAGCGCGCCGCTGGCCACGGCCGAGGCCACCGGCGAGCCGGTGTTGAAGCGCTTGAAGTCGATTTTATAGGGCAAGTCTTTCAGCTCGCCCGACAGCTCCAGCACGATGCGGTTGGAGAAGAACTGGTCACCCACGGTAAGGGTCAGCGGTTCGGCGGCGCCGGCCGATGGCCCATACAAAGCAAGAGAGGCCAGGCCCAGCAAAGACAGCAGTGTTCGACGGTTGATCATGGAAAATCCCACAGGGTTGGAGGGTTGGTTCAACCATCCGTGGGCGTGCAGTCTGGTCGTTTGTCGTAGAAGCTAACGCAATAAAAGCGCGGGGTTTAATACTGTTGGGCACTATCGATAGAACCGTCGTACAGGTCGCTAGCTGCTTTTCGTATTAAAAACTTCGCCGCGCCTGAGTTAGGGTGAGCTCACCAGACCACTGGACCCCAGCATCTGAACCATTTTCTGCAAGGTCCATTGCATGTCGATTCCCGCTTTGAACATCTGGGGCGCACCGCCCACTGCCCGTTACGAACAACTGGCCGCACCGTTTCGCCCGCTCTTTGCGCAGATTCTCGCGCAGGCGGCGGTGGCGGATCAGACACGCGGCAGCCTCGCCACCGTGATCCAGCAACTGAACGCCTTGGGCCTGCCGCGCTGGCGCCTGCCAGCGAGTTATGGTGGCCAGGATGCAACGTTGGTCGAGTTGCTGGCGCTGCTCACAGAGTTGTCCGCCGCCGACTCCAACATCACCCAAGCCCTGCGCGGGCACTTCGGTTTTTGCGAAGACGTGCTCAGCGCCAAGGACTTGGATTGGCGCGACAAGTGGCTGGACCGGCTCGGCAAGGGTGCCCTGCTCTCTCCCGGCAGCACTGAAGTCGGCAACCAGGCCCGTGGCGATTTCGAAACCCGCCTGCGTCGTGACGAAGCCGGCGCCTTGCGCATCAGCGGCAGAAAGTTCTACACCACCGGCGCGCTCTACAGCGACTTGATCAACACCATCGCGACGGGCGAAGACGGCACGATCTACAGCGTAGTCGTCGACCTCAAGGCTACCGGTGTGCAGATCGTCGACGACTGGAATGGCTTCGGCCAACGCCTCACCGCCAGCGGCACCTGCATCTTCGATAACGCGCCCGTGGTGGATGACGACGTACGCCCCACCCAACAGCGCTTTGGCCACGGCCAGTCGTTCTTCCAGCTCTACCACCTCAGCACCCTCGCCGGCATCGCCCGCCGCGCCGCCCTCAGTGGTGCCGAGGAACTCAGCCAACGCGCGCGCACCTTCACCACCGGCAATGCCGACACCGCCGGCCAGGACGTACAACTGCTGCAAGTGATCGGTGAAGTCGCCAGCCAGGCCTACGCCGCGCAAGCCATCGCCCAGCAAGCGGCGCAACGGCTGGAGCACACCGCGCGGTATGTGATCGCCCATGACCAGCCGTTGCACGATGACGATCCGCAGGTTGCGCTGGCTGAATTGGAAGTGTGCCTGGCAGTGAACCCGGTGGTGGATGCGACACTGGCGGCCACCACGGCGCTGTTCGATGCACTGGGCGCCAGTGCCACCGCCAGCAACAAGGCGCTGGACCGGCTGTGGCGAAACGCGCGAACCCTGGCGAACCACAACCCGCGCGTGTACAAATCGCGGATTGTGGGGAATTACCTGGTGAATGGGATTTTGCCGCCCGCGCAGTGGCGAGTAGGCGTGGCGAAGGTATAACGGCCATAACTTGGCCCTATGCTGAGCGGGCCTCTGTATGTTGAGCGGACTTGCTGTGGTGAGCGGGCTTGCCCCGCGCTGAGCTGCGAAGCAGCCCCAAAACGGCTAACGCGTTTTTGCAGGAAAAATGCGCTGGCTTTAGGGGGGGCCGCTGCGCAGCCCAGCGCGGGGCAAGCCCGCTCACCACAAAAGGCTGTTCACCACATAAAAGCCTGCTCACCACCAAAGCCTGCTCCCCCAAAAAAACTCGGCCAACCATCAAAAGCCCCAAAACGCCGCCACCCAGCGAAACGCATCCCCATCCACCACCACCCGCCCCACGGACGGAAACGGCAGGTGGGTAGCCACGAACAACTCACCGCTCGCCGTCACTGATCACCAGCACATCAATTTCGCCGACGCGCACTGCGTAGCGCGACGGCACCAGTTCTTCGGTCGGGGCTTTCAGTAGGGTTGTCATGGTCGCTCTCCTGTTGTTTGAAGGCGAATGTCTCGCCTGCCAAACAGTGTGCGACGGGGCTACAACGCTCGGAATCCTACCTGGGTATGGGCCGTGTATACCTTAGTTTGCAGGCTGGCTCACAAACCCCAGCACCCGCGCCAGCATCCGATCACAGGCCTGCAACTGCGCCACGCTGATGAACTCGTCCGGCTTGTGCCCCTGCTCCATGCTGCCCGGCCCGCAGACCACCGTGGGAATGCCGGCTTGGTCGAACAGCCCACCTTCAGTGCCAAAAGCCACGGTGCCGAATTCACTTGAGCCGCAGAACTGCGCCACCCAGTCGGCGGCCTGACTTTCCAACGACGTGGCCAACCCTGGATAGCTGGACAACTTGCTGAGACTGATCGCCGATTGCCCACTCACCGCCCGCATCGCCGGCAGCAGGGTTTGCTCGGCGTATACCTGTAATTGCCGGGCAACCTGCCAGGGATCCTGAGTCGGCAAGGAGCGCACTTCGAAGTCGAAACTGCAGTCCTGCGGGACGATATTCAGGGCCTTGCCGCCGTTGATAAGGCCGGTCTGCACCGTGGAAAATGCCGGATCAAAACGCTGATCCAGATGCTGCGGCGCCTTGAGCGCTTCACCGAGTCGCACCAGTTCGCTGATCAAGCGCGCGGCGTATTCAATGGCATTCACGCCCGTCGGCGCATAGGCCGAATGGCACGCCGCACCGTGCACGTGGCAACGCATCGCCAGTTTGCCCTTGTGGCCGAGTACAGGCTTGAGTTCGGTGGGTTCGCCGATCACGCACAGCAGCGGTTTGACCGGTTGCCCATGGAATCGCTCGATCAGCGAACGCACACCCAGGCAACCGACTTCTTCGTCATACGACAGCGCAATGTGCACCGGCATGCGCAGTGAAGCCTTCGCCAGGGCCGGCACACACGCCAGCACACAGGCGATATAACCCTTCATGTCCGCCGTGCCACGGCCGTACAACTTGCCGTCTTTCTCGGTGAGGTCAAACGGCGCCACGCTCCAGCGCTGCCCATCCACCGGCACCACGTCGGTGTGCCCGGACAACACAATACCGGGCACTTCTGCCGGGCCGATAGTCGCGAGCAGATTGGCCTTGCTCTTGTGTTCGTTGTACACCAGCTCGCAGGCCACGCCCTGGTCCTGCAAATACGTGCGCACAAAGTCGATCAAGGCCAGGTTGGATTCGCGGCTGGTGGTGTCAAAACGCACCAGTTGCGCCAGCAGGTCGCGGCTGTTCATCGGTCGTCTCCCGGTACGGCGTAGCCGGGTGCGGTCTGTGGGTTGATGGCGCGGTCGATGTAGGCCTGCAACTGCCCGCGATAAGCCTGCCAGAGCTGGTCGAGGGCGCCGATGGGGTCTTCATCCGCCCAGTCCACGCGCAGGTTGACGATGGGCCACAAGAGGTCATCCACCACCACCAGTGCCGCAGAATGCACCGGCCCCGCTTCACCACCGCCTGCCAAACCGGCGTGCATCGCCGCCAGCAGGCGGTCGGCCAGATGTCCGGAGGCCTGTTCGAAAGCCGCCACCATGGCGTCGATCACAGCAGGTTGGGCGAGCATATTCCCCGCCGCCACACACTGCTCGCCACTCACCGCATGGTGGATGCCCAGGGTCTGCGCGCCGCTGAAATGCGCCGTGCGGCCTGCGTTATCAATCACCGTCACCTGGCGATATTCACTGTGATCCTGCCCAGCCAAGGCGGTCAGCGCCTCACTCGGCGCTACCCCCTGCTCCAACAGGTCCAGCACTTGCGGCCCCAGGCTCGGCAAGGTGATGTTCTGCGACGCCACCGCCCCCACGCCGGGCCGCAACCACGGGCAACGCGCGCCCACAGCAATGCTCGATGAGCTGATGGCGATGCCCAACTGGCCCGTCTCGGCGCAGCGGGCGACAACCGAAAAAGTCATGTGGAGTCCTCAGTCGAGCACGGAAGGGTCTGCGTCGATCATCAACTGCTTCATTTCTTCAAAGTGCTGGCGCGAGAAATCGGCAATACCTTCCCAGCCGCGCGCGGTTTTTTCCGCCACTTCATCGGACAACACCCGCAACGGCTGCCCGGTGGACCAGGCGGTGACGAGGATCTGGCAGGCGCGCTCCAGGGTCCAGATATCGTCAAACGCTTCACCGATGGAACCCGCCGTGACCATCACGCCGTGGTTGCCCATCAGCAGCCGACTCTTGCCATCCAGCAGCCCGGCCAGGCGCGCGCCTTCGGCCTCGGTGTCGGCCATGCCGCCGTACAGCTCGTCCACCGCCACGCGGTTGAAATAGCGCGCGGTGTTCTGGTCGATCGGCGGGACATGCGGCTTGGCCAGGCATGCCACGGCGGTGGTGTAGACCGGGTGCAAATGCAGCACCGCGCGGGTTTGCGGCAGCAGCCGATGAATTTGCCCATGGATTGACCAGGCGGTGGCGTCCACATTCGGGTGATCGGCACAGGATGAATCGTCGGCGTTCAGCAGCAACAGATCACTGGCGCGGATACGGGAGAAGTGCTTCCACTTCGGGTTGAGCAAAAACTGTTTGCCATCGGCCGATACGGCGGCGCTGAAGTGGTTGGCCACCGCTTCATGCATGCCCAGGTGCGCGATGATGCGAAAGGTCGCCGCCAGGTCGATGCGCGTCTGGTCTTCGTGGGATAACGCCATGAATCGGTCTCCGCAGGGCGCGGCCGCATGCGAATGCGGCACGCGCTGATAGGTTTACTTCGGCATCAGTGCCGCGATGTCCGCATCGGTAGGCGCTTCGAAGTTGTACTTCTTGAGCAAAGCGGCGTATTCCGGCGTAGCGCGGTATTTTTCCAGGCCTTCAAGCAAGGCTTTTTTCACCGTGTCATTGCCCTTCTTCACGCCGAAGCCGTTCAGCACCGGGTAGATCAGCGTGTCGGAGGAAATCACCACGCGGCTGCCGAGCTTGTCGATCACGCCACGGGCCACGGCAGCGTCGGTGATCTGCGCTTCAACCGCGTGGGCCAGCAGGGCCTGGGTGGTTTGCGGGTCGGTGCTGTATTCGCTGATCTGGATCGGCTTCAGGCCCTTGGCCACGCAGTACTCGGCCGACAGCTTGTTCATCTGCGCCAACCACGACGTGGCGCCCATCGAGCCGATCTTGTGGCCGCAGAACTCTTCCGGGGTCTTGGGCTGGAAGCTGCTGTCCTTGAGGGTGAGGATCGACTCGCCGCTCTTGAGGTAAGGGATCATGTCGATGACCTTGACCCGCTCCGCCGTGATGTACATCGACGAGTTGGTCACATCGAAACGCCCGGCTTGCAAGCCGGTGATCAGGTTGGGGAAGCGCGTGTCGAGGGTCTCGACCTTGCGGCCCATGACCTTGCCCAGGCCGTCCATGAACTCGATGTCAAAGCCCGCGGGCTTGTTGTTATCCATGTACTCATAGGGGAAGAACGTTACGTCGGAACCGGCGATGATCTTGCCGTCCTGCTGGAACGCCGAAGCCGCCAACGAAGTCATCGCAACCGCAGCGCCCAGCAGGCACACGGCAAGGGGACGAACACTTTTACGAAACGCTGTCATGGTGATTACCTGCAAGGTTTTAGTAAGTAGCAAGGAATGTGGCTAGGCAGTGGCTGAGTCTTGTCCGGCCTGTTGCACGAAGAACGAAGCGCCACGGGGCTTTTGCGGCAAGCGCATGTGGTTGTCCGTGGAACGCACCAAGCCACTTTCTTCACCGGCCACCAGCAGGCCGGCATGTGCGCTGGGCAGAGGGTTTTCGCCGAATGGCAGCGCGTCTTCAGCGGCGTACACGCTGATGAAGAGGGTGCGCGGCAGTTCGGTCTCGTTAGGGCTGGAAGCATGCAAAAGGCGGGTGTGCATGAAGCACACGGAGCCCGCGGGACCGTAGCAGGCCACCGCTTGCTGGCAGTGTTCTTCGACGACAGCGTCGTCCACCGAACCGGTAAAACGCTGGTGCTGCCAGTGTGACCACAGCGGGCCTTTGTGGCTGCCGGGGATCACGTTCAGCGGGCCGTTTTCCGGGGTCACTTCGCTGACCATCAGCAAGGCGGTGACGATATCGTCGTTGCTGTGGGGCGTGAACAGGAAGTCCTGGTGCCACTTCACCTGGGTCGCCGTATGGGGCAGTTTCGAGTTGATCTTGCTGTGGTGAAAGCGCGTGCCGTGGGCGCCGATCAACTGCGCGGAAATCGCCGCCATGCGTGAGTGCAACGCCACACGCTCATAGGCCGCTGAAATCTCGGTGGGCGAACTGACCCGGCGCAGCGACGGGTGATCGGCGCGGTGATCGCCCTCCAGATCAAAACGCTCGCGGCCATCGACGGTGGCGCCCCAGCCCTGCGCGTGGCTGCGGCTTTCTTCGACCCACTGGTCGAAATCGTGCTGCAACGCGGCCACTTCTTCCGGCGACAACACGCATTCGACCACCAAGAAACCGTCACGCTGGAATTGTTCGATTTGCGCTTGCTCGATCATTGTGTTTTTCCTGAACGTTGAAAGGTCACGCCAGCGAGACGTCCTTGAGGAACGCCTCTACGCGTGGGTTGTGGCCGCTGCGCAAGGCGCCCGGCGTGTCGTCGCAGACCACGCGGCCCTTCTCCATGAACACGATGCGGTCGGAGACCTTGAAGGCGAAGTTCATCTCGTGGGTGACAATCACCATGGTGATGCCCTCCTCGGCCAGGGCTTCGATGACTTGCAGCACTTCGTTGACTTTCTCCGGGTCGAGGGCCGAGGTGGGCTCGTCGAACAGCATGATCTGCGGGCGCATCATCAAGGCGCGGGCGATGGCCACGCGTTGTTGTTGGCCGCCGGACAGCTGGTGCGGGTATTTCCAGGCATGGTCGAGCATGCCGACCTTGTGCAGCAGTGCGTAGGCCTGTTGCTTGAGCTCGGACGTCGCGCCCAGCCGATGGTATTTCGGCGCCATCAGCAGGTTGTCGAGCACGCTCAAATGCGGGAACAGGTTGAAGCTCTGGAACACCATGCCGATGTTCAGGCGATGTTCGGCGTGCTCGATGTACTGGGGTTTCTGCGCGCCGACTTTGTTCAGGTGAATAAAGGGCTGGCCGTTGATCCTGATCTCGCCGTTATCCAGTTGTTCAAGGCCGTTGAGCAGGCGGATCAGCGTGGTTTTGCCAGAGCCGGACGGGCCGATCACCGACACCACTTCGCCGGGTTGGATCTGCAGGTTGACCGAGCCCAGCACCTCGATATCGTTGTAGGCTTTGTGCAGCCGTGCGGCTTGCAACGCGGGTTCGCCGTTGCTGGCCGGGCGCGCCAAGGCGATGCGCTGTTGGGTGGACAGAGCCAGCACCGCTGCATCGGGAACGCGGGAGACGTTGCGCTGGTTGACGTCGAGAAAGCGCTCCAGGCGTTTAAGCAGGAAGTCGAACACCGTGACGATAAACACGTAGAAGAAAGCCACCGCCGCCATGGTCTCGATCACCAGGAAGTTCTGCGAATACAGACGCTGGCCGACCATCAGGATCTCGGTCAGCGAGATCACCGACACCAACGAGGTGAGCTTGACGATGGAGATGTATTCGTTGGCCAGCGATGGCAACGCCACCCGCAATGCCTGGGGAATCACTACGCGCCATTGGGTGCCGAAGAACTTCAGGCCCAGCGCCCGCGCCGCTTCGCCCTGCCCTTTGGGGATCGAGAGCAGGCCACCGCGATGGATCTCGGCCACGTAGGCAGTCTCGCAGATCACCAGCGCCAGCAGGCCGGACCAGAACGGGTCGGCCAGGATCGCCGAGGTGCCGGGCAACGCTTGCGGCAGGTTGTAGATAAAGATCAGCAGCACCAGCAGCGGCAGGCTGCGGAACAGCCAGATATAACCACGCGCCGGCACGCTGAGCAGGCCGTGCCTGGATTGCTTGGCCAGCGCCAGCAGAAAGCCCAGGCCGATGCTCAAGACCCAGGTCAGGGTACTGAGCTTGATCACCGTCCACGTCGCGCGCCAGAACTCGGCATCGCCCAGCAAACCAAACATGTAATTCCAGTCGAATGTCATCGTCGCTGTGCCCTGAGAAGTTGATCTACATCGATGGGTTCAGAGTCGTGGGGGAGGCGGTTGGGGTCAATTCGTAAAAGCCGGGGCACTGGGTAGGCAGAACCTATGCAGCCTGAGAGCAACCAAAATCCAATGTGGGAGGGGGCTTGCCCCCGATGGCGATGGGTCAGCCAACTGATAGGTAGCTGACACACCGCTTTCGGGGGCAAGCCCCCTCCCACCTTTGGTGCAGGCTTGAATTGGCCGTATTGCGCACGCCACTTACTGGTGCAATCTCAGCTCACACCGCCATCGCCCGTACTGCATGCGGATCAAAAAAGCTCGGCGGCGCCATGCCGGGGATGTACTGGTCGGACACAAACATGCGGCAGCGCTCGGCAAACGCCGACACCACGCGCGACAGCTGAGTGTTGCTGGCCGTGGCGTAGCCCAGGCGCATCGGCCGGTGGGCGCCGGCCAGGCGCAGGCGGATCACGCGCTTGCCGTCCTGGGACAGGTTCGATTTCGGCCGCGCATTCGCGAAGGAATAACCGATGCCGTTGCCCACCATGGCACGCACCGTTTCGAGGTTGGTGGAACGCATGATGATGTTCGGCGTGGTGCCGGCCTGGATAAACAGGCTAAGGAAATAGTCGCGGCTCCACGGTGTGTCGAGCAGCACCACCGGGTAGGCCTCAAGGTCTTGCATGCTCACAGCCGGCGAGTTCGCCAGCGGGTGATACTCGCCGACCATCACATAGGGCGGCAGCTGCGCCAGGGGCTGGAAGTCGATGTCCGGGCTGGTCACTAGGTCGTAGGTCAGGGCGATATCAAGCTCACCACTGCGCAGTTTTTCCAGCAACTCTTCGTGGTTGCCTTCGGCTTGCGTCAGCCGCACGCCGGGAAACGCACGGCCGAAACCAAACACCAATTCCGGCGTGATCATCGGCGCCAGCGACGCCAGGCAGCCGACCCGCAACGGCCCGCGCACGGTGTTCAAGGACTCCGACGCGATGGTGTAAAGGTTGGTCATCTGCTCCAGGATCAGCTTGGCTTCCTGCATCACCAGGCGCCCCACCGCCGTGAGGGAAATGCCCTGGGCGTGGTGGCGGATAAACAGCTGGATGCCCAGCTCGGCCTCCATATGGGTGATCGCCGCCGAGATCGACGGCGACGACACGTGGATGCGTTCAGCGGCAGCACTGATGCTGCCCGCCTCTCCCGACGCAACGAAATACTCCAGTTGACGCTGAGTAATACGACTGAGCATCACGCCTGCCCCTCAACAATGACTGTACCGGAAGCGTTGCAGGGTTCGTGCCGGGTCAGGCGCCAGGCGATGAGTTGCACGGGCTTCGGTTTTTCCTAAGCACTACCCCGCACAAATGCTGGTTTCGTCGTAACCGGGCCAGTGTGAAGCTGGCGGCATCCCGCTTCCCATGAGTTGCCGTTATGCCGACCCACACCCGCATCCGCATGTTCAACACCCAACAGACCTACCCCAACCAGACGCTGGACAACGACCTGTGCCAAGCCGTGCGCGCCGGCAACACCATTTATGTGCGCGGCCAGATCGGCACTGATTTCGACGGCAACTTGGTTGGTCTCGGCGATCCACGCGCCCAGGCCGAACAGGCGATGAAGAACGTCAAGCAACTGCTGGAAGAGGCGGGTTCTGATCTGTCGCACATCGTGAAGACCACCACCTACCTGATCGACCCGCGCTACCGCGAGCCGGTGTACCAGGAAGTCGGCAAGTGGCTCAAAGGCGTATTCCCGATCTCGACCGGGCTGGTGATCTCGGGCTTGGGCCAGCCGGAGTGGTTGATGGAAATCGACGTGATTGCGGTTGTGCCGGATGACTGGCAGCCCTGAATAACCTGGAGTACGCCATGACCCACCCTGTGTTTTTCCTCAACGGGCCCAACGCCAACCTCTACGGCCTGGACAAAGCCGGCACCTACGGCAGCGAAAGCTTCGCCAGCATCCAAGCCCGCTGCCAAGACCTCGCCGCGACCCTGGGCCTGACCTTGGATTTTCGCCAAAGCAACCATGAAGGCGTGCTGGTGGACTGGATTCAAGAGGCACGACTGAACGCCGACGCCATCGTGATCAACGCCGCCGGGCTCAGCTACAGCTCGGTGCCGATCCTTGATGCGCTGCTGGCCTTCGACGGTCCGATCATCGAAGCGCACATGAGCAATATCTGGAAGCGCGAACGCTTCCGGCACCACTCCTACGTGTCCAAGGCCGCCACCGGTGTGATCGCCGGGTTGGGGGCGCTGGGTTACCAACTGGCACTCACGGCCGTGGCCGAGCTTTTAGAAACATAAGCTTCAGAGACAGCCGAGCTGTTGTGGTGAGCGGGCTTGCCCCGCGCTGGGGTGCGAAGCGGCCCCACACCTGACAGCGAGGTTTGCCTGAAAGAACGCCATGACTTGATCAGGGCCGCTACGCGCCCCAGCACGGGGCAAGCCCGCTCACCACAAATAGTTAACCTATCCTCGGGAACCGACCATGTCAGTAGAAACCATCAACACCCTGGTCGTCGGCGCAGGCCAGGCCGGCGTCGCCATGAGTGAACACCTGTCGCTGATGGGCGTGCCGCATATCGTGCTGGAACGCCACCGCATCGCCGAACGCTGGCGTTCAGAGCGCTGGGACTCCCTGGTCGCTAACGGGCCGGCCTGGCATGACCGGTTTCCCGGCCTCACATTCGAAGGCATTTCGCCGGAAGCCTTCCCCCCCAAAGAGCGTATGGCCGACTACTTCGAAGCCTACGTGGACAAATTGCAGGCCCCCGTGCGTACTGGCGTCGAGGTGCAGCAGGTAGAGCGTCATGTGGGACGACCGGGCTTCAAGGTGACCACATCGACCGGCGTGATCGAAGCCGCCAATGTGGTCGCCGCCACCGGCCCGTTCCAGCGCCCTTCCATCCCGAACATCGTCCCGAGCACCGCGCCGCTGCATCAACTGCACTCTTGCACCTACAAGAACCCCGGCCAACTCCCCGAGGGCGCCGTGCTGGTCGTCGGCGCTGGCGCCTCCGGCTCGCAAATCGCCGAAGAACTGCAAAAGGCCGGCAAGACCGTGTACCTCTCGGTGGGCGAACACTACCGCCCTCCCCGCGCCTATCGCGGCCGTGACTACTGCTGGTGGCTGGGTGCATTGGGCCTGTGGGATGAAGTCAAAATCCAGCCGAAGAAGAAGCACGTCGCCTTTGCGGTCAGCGGTTACGAAGGCGGCAAGACCGTCGACTTCCGCCGCCTGGCGCACCAAGGGATTCATCTGGTGGGCGTCACCGAGGATTGGAAAGACGGCGTCATGACCTTCCAACCCGGCTTGGCCGAGAACGTGGCTCAAGGGGATCGCGCCTACTTTGATGTGCTGCGCGATGCAGATGCCTATATCGAAGCGAACGGGTTGCCGTTTCCCCCGGAACCGCAGGCCTGGGAGTTGTTGCCAGATCCTGAGTGTTTGGTGAACCCAGTGTTGAGCCTGGACCTGGCAGAAGCGGGCGTGACCACAATCCTCTGGGCCACTGGCTTCACGTTCGATTTCAGCTGGTTGAAGGTCGATGCATTCGATGAGAAAGGCGAGCCGTTCCACAAGCGCGGGATCTCGGCGCAAAGCGGGATTTACTTTTTAGGCCTGCCGAATCTGGTCAACCGCGCGTCATCGTTTATCTACGGGGTGTGGCACGACGCGAAGTATGTAGCGGACCACATCGTGTTGCAGAATGAGTACATGGCGTACGGCAAATCCTGACGCCCTGACGATGGTTTGGTGTTTTCTCGATTCATCGGTGTTGTGTCAACATGGGCTCTATTACCCCATGGATTTAGCCAGGGAACAGCCGATAGTGCTGCCCTGGGACACAAGGAAACGATGACGTGGCAACAGAAAAAACCAAGAAGGTGTTTTGGTATTCGGCGTGGGGATTGCTGTTCGCAGGTTTGGCCGGCGTGCTGATAAAACAGGCCTTCGAAGAGACACCCGAGCCCAGCAAACCCAGCTACCTCAGCGACCTGATCATCCTGACCGCGCGAACGACGGCTCGTAATCGAATGGTCAACGAGGACATAAGGTTCGACCGGGCGGAAGCGGCCAACAGCCACGCGATAAGGTTCTATTACACGCTGGTCAATTACGATACCCAGCCTGATAGCTTTGACTTGGACGCGACATTCTCAGACATCACCCAGGCTATTTGCGCCGCGCAGATGCCAAAAGACTCGTCAATTCTCACACTGGGCGGCACCTTCATTTACATTTTTGGCAGTAAAAACGTAAAAGAGGTTGGGCGATTCGAAATCGACAAGCAGAGTTGTGCTGGCTGACCGTAAAGGGGACGGATTGACTCGCCCCCTTTAGTGTTATGCCGTTGCCCTGTCTTAACCGCGCTTCGGCAACTTCCAGTTCGGCCGAATAAAGTGGCAGGTATACCCGTTGGGAATCCGCTCCAGGTAATCCTGATGCTCCGGCTCTGCCTCCCAAAACGGCCCCGCCGGCTCAATCTCCGTCACCACCCGCCCTGGCCATAACTTCGATGCATCCACATCCGCAGCCGTGTCTTCGGCAATGTCACGCTGCTGCTCACTCAGGTAATAAATCGCCGACCGATAGCTCGGCCCCAAATCATTCCCCTGCCGGTTAGGCGTGCTCGGGTCATGGATCTGGAAGAAGAACTCCAGAATCTGCCGATAACTGATTACCGCCGGGTCAAACACGATCTCGATCGCCTCCGCATGGTTGCCATGGTTGCGGTAGGTGGCATTCGGCACATCGCCGCCGGTGTAGCCGACGCGGGTGTGCAGCACGCCGGGGTAGCGACGCAACAGGTCTTGCATGCCCCAGAAGCAGCCGCCGGCGAGGATGGCGGTTTCGGTTGGGTTGGTCATGGTCGGTTCTTCCGCGCAATGGATACAGGCAAGTTATGGGGTTGGGTTGGCAAATACCAAGGGTAAAGGGGGGTACCCAGACGATCGGTTTCAGGTAATGATGCGCGACCAAAATCAAGGAAGATAACAACAATGAAAACCGCCTTGCGCGCCCTGCTTGTGTTTTGCCTGACCACGCCCGCCCTCGCGGCCGAAAGCCCTGTCGGCTTCAAGACCACCACCCTGCCCGACGCGCAGACCAGCCGCCCGCTGGAAATGGTGGTCTGGTATCCCGCTGCTGCAACCACCGCAAAACCCCAGCTGATCGCCGACAACGGGGTGTTCATCGGCGCCCTCGCTGTGATAGATGCACCACCGGCTGCCGGTGAGCATCCTTTGGTCGTGCTCTCCCACGGCTACGGCGGTAATTGGGGCAAACAGGTGTGGTTGGCCAGTGCCTTGGCGCACAAAGGTTACATCGTGGCGGCAGTCAACCACCCTGGCACCACCACCAAAGATCGCAGCCCGCAGGCCGCCGCTCAACTATGGAAACGCCCGGCCGACCTGAGCCGTGCCATTGATGCGGTCCTGGCCCAGCCCAAGCAATTTGGCGCGGTGGCAAAAAATCGCATTGCCGCCGTCGGCCACTCCCTCGGCGGTTGGACCGTGCTTGAGATTGCCGGCGCGCGTTTCGATCCCGATCTGTTCACCCAAGCCTGCGACGCACACCCGAAGCTCGGCGGCTGCATGGGTTACCACGAGATGAACCCCGCCGGCACACCCGAAGGCAAAGTCCAGTTGGCCGCTGACTTGAGCGACAAACGCGTCACCGCCATTGTGTCCCTGGACCTGGGCCTCGCGCCCGGCTTCACCGACGCCAGTCTGGCCACACTTTCCGTACCGGCGCTGGTGATCGCGGGTGGCGTGCCCACGGAAGATATGGACCCTAACCTGGAGTCCGCCGCGCTGGTCAAGCGCCTGCCCAAAGCCTCGACCCAGTACGTGGAGATCGGCGACGCCACTCACTTCACGTTCATGTCGATCTGCAAGCCGGGCGGCATGGAGCTGATTGAAGAAAGTTCGCCGGGCGATGGCATGATTTGCCGGGATGGAGAAGGGGCTCGGCCAAGGGCAGAGATCCAACAACAGGTGGTAGGACTGATGACTGCGTTTCTGCAGCAATCGTTCAGCCATTGATCAACTGAGTCACCCATGGAGCGCAACATGCAAGAAAGCGAAGAGTTGAGAGGGTTACGAGGCTGGCTCGTGCTCATTGTAATAGGCCTGGTCATCTCGATTTCCCGCACGGCCTATAGCCTGCTTGCGGTGCATTACCCTGTTTTTGCGGATGGCACCTTTACCCTGCTGTCGACGCCTGGGACTGAGTTGTACAACCCGTTGTGGGCGCCGATTCTGGTGTCGGAAGCGCTGATTAATGTGTTGTTTGTCGCCACCTACGCGTACCTCATTTACCTCTTCATCACCGAGCACTATCTATTTCCCAAGGTTTATATCGCGACGGTGATTGCGTCGGCGGTGTTCATTCCGCTCGATGCCTGGGTGTGCTCATTAGTGTTCGTAGATGAACCCATCTTCGACGCCAACACGACAAAAGAGCTGGCACGGACATTGATCGCCTTGTTCATATGGGTGCCTTACATGCTGGTCTCCAGACGGGTAAAGGCAACGTTTGTCATGCATAAGCCGCAGAGCGCTGACGCGCACACGACCGTCGGCTCTTGAGTACGCATGGCTAACCCCAAGGACACCGCTTTCGCCTATCAAGCGGTGTACCGCTACCTCGTCGAGCTGATCGAGGCTGGCCCCGCGCAAAGCGAGCAAAAACTGCCGTCCCTGCGCCAATTGGCGCAGCGCCTCGGCGTGTCGGTGTCGACCACCAAATACGCCTATTCGTTGCTGGAGGATGAGGGACGGATCTACGCACGGCCCAAGCTCGGTTATTTCACGCGGTGGATACCCGCGCCTTTGTCGACTGAACGCTCATCCAACCTGCTCGACCAGGTCTTCGCCAACTCCCGCCAACCGGGCATGCTGGCCTTGAGCGCCGACGTCCCGGCCATCCTGCTGTCGCTGGAAAACCCGCTGCTGATGATCGAGCGCGAACTGGCCCGCCACTACCCGCGTGCCCTGACACCGCAGTACTTGCCCTTCGGCGAGCCCGAGTTGCGCGCGGCATTGGCTGAACGCTACACCTGTTCCACGGGCAACTACTGGCAGGCCGATCAGGTGTACATCGGTGCGGACCTGCACAGTGTGTTGGAGCTGGCGCTCAACGCCCTGGACCTGGCAGGCAGCGTGGCGCTGGTAGAGTCGCCGTGTTCGTGGGCGATCCTGCGCCAGTTGCAGGCGGCGAACATCCGTGTGATCGAACTGCACCTGGACCACAACGGTCGTTTCGACCTGCTGGCCCTGAATGAACTGCTCGAACATACGCCCGTCCGCCTGGCAGTGCTGTCATCCACCGTGAACATTCCCCACGGCAGCCGCATGCCCGCCGAGGATAAGCAGCAGGTCTGCCGGTGGCTGGCGGAGCGGGCTATCTGGTTGTTCGAAAACGACACGTACGGCGACTTGTATTTCGCGCCCCAACCGGCGCGCTATCGCGACTTTGCCGACCCACAGAAGCTGCTGGTTTTCTCGACCTTCGACAAGGTGATCGGCTCGGAAGCCCCCTATGGTTATGTGCTGTGCCGTGCGTGTGAGCCGCAGTTGCAGCGTTTGTTCCTGGAACGGGCGTTTCGCCTCTCACCGATCCGTCAGAAAGCGATCGCCAAGCTGTACACCTCCAAACGCATCGACGCGCACCTGCACAAGCTGCGGGCCTTGCTGCACGAGTGCATGATCCGCATGAAAAACCTGCTGGACGAATACGCCCAGGGCGCCTTTGAGGTCATGACTCCGCAAGGCGGCGCGTGCTTCTGGCTTGCGGCGACGCACCCGGTCGACATGCGCCAGGTGCTCGAACGCTTGCTGGCCGAGCGCATCGTCATCGCCCCCGGTGAACTGTTCAGCCAGCAAGGCAGCTGGAAACAGCACCTGCGCCTGAGCTTCACCCTCGATTGGAGCAAGGATATCGCCCAGGCCGTGGAGCAGTTGTCGCACGCGGTTCGTCAGAGCCCGTAGCAGTGCCGCGCCTCTGGGAAGCGGCCGTGGCGAACGTCTTCGGCAAACCGCTCGCAGGCGTCGCGGATCACTGCCCCCACATCCGCGTACTGTTTGACGAAGCGCGGCAGGTGTTCACCGCCCAGGCCCAGCACATCTTCGGTGACCAGCACTTGGCCGTCGCAGGCCGGTGATGCGCCGATGCCGATAGTCGGCATTTTCGAGTCGAGGGTGATCTGACGGGCCACGCCTTCAGCCACGCCTTCGAGCACCAGGCTGAACGCCCCCGCCTGCAGATTGGCCCGTGCGTCCTCGGCAATCCGTGCGCCGGCTTCAGCGGTGAGGCCCTGGGCCTTGAAGCCGCCCATCACGTTGATGAATTGCGGCATCAGTCCTATATGGGCCATCACCGGAATACCCCGCGCCACCAGGAATTCGACAGTGCCGGCCAAGGCCTGGTTGGCCTCCAGCTTCACGGCATCGCAGCCCGTGCGCGCCAGCACCTGGGCGCAATTGCGAAAGGCCTGCTCGTTGGATTCCTGATAACTGCCAAACGGCATGTCGGCAATGACACACGCCAGGCGCGTGCTGTCGACCACGGCGCGGGTGTGGCCGATGATTTCTTCAAGCTGCATGCTCAAGGTCGAAGGCCGGCCATAACCGACCATGGCCGTGGAATCGCCGATCAGGATGAAATCGACCAACGGATCGATCAGCTTGGCGATGGCACTGGAGTAGGCCGTCAGAGAGACGATTTTCTGCTGCCCTTTCATGGCAACCAATTGTGGGACGGTCAGGCGTTTAGTGCGGATGTGGAGGCTCATCTGGTGACTTCCGTTGTGCGGTGGAGCACCCGATTATTGGCGAAAGGACAGGCGATTCAATGCACAGATCGGCGCTAAAAAGCGACCCAGTGAGCGAAGCTGGTATCATCCCGAGCCTGAACAACCCGGGTAGAACGACATGAACCGCCAGAAAAAACTCCAGCAGCTCTTCAAGGAAAAAGCCAGGAAGGCCAACGCGAAATTGGCGCCGAAGAAAAAGGATAAATACATCAGCAAGGCGGATCGGGAAAAGCTGGCGGCTGAAGCGGCTCAGGCGCCAGACAGTTCCCCGGAAAGCTGATTCAGCAACCGCTCAATGCCACCTGCGGCCGCTCACCCGCAAAGAAATACGGTCGCAGACGCACACCCACGCTGTTGCCAATGAACGCCGCCACCAGCCATACCCAGCCATGCAGGCTGCCCGAGGCGATGCCGCTGAAGTACGCGCCGATGTTGCAGCCGTACGCCAAGCGCGAACCGTAGCCGAGCAGCAGGCCGCCGATCACCGCAGCCACCAGTGAGCGCGCCGGAATCTTCAGGCTGGGGGCGAAACGCCCGGCCAGGCCGGCGGCCAACAACGCGCCGAGGACGATACCGATATCCATCACGCTGGTGATGTCTTCCCACACCGGCGCAGCCAGCGCCTTGGCGTTGCCCTGCATCTGCCAGAACGCCCAGCTGGCTACGTCCACACCCAAGCCACTGGCGACTTTGGCCCCCCACAGCGCAAACGCCGAGGTAATGCCCCAAGGCCGCCCTGCCAATGCCAGGGTGGCGTAGTTGAGCAAAGCCAGGCCGATGGCGCCCCACACCAATGGCCACGGTCCGCGCAGAAAGCGGCGCAGGCCTTGGTGCTCGCTTTTCACGCTCTCCTCCAATTGACCATGACGGCGCTTCTCCAGGCGCACGGTCACCAGCGCAATGATCGCGAACACCGCCAGGCTCAGGCCCATCGCCGGCACCACGCCGAAGCTCTTGACGATGGACACCGCCGGGAAGGCCGGCAGCGCAAACCACCAGTCCACGTGGTGCGTGGCGATCAGCGAACCACAGATAAAGAAGAACAACGTCACCAGCATGCGCGCATTGCCGCCGCCCACGGTGAACAGCGTCCCCGACGCACACCCGCCGCCCAACTGCATGCCGATGCCAAAGATGAACGCCCCAAACACCACCGACACCCCGGCCGGCGCCACCAGCCCGACCACCGGCTGCCCGAACAAACTGCCCGCCCCCAACGCCGGGAAGAACAACAGCACCGCGATCGCCAGCATCACCATCTGCGCACGCAAACCGGCGCCACGGCGATCATTGATGAACACGCGCCAGGCCGAGGTAAACCCAAAGGCGGCGTGGTAGAGGGTCAAACCCAGTGCCGCGCCAACCACCAGCAACAGCACCTGGTGCGAGCCGACGCTGTTTTGCAGGAACAGGGCGCCCAGCACCAGGATGATAAAGGCCACCAACGGCGCAACGGGCTTGCGCACGGGAGCGAGAGGAACAGAGGTGTTCATGGGGTATCTCGGTAGGTTTGAATGGGCGCGAGTATAAACCCCAACCCAAGACATTGTGGTGAGCGGGCTTGTCCCGCGCTGGGCTGCGAAGCGGCCCCATTAAAAACACCGAGCATCGTCAGTTAAACCGAGTCGCCAGAATTTAGGGCCGCTTCGCAGCCCAGCGCGGGCGGTGCGACGATTCGACAAGCCCGCTCACCACAAAAAATTTATGTGCCATTGGAAAAAGAGGCTTGGTCAACCCCGCCCCACCGACCCCGACACCGGAAGATCCCCCAACAACCTGAGCCCGGTGCTCTTCACAAACGTCTCGTAATCCATCGGCCTTTGAATGCGCGTCTCCGCATTGGGCAGCACATACGCCCAGGCACGTTTGCTGGAGGCGTCGTACACCAGCTTGAACAGGCGCGTCGGCACCCAGACCTTGTTGTCGCCGATGGTGCCGTAGCCAGCATCGAACAACGGGCCGGTGAACACATACACATCGCCGCCAGCACGCTTGGCGAACTTGCGCACGTCGGCCTCGACCTTGCTCCAGATCTTGCGGTTGTTGGTCGGGTCTTGCGGCACCATGTTCGACAGCGCGAACGACTGGGCCATGGCGTGGGCGTCAGGCGCATCAGCGGCCGGAGCCTGGTGGCCGCGGTCCACCGCCGGATGCTGGCTGCGGTAGTCACTCAGCTCCGCGCGCCCCGCCTTGGGGATGCGTGGGTCGGGGTAGAACTGGTTGGTGCGTTCCTCGCCTTTGGCGTCTTTCAACTGCGCGGCGTTCAGACGTTCGACCACCACCAGCGGCGTCTTGCTGGTTTGCGAGTACAGCACCGCAAAGGTGTCGGAGCACAGCGCCAGAGGCTTCATCGATGCCGGGACGGTGGCGGTTTTGATCGGCGTGGTGGCGGGGAAAAGTTGCGCGCAACCTTCAAACGAACTGCGTTGCTGCGCGGGGGAATAGGGATTGGCCAGGCTGCGAGCGTCGACAGCGGCGCAAAGCAAAACAAGGGCCGACAGCCCGACTGCAATGTTGCGTAGGTACATGCGTTAGATCTTATGGTGAGGGTGAAACGGACGACAGGCTCCGAGGCGCTGAGCCGACAGACGCGCGACCTCAGGCGATCGGGCGGAGCTTATGGACCCTCATAAGCCAATTTGGTGCCGCGCGCTCGCCCCGTTATGCCAATAGCGGCAGCATCACCACAAACTCGCTGCCCTTGCCGTGGCCCTCACTCACGCCCGTCACCGTGCCGCCGTGGGCTTCCACCAGTTCGCGCACGACGGTCAAGCCAATACCCAGGCCTGCACTGTTGAAACCGATAGCGTGCGCGTCTTGCACGTAAGGATCAAAAATGAACGGCAAAGCCTTGGCGGTCACACCGATGCCGTTGTCACAAATGCTGATCCTCACCTGCTCGGCCTCGACGGTGACAACCATCGAGATTTTGCCACCCACTTGGGTGTACTTGGCTGCGTTACCCAGCAAGTTGTGCAGTATCTGCGCAAGCCTCACCGGGTCGCCGTTCATCAGCAGACTAGCGTCGGGAAGCGCCACATCAAATTGCTGGTTACGCGCGACCATCACTGGACTACAGGTATCGACAGCAGCATTGAGGATGCGCAGCATGTCCACCTCACGGCAGTGGATGCGCAGCTTGCCGGTGCTGGCGCGCGACACATCCAGCAGGTCGTCGACCAACTGGGATATATGCTGAACCTGGCCTTCGATCAACTCGCGCATGCGCGGCAGTTGGTCGCTGGGCAACCTGACCATGCGCTCGGCGATCATGCTGATGGGTGTCAGCGGGTTGCGCAGTTCATGGGCCACCATCGCCAGGATACTTTTCTGCTGGCCCAGCGCACGTTCGGCGGTGCCCTGAAGGTCCTGAGCGCTGAGCGCGGCGATTACCAACTGCGCATTCGCTTCGCGCAGTTCCTGGAACAGCTGCTGCTCCTCGACCTGAGGCGCCGCAGTCGCATCGGATTGCGCAAGGAGTATTGCCAGCACCAACTGCTGATTGGCTTCGATCAATTGTTCGACGTGCTGAGCGTCCTCCAGACGATTGTTCGCGTCATTCAACTGGTCCTGCAGCGCAGCCAACACGGCGCGGGCTTTAACGGTTTTGCGACCGAGCAGGAAGAGTTCGTGGGCCGCGTTGGCGACCCTGCGCTCGTCTTCTCCGGCGCCGTTATTCATACGTCAGCTCAAACATTGTCACTCCCTGTGCGCCGGGTAGTCGGGCGACCACCCAGCAGCCCCTCCTGATCAGGCAGCATCTCGCCGATCTGCAGGCCGTCGTCATTGATGTGGTATTGGCGCAACTCATCGCAGTGAGCACTGGCGCGCACCTTGACCACGGCCATGATGCGCAACAACCGGCTGCGTACTTCGATGTAGCGCTGCACGATGATCGCATCGGTCAGGAACGCCGTGCCGTAGGGACTGAAGCGCAGGTCGGTGTAGCGGTCTTCCAGTTCCGAGGTCATCAACACGCTGACGCCGGCGCGGGTCAACGCGGTGACCATGCGTGACAACGACTCACGGAAGTCCGCGCGGAACGTCGGCGCGAGAGCCAGCTCAAAGCCCGACAACGAATCGATGACCACCCGCGTGGCACTCAAGCGGGTGATTTCGCTGAGGAGCAAGTGAACAATTTCGTCAATCGACAGGTCAGGCGCCCGACTGTCCACCAAACCGACCTTCCCGCTTGCGATCAAATCGGCCAGCACCGCGTTTTGCGAGTGGTTGGGGCGTTGCTCAAACACCGCGATAACCCCGGTTTCGCCACTGCGCGCGCCCTCGGCCAGGAAGGTCGCCGCCAAAACGCTTTTACCCGACCCCGAAGGCCCTGCAACCAGCAGCGAATAACCCCGTGGCAATCCGCCGCCGAGCATCTCGTCAAGGCGTGGTACGCCCATTTTCAGGCGCTGCACAGGCAGTGTCATCGGTTTATCGACCGGGTTCAGCGCGGCCGGTGCAAAAACCTTGATGCCCGAACTGGCGATACGGAAGGTGTGCAGCCCCGGCAAAGTCGGTTGGCCGCGCATTTTCATGATTTCCAGCTTGCGCACCATCGAATTGCGTTCGACGCTCTGGCGCATCCAGATCAGCCCATCGGCCACGGTGAAAATCGGGTTGGTGTCGGTCTCGGTGAAATACTCGCCAATCAGGAAAGTGGTCGCCTGCCAGGTGGTCATTAACATGCCCAGCTGTTGAACGAACTGCGGCAGGTTGTTATTGGGGTTGTGCTGAGTCTGGCTGGCCATCACCACCGAGCGGAAGGAGTCGACAAACACCAGCGACGGCGAGTGCGCCTCCACTTCGCTGACAATGCGCCGCAGCACTTCATCCAGGTCTCCGGCCAGGGTGTCGTCGGCCAAGTTGATGTAGCGGATCGACTGGCTGATCGCTTCGTCGTCGAAAAAGTCGAACTGCTGCTGATAACGCAGCATCTTCAGCGGCGGCTCGCCCAGCACCGTGAAAAACAGCGCGGGACGTTCGGGTGTCGCCAGGGCAAACATCATCTGATGCGCCAGGGTGGTCTTGCCACAGCCGGGCGGGCCGGCGATCAGGTTGAACGAAAACTCCGGCAAACCTCCGCCCAGCACCTCGTCCAGACCTGGCACACCGGTAGCCAGGCGGTTGATAGTTACTTTGGTGCTCATGGCGAATTTTCCTGCGAAGGGGTGTCGCTCAAAGAAGGTGCCCACACGTCGCGCAATAAACGGGCGGTCAGCGAGGGTCCGATCAGCGAGGTGAGCAAGGTGTAGAAGGTGGTCAGCAGCACCTCACCGAAAAACAGCGCATCGGCTTCACTCTGCTCGAGCAATACGGCCTTGAGGCCGTCACGGTCGGGCGTTGCCTGCAAATGCTCGTAAGTACCGGCCAAGCGGGCATGGGACGAGGCACTGAGGTGCAGGCTGCGGCGCAACAGTGCGACACAGCCTTGCTGCCCGATGATGGGCGTGAGTGCTGCGTCCATGTCCTGCAATATCGAAATGATCGCGTCGGCGATGCCTGCAATATCAGCGGTGGGACCAACACGGTGCGCCAGAGAAGCTACGATCTGGCGGCTCTCTTCGCTTAGCGTGGACATGAAAGGCTAATATCCGATGAATTGAGACCCAGCCTACACCTTATGGCGCCCGACCGAGGGTTTAATGCGCCACGACTGCCGCACCCGCCCGTTGCCCGGGCTTGAAACCATGCTCGCGCGCCGCCCACGCGATCACCAGCGCCACCCCGATCAACACCAGCATTGCCCACGGAAACGACGCCACGCCCCAGGTGTCCAGCAACACCCCGCCGACCACACCGCTGCCAGCAATCGCGCTGTTCCACGCCACCACATTCAGCGACAGCGCCACGTCCGCGCCGTCCCCCGCCGCATCGGCCAAGGCGGTTTGCAGCAAGGTCGCGGCGCCGCCGAAACTCAGGCCCCACACCGCTACGCCGACGTAGATCACCTCAGGTACATTCCCCAGGAAGCCGAACACCAGGCTTATCGCCGCAAAGGTCACCAAACTCACCAGCACGGTTTTACGCAGCAGCGGCTCGACCAATTTGGCCGTAAGCCAGATCCCTGCCAACGCGGCGACCCCGAACACCAACAGCACCAAGTCGACTCGGTCCGTCAAACCTGCAGGCACCACGAACGGCGCAATGTAGGTGTAGAGCATGTTGTGCGCCAGCATCCAGCTGATCACCACCGCCAGCACCGGCCGTACGCCCGGTGTGGTCAACACCTTGCCCAAGGACAGGCGTTGATGCGCGGGTTGAGGCGCGTAGTCCGGGACTTTCACCAACACCCACGCAATCAACACCAGGCTCACCGCCGACATCAAGCCAAAGGTCGTGCGCCAGCCCACCAGCCCACCCAGCCACGTACCCAACGGCACACCCAACGACAAAGCAATCGGCGTACCGACCATCGCCAGTGCCAGTGCCCTGCCCTGTTGGTGCGGCGCAACCATGCGCCGGGCGTAACCGGCCAGCAGGCTCCAGGCCAGGCCCGCCGCCACACCGGCAAAGAACCGCGCCACCAGGGTCACGCCGTAGTGAGACGACAACGCGGTGATGGAGTTAAACAGCAAAAAGCCGACGATGGTCAGCAACAACACATTGCGCCGCCGCCAGCCACGGGTGGCGATGGTCATGGGAATCACCGCCAGCACCGAGCCCAAGGCATAGGCCGTGACCATCTGCCCAGCCATCGACGGCGAAATCGCCAGCCCCTCGCTGATCAACGGCAACAGGCCCGCCGGTAGCGTTTCGGTGACGATGCAGATGAAGCCGGTCATGGCCAGGGCAAGCAAAGCACCGATGGGCAAACGGTCGGATGACGCCGGTAACGTAAGTGAGGGGGTCACGGGAAACTCCTTGAGCGGGACTTAGATACTGATCGATATAAATGTTGCAGGCGAGCGCAGTGCGTTGTCAACGACTTATGTATCGACTAGTATTTATCTCGCTATCCACCGGAGACCAGACATGGCACAGATGGGCCGCCCCCGCACTTTCGACCGCGAACACGCCGTAGACCAGGCGTTACACCTGTTCTGGCAGCACGGCTACGACGCCACCTCCCTCGCCCAGCTCAAGGCCGGCTTGGGTGGCGGTATTTCCGCGCCGAGTTTTTACGCGGCGTTCGGTTCCAAAGAGGCGTTGTTCGATGAATGCGTGCAGCGTTACCTGGCAACCTACGCCCAGGTCACTGAGTGCCTGTGGGACGAAAGCCTATTACCGCGCAAGGCGGTTGAAACAGCACTGCGCCAGTCGGCGCGCATGCAGTGCGAAGACGGCCACCCCAAGGGCTGCATGGTAGCGCTGGGGGTGATGAGTGCACCGAGCCCGGAGAATGCGCGGGTGGCGGGCGGGTTGACGCAGTCGCGACGACGCACCAGTGCGGGGATTGTGGCGTGTGTGGAGCGGGCGATGCGCCTGGGCCAGTTGCCGAAAACGCTCAACCCAGACGTGATGGCGACGGTGTTTGACAGCTTCCTGCAGGGCATTTCGATCCTGGCGCGGGACAATGTGCCCCATGCAACCATCGACGCAGCGATCAGCCAACTGCTGTTGACCTGGGATATCGCCGCCTCTACGGCGCCGCCCATTCGTCCCGACACTGCATCAGGAAATCCACAAACGCCCGCACCCGATGCGGCACATAGCGCCCATGGGGATACAACAAGGTAAACGGCCGCGAGCGCCCGCCAAACGGTTGCAACACCTCAACCAGGCTGCCAGTGGCCAACTCCTGCTCGACAATGAACTTGTAGGTCTGGAACAACCCCGCGCCATGCTTGGCCAGGGTCACGCCGCCAAGTACATCGTCGGAGCAACTGTACCCCGCCTCCCCCGCATATTCCTGAGGCTTGCCATCCACCTGAAATAACCATGAGATGCGCCGGCCACTGCTCGGCAGTTCGTACTGGATGCATTCATGGGCGGGCAAATCTTCCAACGTCTGTGGGATGCCGGCGCGCTTCAGGTAGGACGGTGACGCCACTATCACCAATTCGCCGTCTTCCAACAGGCGTGCAATCAGCGACGAGTCCGGCTGGGCGCGCACGCGGATGGCCAGGTCATACCCTTCGGCGACAAAGTCGATATTGCGGTTGCTGATGTGGATATCCACCGTGACTTGTGGGTACAGCGCACGAAACTTCGGCAGTAGCGGCAACAAGCGGTGATGGGCGTAGGTGGTAGGAATGCTAATGCGCAGCAAGCCCGACGGCACGGCCTGTGCGCCCATCACTTCCTGCTGGGCTTCCACCAGCTGGGTCAGGGCCTGGCGGCATTGCTCGAAGAACGTCCGGCCGCTGTCGGTGAGACGGATGCTGCGGGTGGTGCGCACAAACAGGCGTGAACCCAGGCGTTCTTCCAGGCGCGAAATGCTGCGGCTCACGGCAGCCGGGGTGACACCCGCCACCTGCGCGGCGGCGGTGAAGCTGCTGGCTTCGGCGGCGAGGCAGAAGAGTTCGATACTGCCGAGCTGCAAATCTTCGAAATGGCGCTTCATAGGGGGGCACCGGGGATTTCTCTCAGGGCTGCCACGCTAGCCTCAGCGGCCCTGAACACGCAAGCGCTAGCGTAAAACCGGCACCGGCTCAGCAATGGTCAGCAGCACGACGAAACTGGCAAAGGAGCCGATCGCCATGAACAGGAATACCTGGGACCAGCCGTAACTGTCGAGCAGCAACCCCACTAGAAACGGCGCCGCCGCGCCACCCAATTGCCCGCCCATGTTCACGATGGAACTGGCAATCGGAAAGGTCTTCTTGGTGGCCAGGCCCATCGGGTAAACCATGTAGGACGAGTAACCGATGCTGATCAAGGTGCCGGTGAGGAACAGCAACGCAGCGTACAACGTCGGGTCATTCGGTGAGTTGATCAGCGCGTACATGGTGCCGACCGTGGCCAGCGCCGAGAGCATCATGCCGGGCTTGCGCCGCTTGCCCAACACGCGGTCGGACAGGATACCGCCGAGCAGGTTACCGCAGATCGCCCCCACCCACGGCGCCGCCGAAACAAAGCCCATGTTCATGATCGAGAACTGTTTGACCGTCATCAGGTAGGTGGGAATCCACGACAACAACACCATGGTGATGCCCACCTGGAAGCTGTAGCTCAGCGCACAGCCGACCACGTTCCAGGACCGAAACAACCCGCGACTGGTCGCGATAGGTTCCACCGGTTTGACGCGGATAAAGGCGTCCAGGCGCTTGAAGTGCGGTTGCGCGCCTTCGGTTTTCCGGGTGATGACGTTGTTGGTTTCATCGGTGATGTGCGCCAGCTCGCCGGCATTCACAAAGCGGCTTTGCGCCGGCTGGTTGGCCACCAGGAAGTACCACGCGATGGACAGCACAATGCCCGGCACGGCAAAGATGTAGAAGATCTCACGCCAGCCCCACATCGCCACGATCGCCACGCACAAGGGTGGCACGATCACCGGGCCGAACTTCACCGCGGCCAGGAAAATACCCGTCGCCGTGCCCTTCTCCTTAGCCGGGAACCACTGGTTGATGGTCGACGCGATGCCAATCGGCAGCGGGCCTTCGGCAATCCCCAGGGCAAAACGATAAATCTTCAAGGCCAGCACCGAATTGACCGTGCCCATCAAGGCCGTGAACACCGAGGTGGCAATCATCGAAAACGAGAAGATCTTGCGCACCCCGAAACGGCTTGAGGCAAAACCCGAGGGGATCTGCGCCAGTGCGTAGGCCAGCAGGAAGACACTGAGCAACGCACCGGCTTCGGCGTTAGTCATCGGGTATTCCTCGCGGATAAACGGCAAGGCCACGCCCACGTTGGCGCGGTCGGCCGAGGCCACGGTGTACACGAGAAAAAACAGCCCTGCGACGATCCAGCGGAAACGCGACGGTTTTTCAGCGGTGGAGACCTGAATACTCATACGGGATACCTGGTTTTATTATTGGAATGTGCCGTGTGTGTCGAATCCGGGGTGCAGGCTCCCGCTGAGGCAGGTTCAGCCACCTCAGGTCTGGCGTTTCTTCGGGTCCCTGTGAATGTCAGGCAGGAGTCATTGCCCGGTCTCGTGGCGCCGACTCTAACGCATATTGTTTTAGTTTTGTATTTTTTTATCGACGAACGGGCGACTCACTGCGCCGCGCCATGAAGCGCAGGTAGGCCATGCGGATATGGGTTTGCATGGCGCGCTGGGCCAACTCGCCATCGTTCTGCTCGATGGCATAGGTGATGTCCAGGTGCTGTTGCAGGCTGCGTTCCAGGTCGGCCGGGCGGTAGAGAAAAAACGAACGGGTGATCACCGGCATGTCGATCAAGGTCGCAAGCATCGACTTGAGCCGCTGCGAACGGGCGATCTCCAGTACCTGCGCGTGGAAGGCACGGTTGGCCTCCTGCACGCGCAGGGTCACATCGGGCCCCTTGCTGGCGATGGCATCTGCCATCAGCGCGTTGATACGGTGCAGTTCAGCCACGTCCTGCGGCGTCGCGCGCTGGGCGGCGAGCAGAGCGGCATGGGGTTCGAGCAACTCGCGCAAGCTGAACATTTCTTCCAGGTCCCACTGGGTCCAGCCGGCGACAAACACCCCACGGTTAGCCTCGATCACCGCCAGGCCGTCGTCCACCAGCTTCTTCAGCGACGCGCGCACCGGCGTGCGGCTCAGGCCGAATTCCTTGCCCAGCGGTTCTTCTTTGAGTTGCGTACCAGGCTCGTATTGGCCGGCAATGATGCGGTTTCTCAAGGTCTCGTAGATGAGATCGTTGGCCATGTTTACCTTCTGTATCGAGGTGGGTCAGGGCTCTGCCCCGGGGTGCCAGCAGCGGATTCTGAGGCTTGTCGCACACCAATGACAGTGTACCGTCCGCGGACTTTGTACAAAAATCGTTTGCAATCACCTAAATTGTATTTTAATTGTATTGTCACCTGAATCCGGAGGCGACATGAAAATAACAATCGTAGGGCTCGGCGAAGTCGGCCGTTGCTATGCCCAGGCCTTGGCGTCCAATACCACCGTGGAGCTGCTGTTCTGCGAGCAACGCATCGCACCGGCTGCACAACGGTTGGCGGACCAATTGGGTGTACAGATCCACCCTGGCATCGGCGACTGGCTGGCCGAGTCGGACTGCGTACTGTCTTGCGTGGTGGGGACGCAGTCCCTGGAAGTGATCCGTGAATGCCTGGCGCACCTCAAGCCCGGCGCGCTGTTCGCCGACCTCACCACCGCCGCCCCCGAGCGCAAGCGCCTGGCCGGTGCAGAGGCCGCGCAGCAACGGGTCGACTACGTAGACGTCGCGATCATGGGCGCCATCGCTTACCTGCGGGAAAAGACCCCGCTGCTGTGCTCCGGCGCCAAGGCGGATGCATTTGTCGAACTGTTGCTCGCCGCCGGGGCCACCGCGCGCGCCCTGCCCGCCAGCCAACCCGGCGATGCCATCACCCTGAAGATCCTGCGCAGCGTTTTCACCAAAGGCATGGAGGCACTGGCAGTGGAAGTATTGCTGGCGGCCGAACGCCAACAACTGCGCCCCGCCCTCTATGAAGTGCTCAAGGACATCGACCAGGCACCTCTGCCCGCCTTCCTGGAAATGCTCGTGTCCACCCACGTGGTGCACGCCACGCGACGCCTGCATGAAGTCGAAGAAGCCGAGCGCCAACTGGCCTCGCTCGGCATTGCCAGCAGCGTACTCGGCGGCGTGCGCCAGCGCTTCAGCCACAGCAGCGAAGGCCTGGCACTGGAACCGATCACCGAAGAAAAACCGAGCCTAGCCCAAGCATTGGATTGGCTCGGCCGTCATACCCCAGCCGCTTGAACAGCCCTTATAAAAACGGAACGCCACCATGCCTGTTACCCAAGACCAACTCGACACCCTCAAACAACTGGGCACCGCCACCATCCACGAAGCCCAGGGCCAGAAAGGCGCCCTGGACAGCGGCCTGCGCCCGGTCGACCCGAGCCTGCGCCTGGCCGGCCCGGCCCTGACCGTAGACTGCCGTCCCGACGATAACCTGGCCATCCACTACGCACTGACCAAAGCCAAACCCGGCGATGTGCTGGTGGTGGACGCCAAGGGCTTCATGGAAGCCGGCCCCTGGGGCGACCTACTGACCCTGGCCTCACAAAAGCTCGGGATTGTCGGCCTGGTCATGAACGGCGCGGTGCGCGACGCCAACGCCATCATCGAGATGGGCTTCCCGACCTTTTCCCGCGGCCTGAGCATCAAGGGCACCAACAAATGCCAACCGGGCAAAGTCAACGTGCCCATTGTGATCGGCGGCGTGAACATCAATCCGGGCGACATCATCGTCGGCGACCGCGATGGACTGGTGGTGGTGGAGCAGGATCGCGTTGAAGACGTGATCCGATTGAGCCGTAGTCGGGAAGATAAGGAAGATGGGATTCGGGCGGGGCTGGAGGCTGGGAAAAGTACGGTTGACCTGCTGGGGTTGGCGCCGACGCTGGAGAAATTTGGGATGCGCTGAACCCTCAGCACTGATGGAAGCCGCCCCCTGTGGCGGCTTCTTTCGCTTTATTCGAGCCAACTTTTTTCCACCCCCGCCACCAGACGACACTGCCTGTCGCCACCTCGATGGAGGATGCCCTCAACGAACCCAGAGGTGCCTCCATGAAAGCTCTAGCCTGTTTCGCCATCGGCGTCGTAGTCGGTGTGGTTCTGATGAAAAACAACCAGGCCTTCGACGAACTACAGAAAGAACTCGACCGTGAAAAACGCCGGAACACACCCCCCAATGCGGCGTAGCCCCACACAATGATGGCATTTTTCGCCTTGGCTAGTCCGGCGGTTAATGTTAAAAAGCCATCAATGGAATTGCTCGCAGGCTCAGTACGACCTGCAGCTCATCAAGGTCGATTCGAGCACTGTTGCCCCATGTCAGATCCCAAAGACCGTCTATTCAGGCACCTGGCCCTGCTACGCCTGATCCCTCGCGAACCGCGCAGTATTTCCACCGCCGAGCTGCTGCAAAGGCTCAGGGCCGAACAGTTCGACCTCGACTTGCGCACCCTGCAACGCGACCTTACCGGACGTCTCGGCCTGGATTTCCCATTGCTCTGCGATGAAAGCCAACGCCCTTATCGCTGGAGTTTCCCCAAGGACACGCCGCAGTTCGACTTGCCCGCCCTCGACACGCCCACGGCGTTGGCGTTTGCCTTGGCCGAGAGCCATTTGGCCAAGCTGCTACCGCCCAGCGTGTTGAACCTGCTGGCGCCACACTTCGAGTTGGCACAGCGCCAACTCCAAGGTTTGCAACACAACACGCTGGCGTATTGGGCAAAGCACGTGCGCGCGGTGCCCAATGGCAAGGCTCTACAACCGGCACCGATTGAAGATGCCGTGTGGTCCGACGTCGCCGCTGCGCTCCTCGAGGCACGGCAACTGGACATCGTGTACCAAAGCCGCAGCAAGGGCGACCAAAAGACCCTGCGTATACACCCGGCGGGAATAGTGTCGCGGCACTCGGTGAGCTACCTGCTGGGCACGGTTGCGGGTTACAACGACGTGCGCCAGTTTGCCCTGCACCGCATCCACCAGGCGACATGCCTGGAAGAAGCCGCCCATGTGCAAGCCGACTTCGAGATCGATCACTACCTGCAGGGCGGTGGTTTCAACAGCGCCGGCCCGGTCGCACACCACACGTTGATCGCCGACGTCGCCCCCTCGATTGCCTGGCTGCTCAAGGAAACACCGCTCAGCGCCGAGCAAACCCTTACTCCACTGCCTGGCAGCGATTGGCAACGCCTGCACGCCCAGGTGCCAGACGACCAGGAAACCTTCTGGTGGGTGTTCGGCCTTGGCGAAAGTATTCACCTGCATCAACCCGTCAGTTGGACCCAGGCCATCGCCGAAAAGCTGAGCAAGATGACCGCGCTGTACACCCCTGACTACGCCCGACAGGAGGCTCAATGAAGCCCTACGACCCAAACGCTCGCCAGGACCAGACCCAGGCGGACATCGCCCAGACCGCCACCGCGCTGTCCACCAGTGAAGTGGTCAACCGCTTTGGCAGCGCCAATGCCGAGTACATCAAGGGTTTCACAGGTATCGACAATGAAGTCGGCGTCACCTTGAGCAAAGGTCTCAAGGGCATCAGCACCGAAGGCACGGGAATCAAACAGCGTGCGGGCTGGGCCGGTGAGGTGGCCAGCACCAGCCGCGACAATGCAGAGGCGATCATCAGCAAGTCGACCGAACGCACGATTCGCAGTGATGACCTGAAGCACTACGGCATCCAGACCGACAGCAAGTACCGCGAAGCCGTCGACCGTGTGAAAGTGAATGCCAACGGCGACATCGTCTACGAAGCCCAGACCAAACTGGAGGCCAACGGCAACCGCGTCGCCAACCAGGTCAGCCACGAAGACCACAAGTACAAAAAGTATTTCGGCAAAAAGCTCGAGCTGCCCAGCGAACAAGTGGATGACGCCCGCGCCTACTGTCGCAATCGAGCAGCCGGCCTGCGCGAGCGTGCCGACAAACTTGAACTGAATGACCAGAAGGACCTGGCAGAAAAATTCCGCGAACGCGCCGACAAGTTCGACCAGTTGGAACGCGAAGACATCGTTGACTTGGGCATCACCACCGAGCAGGCCATCGATTACGTCAAGAATCCCAAAGGTGAAACCCTCAAGGACATTGGCAGAACCAGCCATCGTGCCGGCATCGAAGGCGCAAAAATCGGCGCCGTCGTCGGGGGCTCGATTTCGCTGATGACCAACCTGTTCAGCGTCGCCCTGGAGCAAAAACAACTGGGAACAGCGGTACAGGATTTGGCCATCGACACAGCCCAGGCCGCGGCACTTGGCTACGGTACGGCGTTCGTCGGTGCCGCCATCAAAGGTGGCCTGCAGCAATCGGGCAACCAGACACTGTGCACCCTATCAAACACCAATGCGCCGGCGATGATCGTCGATATCTGCCTGTCGCTCGGTGGCTCGATCAAGCGCTACGTCAACGACGAAATCAGCGAGGCGCAATTGCTGCATGAAGTCGGCGAAAAAGGCGCCGGCATGCTGTCCAGCGGCATGATGGCTGCACTGGGGCAAGTGGCGATCCCGATCCCGTTCGTGGGTGCCGCAATTGGCGGAATGATCGGCTACACCTTGTCCTCCATGTTCTACAAAGTTGCTCTGGAAGCCGCCGAAGGCGTAGAGCACTCCCGCATTCACTTGGCGCGTGCGCAGGCCATTGAGGCTGCTGCACGCCAGAGCATTGCCGACGAACAAACGCGGCTGGACGCGTTCGTGCGACGCGAATTGCCGCAACTGGAACAGGCGACGCAGCAGTTGTTTTCCACTGCCGGTATTGCCAGCAACCACATCGACACGATGGCCGCCGCCATCAACCAATACGCCGGTTTATTGGGCCAACAACTGCAGTTCCAAAGCATCGCCGAATTCGATGACTTCATGGACTCCGACAGCCCGCTGACCCTGTAATCCGCTCTTCGCTTGAATAAAAGGATGCCCCACTGATGCTGATCAAACTGCTGTCCGATGCGGACAAACATCACCTACTGGACCTGGCCAAGTTACTGGCGATTGCCGACAAACCTTTGCTGTGGGACGGCAAGCGCGCCGACGAGCTGACCTCCGGCACCAACCTTGACGCGCTGACAATTGAGGAAGGTGAACAGGAGCGCGAGGTGATTGCCGACCTGGAACACTCCATCGGCAAACGCCCGGGCCTGGCGGAGTTCATGGAGTACTTCGGCGACGACATCAACGTGAAGGCGCGCCTGATCGAAGCACTCAAGAAATACCCGGTGCCCAAGGCCGGCAACCCCGAAACCCGCGTACTGGCTGCGACCTCGGTGCTTAAGGAAATCATCAAGGGCAAGTCATTCGAGCTGCCGTCGGCGCCCAAAGTGATCCTGTTCGAACTGCTGCTGGTATCACTGCGCGATGGCCATATTTCCAGCATCGAGTGGGCGCTGCTCAAAGAATTCCAACAACACCATCGCTTGGAAGACTTCATTTTTGACGACCTGCTAGAGCGTGCAGAAACGCTGAACCGAGAAGTCAGTAAAACCATTTCGATCATCCTCGAGTAAGGAAACAGAGCATGCCAATTCCCCTGATCATTGGTGCCGTCGCAGCTGCTGCCGGCCTGTACGGTGCGGCCAAGGGCGTCAGCGGCGCGATTGACCACAGCAACGCCAAAGACCTCAACAACGACGCTCGAAACCTGGTGAATACCGCCAACTTGAAGGTTGAAGAGCAGCGCAAGAAAACCAACACCACCCTGGAAGATTACGGTCAACGCAAACTGCGCGCGTTCAACGGCGTGGTAGCTGAGTTTATTGAAACCTTCGAACGCCTGAAAAACGTCGAGCTGTCGCAAAGCCCCGAGTTGGACAAACTCAACGCTGGCGATTTCACGAGCAAGACCCTGACCGGTCTACGTCAGGATTATCAAGCACTCAAGGATGCTGGCCTGGGCCTTGGCGCTGGCATGGGCGGAGGTGCCGCGCTGGCCTTCGGCGCCTATAACGGCACCATGCTGCTGGCAACTGCCAGCACCGGCACCGCCATTTCATCCTTGGGTGGCGTGGCGGCAACCAACGCCACCCTCGCCTGGCTGGGCGGCGGCTCATTGGCAGCAGGCGGCTACGGCATGGCCGGCGGCATGATGGTGCTGGGAGGTATCGTCGCAGGTCCGGCATTGGCGATCTTCGGGCACGTACTGGGTAACAAGGGTGAAGAAGCCCTGAATAACGCACGCAGCAACATGGAACAAGCGCGCACCCTGCGTGACCAAGCAGACCTGCTGACCGCAAAGCTCACCGCCATTGATAAAGTCACGGCGCTGGCCAACAGCACGTTCTCCAAGATCAGCTCGCAACTACGCCGCAGCGTCAGCGAACTGAAGAAAGTGATCGAGCAGGAAGGCGTGGACTACCGCACCTTCTCCAAAGAGAGCAAGGAGGTGGTGTTTGCCTCGGTGAAATTCGCCCAGTTGATCAAGGCAATGATCGACACCGCCATCCTCGACAAGGATGGCAATCTGGTCCTTGCTACCAAGAAGCGCATCGACGATGTCGCGGCGGTGGCTAGCGGCCAAAAGGCCAGCCTGGACGCTCCCGTGGCCTGAGTAATCTGGCGCCCGCGCACCCCGCGCGGGCGCTTTGCTTTCTGCACAAGGTCTGATACCCGTGGACGCTTTTCCCTGTACCCAGTGCGGTTTGTGCTGCCAGCACGTCAACCTGGCGCCTGAAACGCAATTTCTTGATCGTGGTGACGGCACCTGCCGGCACTACGCTGCCGCGAGCAAGGGTTGCGCCATTTACCACGAACGCCCGGCCATCTGCCGCGTGGATCAGCAATTTACCGAACGTTATGCCGAGCACTTCAACTGGGCGGAGTACGTGCGTTTGAACCTTGAGGTATGCGCTATTCTTCAGGCCAACGCGCAGCTTATTCCGACTCGCACTGTGCAGTGAGTGACTTTTTAAAGAAGTCAAATCATCGTGCCGACGAAGTAAGGCACTGGCTCACGCCTGCCAGGCCGATGCACCGTCGCGCAAGAAGGGTGGTGGGGTCCACCAATACGACACGGTGCTGGTTGATCTGAAACAACTCACTGTGCGCCAACACCAACGGCAACTCCGTACACCCCAGGATCAACACCCTCGCCCCCTGCTCACACAAATGCTCTGCCGCCAGCAGCAATTGCTCGCGGCAGACGCCCTCGGTAAACCCGGCCTTGATACCCCGCTCGCCATAAATCGCTTCCATCACCAGCGCCTGGTAATCGAAACCGGGTGTGATCAGTTGCAACCCCGAACGCCGCGCCGCCTGGTGGTAGACCTGGCTTTGCAGGGTGCCGGAAGTCGCCAGCAGGCCAACCGCCTGGTCGCTGCCGTAGGTGCTCACGATCCACTCCACTGTTTCGCTGAGCATATTGACGATGGGCACGCGCAAATGCGCCTGGATGCGTTCGACAAACGCATGGGCGGTGTTGCACGGGATCGCGATGGCTTGGGCGCCAGCGTTTTCCAGGCGTTTGCAGGTGGCGTACAGCGCCAGAGTGGGGTCGGTTTCGTCGCGCAACAGGTTGGCGGTGCGGTCGGGGATCTGTGGGTTCTGCTCCACCACCATCTTGATATGGTCCTGGTCCTTGCCCGCCGGAGTGTGGGCGACCACCTTGCTCAAGAAGTCCACGGTGGCCGCAGGGCCGACGCCACCGACGATGCCCAGTTTGAATGGCGGCTGGCGCGTCGGGCCGTCGACCTGGGTGGCGAACTCGGCGTAGATCTGATTGATGTCGAGCACGCCGATGCCGCGCCGTTGCAGGTCGCTGCATACCAGCGACAGCTCGGTCATGCCCGGCACGATCACCGTGGCGCCCTGCCCTTGCAGTGACAGGCACGCCTGGTACACCGACTCCAGCGGCACGCCGTCGAGGTGGCCGTCCTTGATGCCGTTGACGCCATACATCGCCTCCATCAGCGCGGCCTGGGCGTGATCCTCCGGATATACCAGGTTGAAGTGCTGGCCGAGGTGCTTTTCGAACAAACCACAGTGACGCACGAAGTCTGACGCGATTACGCCCAAAGTGGCGCCGGGTGCGACATTGCGCAGGATGTACCGGACGAGTGCCTGCATCATGTCCAGCACGGGAATGCCAAGTTCCTGCTGAATTTCCTCGCGAAAGGTCTGGCTGGCGAAACACGGCAGCAGTACCGCATCCACGCCGCTGTCTTCGAAGGTCTTGCACACCTGGAACACATAGAACTTGCGCGCGGTCATGCTTGCGTGGCGGTCCAGGGGTAACAGCACATCCTTGAACGGGCGCTGCTCGAACAGGAAGTGATAACGGCCCTGGTCCTCACGCACAGCCTTGGACTTGACCAACTTGTAGAACAGATCGCCGCCCGCCAGCGAGCCGAGCCCGCCGACGATGCCCAATCGAGAAGTGGTGGTCATGTGCGCACCATTTGCGGTAGCTCGGCAGGCTCTTCCTCTGTCTCGGATTTCGCGACCACCGCCGTGGCGATACTGTTGCCCACCACGTTGGTGGCAGTGCGCGCCATGTCGAGGAACTGGTCGATACCGATGATCAGCAGCAACCCGGCTTCGGGCAGGTTGAACATCGGCAATGTCGCCGCTACCACCACTACCGAGGCCCGCGCCACGCCGGCCATGCCTTTGCTGGTGATCATCAGCGTCAGCAGAATCAGCAGTTGCTGGGTGAAACTCAGGTCGATGTTGTAGGCCTGGGCGATAAACATGATCGCGAACGCCTGGTACATCATCGAGCCGTCAAGATTGAAGGAATAGCCCAGCGGCAGCACGAAACTGGAGACGCGCTTGGGTGCGCCGAATTTCTCCAGGGCCTCCATGGTTTTCGGGTAGGCCGACTCGCTGCTGGCCGTGGAGAACGCCAGCAGGATCGGCTCGCGAATCAGCTTGCCAAGGGTGAACACCGAACGCCCGAGAAACAGGTAACCGGCGGCAAACAGCAACACCCAGAGCAAGGCGATGCCCACGTAGAACTCGGCGATCAGCTTGGCGTAATCCGCCAGCAGGCCCAGGCCGTTGGTGGTGATCGCCGAGGCGATCGCGGCAAACACGCCGATCGGTGCGAAGGCCATCACGTAGTCGGTAATCTTGAACATCACCTTGGCCAGTTCGTCGACGGTGTCGGTGATACGCGTGTAACCGGCACGCTTGACGCCGGCCAGCGCGAAGCCGAAGAACAGCGAAAACACCACGATCTGCAGGATCTCGTTGTTGGCCATCGCCTCGGCAATGCTGCGCGGGAACACGTGACTGATAAAGGTCTTGAGACTGAAGTCCCCGGTGTTGACCGGCACCGCCGCCGTGGCGTGCTGCACCACCTGCATGTTCAACCCGGCGCCCGGCTGGAACAGGTTGACCAGCGCCATGCCGAGCATCAGCGAGACCAGCGACGCCGTGACAAACCACAGCATCGCCCGCATCCCGATACGCCCCACCGAACGCGAACTGCCCATGCTCGCGATGCCGCCCACCAAGGTGGCGAACACCAGCGGTGCAATGATCATCTTGATCATGCGCAGGAAGATGTCGGTGACCATCGAAAAGTACCCGGCCAGCTCCTTGACGGCCTGCTCGCTGCCGGCATAGTGGTGACACGCCCAACCCACCAGCACGCCCAGGGCGATGCCGACTGCAATGCGACGGGGGAGTTTGTTCTTGTTCACAGGTGCGGCCCTCGGATGGCTTTTGTTGTATGCCGAAGATTCTAGGGACGGCCCCCAACCACCATGATGAGTAATCCGGCTAACCCCATGCGTTTTTGGAATAGTTTGCAAAAAGCCAAGCCCTGCCTGGGCGCGGCCGCTTACACTCAAGGCTCATAGCCTGGAGAACCGGCATGCAGATCAAATGGTTGGATGACCTCTTGGCCATCGCTGAGTGGAAGAACTTTTCCCGCGCCGCCGAAGTGCGCTGCGTGACTCAATCAGCCTTGTCGCGGCGCATTCGCTCACTGGAAGAATGGGTGGGTGTCGAGCTGGTCGACCGTGGCACCTACCCGGTGCAACTCACCGCCGCAGGCGTCGCCTTCTGCAGCGAAAGCCGCGACGCCCTGGCCGGTCTGATGCGCCTGCGCGCCAGTCTGCGTGAAGTGGAACGCATGCCGGGCCGCTCGATCCAGGTGACTGCCGGCCACAGCCTGTCGATGACCTTCCTGCCCAAGTGGCTGGCGCAGTTCCAGCGACAAACCGAGCAGTTCAATGCGCGCGTAGTGGCGGCGAATATTCATGATGCGGTGATTGCGCTGGAAGAAGGCAGCTGTGACCTGATGATCGTCTACCACCACCCGCTGGCGCCGATCCTGCTGGATGCGGAGCGCTTCGGCAGCCTGGCGTTGGGACATGACGCATTCATCCCGCTGTGCGCCCCGGACAAACGCGGTCGACCGCTGTATCGCCTACCGGGGAATGCAGGGAAACCCGTCCCGCACCTGGCGTACACCGCCACTACGTTCCTGGGCCGAGTTGCGGAAATAGTGATCAAGAACGGCCCTGCTCCCACTGTGCTGGAACGCTGCTACGAAGCCGACATGGCCATGCTGCTGATGCGCATGGCTATCGAAGGTTATGGCGTAGCGTGGCTGCCGCAGAGCGCGGTGGTGGATGAGTTGGAACGTGGGCTGCTGGTGCGTGCCGGGGGAGAGGAATGGAGTACGCGGTTGGAGATTCGCTCGTATTGCGCAGTTGAAAACCAGAACCCGACGATGAGGAAGTTGTGGCGCACGCTGGAAGGCTGGCGTGCAGACGTTTGATCCAGCGATCAACACCGGAGCTTTTTTCGCATTGACATATCGGTAAATCTCGATATCCTCGCACCATGGACCTACTCGAAATATTCAAAGCCCTCTCAAACCGCACTCGACTTGAAATCCTGAAAGGTTTGAAGGACCCCGAAAAGCACTTCCCAGCCCAGGATGAAGGGGACGTTCATACCGTGGGCGTTTGCGTCAGCAGCATCCAGGAAGGCGTCGGGCTGTCGCAGTCGACCGTGTCTGATTACCTGGCAACGCTGCACCGAGCCGGCCTGATCGAAACCCGGCGCATCGGCCAATGGACCTACTACAAGCGAAACGAAGCAACCATCAGTGCGCTTGCCGAGATCATTGGCAAGGATCTGTAATTTTTTACCCTAGAATATCGAGAATTCCCGATATCCCTTTTTACCGAAACGAGGTAATGCAATGAAAGCGATGAGGCTTAAATCATTTGGCGGCCCGGATTCGTTCGAACTCTGCGAGGTGCCCAAGCCGGTGCCGCACACGGGGCACGTCCTGGTGCGGGTACACGCCACCTCCATCAACCCGCTGGATTATCAGGTGCGACGCGGGGATTATGCCGACCTGGTGCCCCTACCCGCCATTACCGGTCATGACGTCTCCGGTGTTGTCGAAGCCGTCGGGCCGGGCGTGACGAATTTCGTGCCAGGCGACGAAGTCTGGTACACCCCGCAGATATTCGAAGGCCATGGCAGTTATGCCGAATACCACGTGGCGGCCGAAAGCATTATCGGGAAAAAGCCTCCCACACTGAGCCACCTCGAAGCGGCCAGCCTGAGCCTGGTGGGTGGGACGGCATGGGAAGCGCTGAGCGTACGCGCAGCGCTACGCGTCGGAGAAAGCATCCTGATCCACGGCGGCGCGGGCGGCGTCGGCCACATCGCGATCCAACTGGCAAAAGCCATCGGCGCCAGGGTGTTCACGACCGTGCGTGAAGCCAACGCAGAATTCGCACGACGCATGGGCGCCGACGTGATCATCGACTACGAAAAAGAAGACTACGTTGACGCGATTATGCGGGAAACCGATGGGCGCGGCGTCGATGTGATATTCGATACCCTCGGCGGCAACACGCTATCGCGCAGCCCTGATGCGCTGGCGCAACTGGGCCGAGTGGTCTCGATCGTCGACATTGCCCAACCACAGAACCTGGTTCAGGCCTGGGGCAAGAATGCGAGTTATCACTTCGTGTTCACTCGGCAAAACCGCGGCAAGCAGGATGAGTTGAGCACATTGGTCACCCAGGGTCTGTTGCGCCCACATGTGGGCGCCGTCTATGCGCTTGCCGATATCGCCCTCGCCCATGCCCGGCTGGAGAGCCCCAACAATGGCCTCCAAGGCAAAATCGCGATCGCCGTCGAGCCCAACACAGGAGCCAAGCCATGATCTACGAGATCGCCATGATCCCCGTCCATAAAGAACACATCGAAACGTTCAGACGGGCATTTGCCGAGGTCGCTCCACTGCTCACTCGTGCAAAAGGCTACCTGGGCCACATGCTCGCACAGGGGATCGAAACACCAGAACACTTCAATCTGATCGTGCGTTGGGAGTCGCTCGAAGACCACTCGCCAGGATTCGAAGCCAGTAACGACCACCAAGTTTTCATGCTGGGTCTGGAGGAATACTTTTCTGCGCAACCGCAGGTCTATCACATTGAGGGCACGACCTTCTTCTGAAAAAAACCAAATAAAGAAGCCCGCATCACTGCAGGCTTTTCTTTGTCCGCTGACCCGTCATGAGAAGGGCTAACGATTCAGTGAAATCAATTCATTTTCACTCAAGCAATCGCCCAGCCTAGAATGTTTGTTAATTAAAGACACTGTAAAGACCTCTGAGTGAAAACCAGATGAGACGTTCTTTCAGGTTTATCTCAGACATCAGGGTGCCAGGGTAATGAGCAAAAAATTCACGTTCAGCATTAAGCGAATTCGTTTCGACGAAAACTATCAACCGTCTGAAAATACGCGCATCACGACCAACTTCGCCAATTTGGCGAGAGGCAAAAGTCGTCAAGAGAACCTGCGCAATACGTTGAGGATGATTGACAACCGCTTTAATACCCTGGCGCATTGGGACAACCCCAAAGGTGATCGTTACACCGTCGAACTTGAAATCATTTCTGTGGAGATGGCTATCGATGCGGGCAGCAGTACCAACGCCATTCCCCTGATTGAAATATTGAAATCGAACATTATTGATCACACGACCAACGAGCGTATTGAAGGCATTGTAGGCAATAACTTCTCCTCTTACGTGCGTGATTATGACTTTAGCGTGGTGTTGTTGGGGCACAACAAGGATCAGCCACAATTCAGCACGCCGGAGAACTTTGGCGAGCTGCACGGAAAGCTATTCAAGTGCTTCGTCAACTCAGACGCCTACAAAGAAAATTTTAATAAACCACCGGTTATCTGCCTGAGCGTTTCGAACACCAAAACCTACCACCGGACCGAGAACCAGCACCCGGTCTTGGGCATTGAATACCAGCAGGATGAATACTCGTTAACCGATGAATATTTCAAGAAGATGGGGTTGAAGGTTCGCTACTTCATGCCGTCCAACAGCGTTGCGCCATTGGCATTTTATTTTTCTGGCGATTTGCTCAGTGATTACACCCCTCTTGAGCTGATCAGCACCATCAGCACCATGGACACGTTCCAAAAGATCTACCGGCCTGAGATTTACAACGCTAACTCGGCAGCCGGACAATCCTACCAACCCAGTTTGAAGCATCAGGACTATTCGTTAACCCTGATTGTTTATGACCGCGAAGAACGTAGCCGGCTGGCTATCGAGCAAGGAAAGTTTGTCGAAGAGAACTTCATCAAACCGTACCAAGCTGTTCTTGAGCAGTGGTCCGCTCATTGCGCGCTTTGACTCATCAGAATACAAGGTCACCCATCGTGAAAAAATTACTACCCACTTCAACTGCTGGCAGCTTGCCTAAACCTGTTTGGCTTGCACAACCTGAAACGCTTTGGTCACCCTGGAAACTGCAAGACGAGGCACTGGTTGAAGGCAAACACGATGCTTTGCGTTTGTCGTTGCAAGAACAACAACACGCCGGCATTGACATCGTCAGCGATGGCGAACAAACACGCCAACACTTCGTCACGACTTTCATTGAACACCTGGACGGCGTTGACTTTGAGAAACGTGAAACCGTCCGGATTCGTGATCGCTATGATGCAAGCGTCCCCACGGTCGTGGGCGCAGTGTCTCGCCAAAAGCCTGTGTTTGTTGAGGACGCCAAGTTCTTGCGCCAACAAACCAGGCAGCCGATAAAGTGGGCGCTGCCAGGCCCCATGACGATGATCGACACGCTGTATGACAACCACTATAAAAGTCGCGAAAAGCTGGCGTGGGAATTTGCCAAGATTCTCAATCAGGAAGCCAGGGAACTGGAGGCGGCGGGTGTCGACATTATCCAGTTTGACGAGCCGGCCTTTAATGTTTTCTTTGACGAGGTGAATGATTGGGGCGTGGCCACCCTGGAAAGGGCCATTGAAGGCCTCAAATGTGAAACGGCTGTGCATATTTGCTATGGCTATGGCATCAAGGCCAATACCGATTGGAAGAAGACGCTGGGTTCAGAGTGGCGACAGTACGAAGAAGCCTTTCCAAAGCTGCAAAAATCCAGCGTCGATATCATCTCGCTGGAATGCCACAACTCTCATGTCCCCATGGATTTGATCGAACTCATTCGCGGCAAAAAAGTCATGGTAGGGGCCATTGATGTGGCCAACCACGCCATTGAAACGCCCGAGGAAGTCGCCAACACCCTCCGCAAAGCGCTGCAATTTGTGGACGCCGACAAGCTCTACCCTTGCACCAACTGTGGCATGGCCCCGCTGCCTCGCCAGGTAGCCAGAGGCAAGCTGAATGCACTGAGTGCAGGTGCAGAAATCGTTCGAAGAGAGCTCTCGAACTAGTGCCGGGCGAAGGCCAGAAAGAGCGCATGGCAGATTTTAAAATGCCACGCCACTTCGGGCCTTCGCGCTTTCATACAGCACCCACTATTCAGGATTCACTATGTCACTCTCCAATACCGCTATCGAGCCATTGTGCTTTCGCGAAGCGCTCGGGCACTACGCATCCGGTATCACAGTGATTACATCCCATGTGGATGATGAGCCGATTGGCTTTACTTGCCAGTCATTCTATAGCGTGTCGATGAGCCCGCCGCTGGTGTCATTCAGCGTCATGTCCAACTCGGCCAGCTATCCCAAGATTCGCCAGGCAGGTCGATTCGCGGTGAATATCCTGTCAGTTGAGCAGGTCAGGATTTCCAACCAGTTCGCCCGTCGAGGCACGGATAAATGGCACGGCATCGAATGGCAGGAATCGCCGCTGGGTAATCCGGTCATTGCCGGCAGCCTGCATTGGCTGGATTGTGAAATCCACGCCGAGCACGTCGCGGGTGATCACCTGATCGTGATTGGTGAAGTGAAAGCGCTGGATTTATCCAAAGAAGCTGTTGCGACGCGGCCATTGCTGTATTTCAAAGGGCAATATTGCAACATAGGTGTGCATGGCATCGTTTGAGGGTTTATTTGTACGGCTCTTTTTTATGTCGCTATCTGCCTCCACGACCTGGACTCGAATCGACCCAATGATTAACAGTCATTTGCAAGCTGTTAGGTGCACTGGGGCTGTCCAGTCCTGAAATAGGTGTAAACCTATTTCAGGACTGGACACTGTGCGAACTGCAACGACGAGGCGTGGACGGGGTGTTCGAGCAATACGGTGCTCGACGGTGCAGCACCGACTTTCAACTGGGGAAATTTTTGGGAGAGGAAGATCATTTGGTTGAGTTGAAAAAGCCCAAGAAACGGCCGTCCTGGATGAGGCAGGATCGAGCCACGCGCCATAAAACGAAGACCCAAACCTTACCCCATGCCGATGAAAACACGCCACTCAGCAAGGGACGAAGTCAGGAAAAACGGGCACCCAAAGAAGGTTAAGTAAGTGCCATTCAAATCTGCCCCCTTTTTTCGTTTGTCCAACTAGAAAACATTTGATAAAAATGACGTTCTACCTCATCGTTCCTGAGCAACTGATCGTTTGCAAAATCAAAACTATCAGACTTCACTAGCACACAATGCAAAGCTTCTGGAATATCATTGACATTAGCAAATTTAGTAGGCACTAGATACCTGAAATAATCCCCCATCCCAGACTTCCCACTATAGCCAACTGGATAGTCCGCGCCTTCGTTATCGCCTTCAACACCATGATATACAAAAAAGCCTTTATTGACGGACAGATTAGCCTCAGCGTAAGACGCTGACTCTGCCAAATCAAACTCAAGGTGCTCAACCACACTGTCTTTTGATTGGAGGTGCCCATACCGCCAAGCAGAATACAAGTCGACCTTGAGTTCTCCCTGTTTATTCGGCGTATCGCTCAAAAACTCAGAAGACTCGTCCCACATAAACTCAGACATTTTATCAAGTAAAGCTTCCACATTTTCTGTGCTCAACAATATCCTTGGCAATTCTCCGTAGCAGTTATTTACCATCACTGCGATCTTACCCGCCTTATCTATTGCGAACCACGTGACTATCGTTCCAAACCCAGGCCGCCACTCTGCATTCAATAAACTCATTAGAGATCTCCTCGTGGCCAGGTTACGCTGCAGTTTGTACAGGTCGGAATTATCGCTGCGTCAGGAATACGGTCCTTTCCCCACACATCACGTGGACGGACCGCGTCAGTAAACTTTATCCCCGAGGGATCAACTCCTTGCCTGACAAGAGAATCCGCAGCCGATACTTCTGCACAGGCACCCGCCTTGTTTTTGCAAAAGTCGGTAAACTCTCCGATCTTCACACCCAACTTATCCTCAATATATTTTACTGTGTTCGGATGCAACATATCGGCCGCTATGGCGCCATTGCTACTTCCTATCGCCGTCTTGCCCGTGACAGGGTCATATGCACCCACCATCGTTGCTTGTTTACTTGCCTGTGTTTTTGAAGATATCTTGTTAATTTCATCTAATAAATCTTGTCGAGCTTGAGTGGCCGCCTTTTCAATTTGACTGGCATTAGGTAAGCCCAATGGTGCCGTACTAACCTTAGAATAAGAAGCAAGCTCACTCGTTCCATCAGCGTACACAACCTTCATCGTATCGTCACTGACCGTGACAATACTGCCCTTGGGGATCACTTTCCCACTCTTCAGCGTTACGCTCTCACTGAGCTCGACTGTAGTATTGGCCTGAATCGTGGCGCTTTTAACGTATTGGGGGCCACCCACCGGCACGTGATTGGGCACATCAATCGGATGTGGCACATCAGGATTTGGCCCAACACGTTCAAACTTGGCCAGCTTACCCTCAACACCTCCCGCAGCCTTGGTGGCGGCAGCAATCTCTTTAAAGCCATTGATAGAGACCTCGACGCCAGCTTTAGAAAGTGTTGACGCACCCTGAGCAGCTCCCACTGTTCCGCCGGTAGCAATGACTTGGGCATACAACGCCACCGCCTCGCCCATTTGCTTACCAAGCTTCTCGGCGTTTTCATCACCACCGACAACCAGCGCATCGCGAAGCTGACTGATTTGCGACTTGAAGCCAGCGGCAGCCTTACCGAAGAGCTTCTCCCCCTCGACTGACAATATGAACGCGTTCATAGCGTCAATGCTTGCAACTGGATCGCGCAACACTCCCACTGCACCGTTCAGAGTATCTATGCCTGCGCCGGCCATACTGTCTTTGAAACTATTGAAGAGCGCGCTGGCTGAAGTCATATCTTGACTACCAGAAATGGATAACCACTTGCCCGTCACCTTCATTTTTTCAGCGAACGTTTCCGCCTCTGCGACCTCCTTGACCATTTGAACTATTTGCTGGGTCGCCAGCCAATTGTTGTCGACGTTCGCAACCGCGGCGTTAGTAGCCGTCGCCGCACCGTTCGGGTTGCTCATTGCAGCAATGCCGGTCACCATCGACGCGATGATGTTGCGCTTGGCCTCTCGCTCCTCGCTCGTTTCATTAGGGCTGGTTTCGTTAAAAAGGCCTGCGAGCAAACTACTGGCCGAACCACCCAGCGCACCCGCTGAGCAACTCTGGCTGCTGGCAGCAGCACCGGCACAGCCGAGAATGGCATGCAAGCTGGCGTGCTCAGGGCTGCCTTCTTTCATCCCCTTGATGACCAGTTTGCCGATGTAGTCCGAGCCCTGCTGCTGGACGTAGTTAACGACCATATTCTGCGCAAACTGCGCACCACCACCGGTTACGTTACCGCTTGCACCCGCGACCAATGCGGTGGCGATTTGTCGGTAGGTGCCGCCTGCTCCCCAATCAGCAGCAACGGCATTGGCTTGTTTATTCAGGTCCAAGTATTTCTGTCGATGAACCGCTTGTACGTTAGGGTCGACTTCAGGGTCGCGGGATTTGGCGTATTCCTTTTCAGCGTCGCTACGCAGCGTATCCGCCTCGCGGGCGCGGGTCTCCAGATACGCAGCTACGTTCTGAACGAACTTGCCGGTAATCTCGAAACCGACCTGAATCTCCTTCGCGTCGAAAATTGGCTTTAGCTTGTTGCTGCCATCTCGATCACTGGACACATCAGTATTGATTGCAGCCACAGCTTGGTCGGCCGTCTGGCCGGTCAACGCCTGCTGCTTGGCGCTGTCAGTCACCGTCACTGCTGCGCCGCTGATACCGCTTAAGGTTTTACTGCTGGAGCTGTCACCGGCATACAGCGCAACAGGCGCGTTGACGCCAAATCCGCCTTTATCAGCCACTGGCGTACCGGTCTTGGTGGCATCAACGTTGCCGTTTGCATCCCTGCCAACCTTCCCGCCAGCACTGTAGCCACCGCTCAGATTGATACTGGTAGCGTCGTAATCGGCTTTATTCTTGATGTCCGAAGTGGTTAACGTGCCCGTTGTGAGCGTGTTCTTACCATCAGCGACTGCCTTATCAGTGCTGGCGATAATTGCGCCCTTGAGGTCGGTATTACCCTTAACCTCAATCTGGAAGCCACCGTCGCGCGCCTTGATGCCCGATTGGTCACTGACACTGGCATAGTCGCTGTGCATTTTTTGCTGGCCAATGCCACCACTGACACTGCTCATGCCCATGCAGAACGGCGGTATGCAAATGCTGACCCCGACGTTTGCACTCAGCTGTTCCGAGCGATAGGTGCTGGTGTCTTGCAGGCTCTCGATATTGAGATCGCCGCCCACTTTGGCCTGAACCTGCTGACCGGTAACGACCGCACCCTTGAGGTTGGTATCCCCAGCGCTGTCAAGGCGCACCGTCTGTCCAGCCTTAACGGTCGTGTTGGTCTGAGTGACGTCATCACCATCGGACATACCCCGGCCTTTATTGGCCGCCAGGTCCAATGTGAACCCGTTTTGCTGCCCACCAAAGCTGAAACCAATTCCAGCACTCCAACCGCTGTTGTTATTGGTGCTCTCCTGATGTGCCGTATTTTGTGCAGCGAGCAGATTGATTTTGCCGTCAGCCTTAAGGTTGGCGTCGCCTCCTGCGTCAATCCGACTGCCCACCACATTTAGATTGCTATCAGCGCCAGCTCCCTTGGCAGTGATGTTGACGTCCCCCCCTGCAACCACGCTGCTGCCGACCACATTGCGACCACTTTGCTCACTCGCACTGTGGCTGCGGCTGTCGCTCAAGTTGACGCTGATCTTCACCCCAGTGAGGTTTTGGTTCATCAACGCCTGGCCACCTTCGATGGCCGCATTGGCACTCATGGCGGCATTCACGGCAGACAGCGCAAGCATGCGGCCGTCGCTGGTTTGTTGGGCCGACTCAGCTGTTCCTTGGAGGCTTCGCAACGCGTCAACCATTGGAACGCTGACCGTCCCGCCAATTGCTGTGCGGCTGGTACTCGCCGTATTGCTGGCTTTGAGGGTGTCGAAGCCGGCCACGATGTCCACGTGCTTGGCTTTGATATCGATATCGCCTTTAGGCGCAACAACCTGGCTGGCAATTTGGGTGTATTGCTCGCCCGCTGACAGGCCGACGTCACCCCCCAGCGAGGCGATCTGGCTACCCGTTTGACGCGTGGTGTCGCTCTGCTCGGTTTTCTTGGTCTTGACGACACCCGTCGCACTTTGCCACCAGGAACCTACCTCTCCGACCTTTTTGCTATTGGCCTTGGAGCTGGCGCTTTCACTGTTTTCAGCACTGACCACTTCAAGATTGCGCCCCGTGTCGATCCGCAGATCGCGGTCCGTGACCAACGTACTTCCGCGCACGGTGGTATCGCGACCGCTGGTGATCTGCAAGCTATCAGCGCTGATGTCACTGCCGATACTTTGCGAGGCACTTTGCTGGGCCTGCTGGCCTTTCTGAGTCGCCGACATACCAACAGTCAGCGACAGCCCGACTTTGCTGGACTGCTTTGATTGGCTAGAGGTTTGCTGCACCTGCGCCGTGCCGATTTCAACGTCATTGCCAGCGTTGAGCTTTATGGCGCCCTCTGCCCGCAAAGCCGCTGCCTCTAGGGAAATATCGTGATCCGCTTGTAGTTTGATTGACTCGGCAACCAGCTCAGTACTGTTGAGCGTTGTTTGACTACTCGACTGGCTACGAGACTTACTCGAAAACATCCCTTTCTTGGAGGAAGCGCTGGCTTGGCTGGAATAGTTTTGCGCAGCCTCAAGATTGATGTCGTGCCCAGCGGAAGCCAGCAGCTCGCCACCACTGTTGATTTTCGCCCCCTCAAGATTGATATCCTGAGCTGCCGAAACAACAACCTTCTTGCCCGCATCAATGGATGAGCTGATAGCAACATCGCTTTCACTCTCACTCATTTTTGTACTCTTTTTACCCCACGATCCTTTTTTGGTTTTGGAGTAATAGGAGTAATCGCTGTCCTCGGCGGTGTTGAGACTCAAGTCATTACCGGCAAACAGATACGCTTCGTCCCCCGCAGAAACCCGACTAGCCGTAACGGCCAAGTCCTGCCCAGCACTCAACGACACATCCCTTCCGGCTTTTACCGTCGTCGACACCTGACTGACATGGTCTTCCCGAGTCTTGAGCTTCTTCGAGTTGTACGCTGAGTGTTGCTCATCCGCCGCAGAAATCAGGCTTAGATCCCCAGTAGCCGACATAGCCACATCACGCTTGGCCTCAATCTGGCTGGCAATGGCCGTCAAATCCCGACCAGCCACCGCCTTAAGGTCGCGACCCACGGTCACAGAAGAACCGTGCTGGGTCACCGTACTGTTGCTGATGCGACCTCCGGTGTAGCCGGTGACCTGCTCGGCCGATCCAAAGCTTAGGTCGCGCCCGGCCTGGATAGTGGTGTCGCGCCCGCTCTGCAACACTGCGCCCTGGTTTGAGACGTCTCGCCCCGCCTTGATACTCAGATCATTCGCCGCCTCAACCCGCGCAGCGCTATCCACATAATCGCGATGCTGCGAATACCTTGCCCCTTTGTCATCCCAACCGGTCACGCTGCGCTCGTTGATCACATCGCCATTAATGGCGGTCAGCGTCACATCGCGCCCTTTGATGATGCCTCCGGCTTTGTTGACGATGTTGTTGCCCGCCAGCAGGTCCAGGCGGTTGCCTGCTTCGATCAGCCCGCTGTTGGTCACATCATTGGCGGCTTTGGCCGACAGGTTGTTGGTGGCGCGCAAAATGCCGGAGTTGACCAGGTTTTCACCGGCGATCAGGTTCAGGTCGTTACCGGCGATCAAGGCTCCGGTGGGGGCAAGACGGTTATTGGCCTGGGCCAGGTACAGCACCGGCACCAGGACTTTTTCACCGTTCACTTCGTGCTCTTCCAGCCACACGATGTCATGCGTCAGGGCCGCGACCTGTTGCGAGGTGAGGCTGACGCCCATCGACAGGTTCAGTTGCTGCTTGCTGCTGATGGCGTTGTCCATCAAGTACTTGAACAGTTTTTCGTCGGTGGTCTGGCCGTCGATAAAACGTTGGCCGGTGCGCGCTTGCACCGCCTGCTGAACCAAACGTTGTTCGTACAGGCCATCGCCCAGGCGCTTCCAGCTTTCGTCTGGGTTGTAGCCCAGGCCTTGCAGCAGGTAGTCCGAGCTCATGAATTGCTTGAGGTCGGTGAGTACCGGGTTGGTTTCGATCAGGTACTTGTGCGGCTGCGAGACGGCACGACTGTCCGGCAGGCCCTGGACGCGGCTGATGGTTTGGCCGGCCAATGCCGTGGGCTGGCTGACGGCTGGTGGTTGTACGTGACCGCCAGCGAGTACGTCCTGGGCAGCCGGGGTAAGGCCCGGCAGTTGGGTCTCCGGCGCAGCGATCGCCGTAACGTCGGTACTGCGCGCAATGGTCGACAGGCCCGGCACACTCAGATCAGGGAGCGTCCCGTCTGGCGACGTATGCACAACCCTATCGCCTGGCGTGACGGCAGGCAGGTCGATGCCCGGCCGCGAACCATCGACCGCAGGCTGGGAAACACCCGCGGGATCGCGCGCGTCAATGCCGTCAACGCGGGTGATGTCGGCACCGTTGGTGCGTCCCGGTAGCCGGGTTTGCACATCGGCGCTTCCTACACCGCCGGTATCGATGGCACTGGCGACCGCATTAAGCAAACCCGCTTCACGGGCAGCCACGGCGACCTGCCGCGTGCTGGTGGCGACTTGCGCCGCCTCGCCGACTTGAATCACGCGTCCATGGGTGGATGGCAGCGCTTGCTGGCGCTGGCTCGGATCAAGACTGGCGCTGCCCAGCGTCCAATTCTGATTAACAGTGCCCGTCTGCCCCGTGGTGCCGCTTTGGCCACTTAAACGAAACAACCCGTTCTGCCCGCTGGGCAAACCGAAGCCTGGCAGGGTCAGGGGGTTGACCTGCTGTTGGGCAAGGTCGGGTGGCAACTGTGCATTGAGCACCACCACCTGGGTTTTATTGGCGCCTACGCCGGTGTCCAGCGAACGCCCACCCACCGCCAGCGCGGTCTTGATCACGTTGATGTTGTTGATGCTTTTACTGGCGGTGAGCGCAGCGTTGCCACCGGCCTGAATAATCGCCGGGGCCACCACTTGGGTGCCGCCTTGTACGGCGATGGGTTGGTTGATGCCGGGAAACAGCGACGGACTAAAGCGCGCCATCAAGGCCGCAAACGCCGCCTCATCTACTGGCGAGCCCTGCGGGTGCGCGCGGTTATAGGCCTGCACCGCGGCGACCATCTGGTTGTACTGGCCTTTGGAGATTTTGGTAATGCCGCTGTATTCCTGGCTCTGGGAACCGGAACCACCGGTAGCTGCCTGGTTGAGGATGTTTTCGCCAGTAATCGATAGGTCATTGGCGGCCGACACCACGCTGTAGCGGTTGGTGAAGTTCTGCCCGGTTACCACCATGTTGCGCCCGGCGCTGAGGGTGGCCGAAGGCGAGTCGAGTTCAAGCACACTCGACACGGTACGGCTCAAGGTCACCGCAGGGCGTCGGTCACTCCAACCGCCGCTGCAATGCTGGGTGCACCGAATGCCCACGCCCACGGACGTCAGTTGCTGGTTGAGCTTGAATTTCTCGCGCTCGTTGACCACGTCATTGGCCGCGATTCTGAGGTCGCCCATGCTCTCGATGCTGGCCGAAACGTTACGCACGCTCTGCGCCTGGGTTCCACCGGCTACTCCCGCTACCGTGAGGTTGCCCAGGCTGTAGATGTCCGAATAGTTGTTGGTCAGGCTGCCCAGGTTGAAGGTCGAGTCCTGGCCGCTGAACAGGAATCCGCGTGCGCCGATACCGCTTGCAGCATGATCGTTGAGCAGGCTCTGGGCCGTCAGCACCAGGTTCTGTGAAGCCCCCAACGTGCCGGTGTTAACAATACTGCCGGCGTTGATGCGCAGATCGCCGCTGGAGGTCAAACGCCCACGGTTGAGCAGTTGGCTCCCGGTGGTCAGTTGGGAAGCGCCACCGCCTGCCACGCTGGCAGTTTCATTCACGGTTATCTGCGCGGCGCTCAGGCCCAGGTTGCCCAGGCTGCTATAGCGCCCGTTACCGCCGTAGCTGCCGGCCAGCGTCAGATTGGCCGTGCCGTCACTGGCGATCAGGCCATCGTTGTTCCAGTTGCCGCCGTTGCCCGTCAGGCTGTCGGAAGCGAGTAACTGGCCGCTGGCGGTCTGGTTCAGGGTATTGACGTTGACCGTCAGGCGCCCGGCCTGGATCACGCTGCTGTTGGTCCAGCTGTCTGCTGCCAGGGTCAGGCCGCCACGGGTCACCAGGTTGCCGCCTGCATTGATCAGGTTGGCGGTGGCGATATCAAAAGTGCCGGTGCCGCCGTGCAGCAGGCTACCGCCCTGGTTCAGGAAGCCACCGGCATTCAGGGTCAGGTCAGCGTTGGAGGTTTCCAGTCGACCATTACGGTTATCGAATGCACCGCCGAGCTGGAAGTTGGTTTTGCCGCTGCGGCCTAGCGCGCGCAGTTGCCCGCCTTGGTTGTCGACGCTGCCGCCCGTCACGCTTAGGGTATTGTCGCTTTCAATCACGCCGCTGCGGTTGATCAGCGCACCACTGGCGCTCAGCTCAACCGCACGACCTGCAATTTGCCCGGTGCTGTTGTCCAGTTGCACACCACTGACTCGCATCAAGCCGGTGGCATACACCCCGCCATTGGCATTGGCGAAGTAGTTGGCGTTGACCACTGCATCGCCGGTCTGCGCAGCGATGAAGCCACTCTGGTTGTCGAGGCGGTTGGCATTCAGGTTAAGGCTATGGGCCTGGAGCGTGCCGCCTTGGTTATTGAGGTCGCCGCTGATGTTCAGGCCCAGGCCGGTCTGGCCCTGCACCTTGCCTTTGGCGTTGTTCAATGCCACCGCGGTCAACTGCACATCGGCGTCCTGACTGTAGATCAGACCGTCGCTGTTGTTCTGCACGATACCGGTGCTGGTGATCGCTACGCGGTCTTTACCAGCGAGGGTGCCGCTGCCACTGTTGTTCAGGCCACCGCTGAACAGCGTCAACAGACTTTGGCTGATGATTTTGCCCTTGGCGTCGTTGTTGACCTGCATCGCCCGTTGCAGCAGCAATGGGCCGGAACTGGCAATGCTGCCGCCGCTGTTGTTGAGGGTGCCGAGCAGGTTGAGGGTCAGGCGGCCGTTGGTGGCCAATGTGCCGCCGTTGTTGTTCAGGTCGGTGCCGGTGACGGTCATCGCTTGCTGGGCGTTGATCGTGCTTTGGTTGGTCAGCGTTGCCGCCTGCAGATCCAGCGTGGTGCCGCTTTCGATCAAACCGCCATCGACGTTGGTCAACGCACCGGCCACGGTGAGCGTTTGCCCGTCGCCACTGGACAGTACGCCTTTGCCACTGTTATCCAGGCTGGCGGCACTGACGCCCAAACGGCCTTGGCTAACCAGCGCGCCTTCGTTGTTGTTCTGCAACGCGCCGCTCAGGCGCACATCAATTGCACCGCTACGGCTGGAGAGCGTGCCGTTGTCACGGTTGTCGAGGTTGTCACCCCTGACGTTCAGACCTTGCCAGCCGGACAGCAGGCCTCTTGCGGTGTTGTTCATCGTGGACGCGTTGACGGTCAGCACTTGGCTGCTGATCAGCTTGCCGGCGCTGTTGTCCAGGTTGCGCGCCGTCAGGGCGAAGCTTTGCTGGCTGGAGATTTCGCCGCCTTGGTTATTCAGGTCACGCAGGTTTTTCAGGGTCAGCGGGCCGTTAGTCAGCAGCAGGCCGTTGCGGTTGTCCAAGTCGCTGTTGTTGAGGTCCAGAGTCATCCCCTGCTCGCCCACGACACGACCGCCCGCCAGCGCCAAAGCGTTGAGGTTTGCGGTCAACACGCCTTTGGCCGAGACTTCACCGCCGTTGCCCGTGTGGAGGCTGGCAGCGTTGAGGTTCAGGGATTGCTTGGCACTGATCAAGCCTTGGTCCTGGTTGTTCAGCAGGCCATCGCTGGTCAGTTGCAAGTCGCTGCGGCTATTGAGCGTGCCGCCACGGTTGTCGACGGAGCCTGCGTGAGCGTCGAGGCTGGCGGCGCCGATCAGGCCTTTCAAGTTCGCCAGGGCTTGATTGACGCGCAGGGTCAGGGCCTGGTTACTCAGCAGCTTGCCGTTGCTGTTATCCAGACTTTGCGCGGCCAAGGTGAAGGCTTGGGCGCTGGAGATTTCACCGTCCTGATTATTGACACTGTTGAGGTTGTTGAGCGCCAGCGGGCCAATAGCGTTGATCAATCCGCCTCTGTTGTTCAGTTGGCCGTTGTTCAAGTCCAGACTCAAACCCGCGTTGCTGAACAGCTTGCCGCCCTGCTGATCCAAACCCGTGACGCTGGCGGTCAGCGCCTTCGCGCTGCCGATGCTGCCGCCATTGTTCAACTGTGCGGTGGTCAGGGCCAGGGTGTCGCCGCTGTTGAGACGGCCGGTTTGGTTGTTCAGCTCGCCCGTGGTGATGGCGACAGGGCCTTTGCCGCTGATGATGCCTTGCCTGTTGCCAAGATTGGCGCTTTGCAGTGTCAGGCCGCCGTCGGTGACCAATTTGCCTTCGCTGTTGTTAAGGCTGTCGGTGACGGCGACGCTCAAACCATTGGCGCTGGACAGGCTGCCCTTGCTGTTGTTCAGGCTGCGGGCTTTGACGGCCAATGCATCTTCGCTGCCAAGCACGCCCTGGCTGTTATCGAAGTCGCCTGCGAGGTCCAGCTTCAGCGACTCTTGGCTGAGCAGCTTGCCGCCGTTGTTATCCAGCGATGTGCCGGTCAGGATCAAGCGTTGGCCGTTGAGTTCGCCGAGGGTGCGGTTGATGAGTTGATCAACGGCGAGGTTCAACGTACCGCCTGCGAACACCATGCCCTTGTCGCTGTTGTTGAGTTGTTGGCCGATGACGCTGACGTCGGCGTTGCTGGTCAGTTCACCGGTGCGGTTGTCGACAGTCGCCACGTCGAGTTTCAGCGCTTTTGTGGCGCCTACCAGACCGTTGCGGTTATCGAGATTTGCGCCGCTCAGGTTGAGGGCGTCGGTGCTGATCAGTTTGCCGTTCTGGTTGTCGAGTTTGCTGGCGTTGATCGTCGCAAGCGCCTTGCCCGCGATCTCGCCATTGCGGTTGTCTAGCGCTGCGCTGGTCAGCAACAAGGCACCGTCGGCGATCACGCTGCCGCGTTGGTTATCGATCAATTCGCTGGCGCTGAGGGTGACATCGCCACGCCCACTGAGCAGGCCTTCGGTGTTGTCCAGGCGAGTGCTGCGGGCATCGAGGCTGGCGGCGTTGATATGGCCTTTGAGGTTGGCCAGCAGTTGGTCGACGCGCAGGGTCAGTGCCTGGTTGCTGATCAGTTTGCCGTTGCTGTTATCCAGGTTTTTTGCGACCAAGGTGAAGGCGTTTTGGCTGGAGATTTCGCCGTGCTGGTTGTTGATAGTGGCGAGGTTGTCGAGTGTCAGCAGTGGTGCGTTGATCACCCCTGCGTTGACCAGTTCACCGTTGTGCAGGTCAAGGTTGAGTTGCGTGGTGCTGACCAGTTCGGCGCCGCCCCATTGCGTCAGGCCGGTGAGGCTGGCATTCATGGCGCCGACGCTGCCGATATGCCCGCTGTTGTTGAGCTGGGTGGCGCTGAGGTCGAGCTTGTCGGCGCTGATCACGCGGCCGTCGATGCCGTTGGTGAACAGTCCGGTGTTGACCGTTGCCAGACCTTGGCTTTTGAGCAGGCCGTTAGTGTTCTCCAGGCTGGTACTGGTCACTGTGAGGTTTTGGCCGCTTTCGACGGTGCCACCTTGGTTGATTAGCGCCGCTGCGCTCGCAAGGGTCAGCGGTCCTGCGCTGGAAATCTTGCCGCGGGTGTTGTCGATGCGCTGGCCTGCCAGCTCCATCGAGCCTTCGCTGGTGAGCTTGCCGCCTGTGTTGTCCAGGCCTGCCTTCAGTTGAAGTGCCAAAGCACGCTGAGCACCAACAGTGCCATCGGTGTTATCTACAGCAGTGCCGGTAAGCCGAGCGTCCTGGGCAAAGATCAAACCTTTGGCCTGATTGATCACCTCGGCCATCGCCAATTCCAGCCCAGTACCGGCCAACAACTTGCCGCCGCTGTTATTCAGACGCGTGCCGCTGAACTCGATGTTCTGCTGGCTGGAGATTTCCCCGCTGCGGTTGTCGGTGCTGCCGACCTTGAGTTTCAGCACTTTTGTCGCGGCGAGCAGGCCGCCGTTTTGGTTATCCAACGTGTCAGCGTTGAGGCTCAGATTGCCCTGGGCGACCCACTGACCGCCCTGCTGATTCAGCACACCAACCGTGGCGTCCAGATCATCCTGGCTGGCGATGCGCCCCTTGGCGTTTTCGACGGTATCGAGGGTCAGGCGTACCGGGCCAATCGCGCTGGTCAGGCCGTTCTGGTTGTTCAAAGACTGGCCGGCAAGTGCCAGCGCCTGCTTGCTGTTAAGCACGCCTTCGCGGTTGTCGAGTTGGCCGACGCGCAGGTTCAGGCCCTGATTGGCGCGCACCGCGCCGCCACGGTTGTCCAAGCTATTGCTGCGTAGCGTCAGCAGGTTCTGTCCGGACAGGCGACCGGTGCGGTTGTCCACACTCCCAGCCTGGATGTCCATCACGCCTTTGGCGAGCACAGCGCCTTTGGCTTGGTTATCAAGCAGGCCGTCGACCTTCACCGTCAGGCTGCCATCGGTCGCCAGGCTGCCGGACTGGCTGTTATCCAGGCTGGCCGCGGTCACGTTCAAACGCTGGCCGGCGCCCAAGGTGCCGCCTTGGTTGGACAGCGCGCCGGTGGTGGTCAGGTCGAGGCTGATGTCGCCCATCACATGACCGTCGTTGCGGTTGTTCAGGGTCATCGCGTTGACCACTGTGGCGCCGCTGCTGGAAACTTCGCCGTTGTCGTTAAGCAGGTCGGCCCCCAACGTTAACGCGAGGTCTTTGGAACTGCTGAATACGCCGCTGGTGTTATCCAGCCGTTCTGCTCGAGCAGTCAGGCCTGCCGCAGCAATGACGCCCTTGAGGTTGATCAGCGCTTGGTCGACTTTGAGGGTCAGCGCCTGATCGCTGAGCACATGGCCGTCGCTGTTATCCAGACGTTGCGCGGCCAGGACGAAGCTACGCTCGCTGGAAATCTCGCCGTGCTGGTTGGCGACGGAGGCGAGGTTTTTCAACAGCAATTGCCCCGGCGCGTGGATCAGGCCACCGGCGTTATTGAGAGCGCCGAGGTTCATGTCCAGGCTTAAATCGCTGGTGCTGTAGAGCTGGCCACCGTTGCGCTGATCCAGGCCGGTGAGGCTGGCGGTCAGTGCCTTGTTACTGGCGATATGGCCGTCAAAACGGTTATCCACCTGCCCTGCCGTCAGCTCCAGGAGATCGGCACTGGTCAGGCGCCCGCCGCTTTGGTTATTCAATGCACCGGTCGTGATGCGCACAGCGCCGTCGCCGATCATTTTGCCGCCGCCGTTGTCGATACTGGCGCTGCTCACGGTCAACGCCATCGCGCTAAGCAGTTCGCCGTTGCGGTTGCTCAGAACGCCGTTGGCGGTCAGATTCAACGCCGCGCCGCTGCTGAGGCGGCCGCCATCGTTGTTCAGTGTGGCGGTTTGCAGGGTCAGGCGCTTGTCACTGCGCACGGTGCCTTGCTGGTTGTTCAGTTGGTCGAGTTCCAGACTCAGTGCGCCGTTCGCCAGAAGGCGTCCTTTGAGGCTGTTGTCGAACTGCTTGCCGTTGAACGACAGGTCGGAGAGGCTGGAAACTTCGCCGCCTTGGTTGTTCAGGCGATCAACCTTCATCACCAGCGACTGGCGTGCATTGAGCAAGCCACCCTCGCGGTTATCCAGTTGCGTGCCGCTTACCCGCATCGGCCCGGCTGCCGTTACGCTGCCGCCACGGTTATCGAATTGACCCATCGCCAGGTCCGCCTGCTGACCGCTGACAAAACGGCCGCCACGGTTGATCGCGATACCACGGGTGGTGACGTCAAGTAACCGGTCCCCTTGCAACAGCCCCTGGCTGTTATCCAGGCTCATACTGCTCAAGGTGGTGGTAGCACCGATGATTTCACCGTGGCGATTGTCCAGGGCCGTGTCGACGGACAGCGTCAGATCATCGCGGACTTTGAGCTTGCCTTCGGCGTTAACCAGGCTGTTTGCGTGCAGGTCCAACCCCGTGGCGGCGACCAAGCCTTTGGTGTTGTCCAGCGCGTTGGCAACGCGCACCACAAGCCCCTGCTCGCTGAGCAACTTGCCGCCCCGGTTGTCGAGGCTGCCGGCGGTAAACGCCAGGGCCTGGGCACTGGAAATTTCCCCGCCCTGGTTATCGACACTGCTTAAATTGCTCAGTAGCAGTACACCCGGCGCATGAATCAAACCGCCTTGGTTATTCAGGTGACCGTGGTTCAGGTCCAGATCTACACCCGCCTGACTGTGGATATTGCCTTTGGCGCTGTTGTCCAGGCTTGCCGTGCTCACCCGCAATGGGCCGGTTGCACTGAACAGACCGGCCTGGTTCAGCAAGTGCGCGCTGATCAACGCGGTAAGGCGACCGTCGCTGGTCAGCTTCCCGCCACTGTTGTCCAAGCGCGTCGCGGTGATGTCCATCGCCTGCCCGGCGAACAGCGTGCCCTGGCGGTTGTCGATCAGGCCCACGCTGTTGAGCGAGAGCATCGCGTCGCCTTGCAGCAGGCCCTCGCGGTTATCCAGCGACGTACTGTTGACCGATACCGTGCGCGCCAACAGCTTGCCAGTGCGGTTATCCAATGCTCCGTCGATCTGCGCGATCAAGCCATCGCCGGCGCTGAGCGTGCCGCCTTGGTTAGCCAGGCTGGCGGCGCGCACATCCAGGGTTTTAGCCGAGATCAAGCCTTGCGTGTTATCGAGTGCGTGGGCGATGCGCACGGTCAAACCCTGCTCGCTGAGGAGCTTGGCGTGGTGGTTATTCAGGGTGTCCGCGGCCAGGGTGAACGCCTGGGTGCTGGAAATTTCGCCGCCCTGGTTATCGACGCTGGCGAGGTTGCTCAGCAGTAATTGGCCAGGGGCGTTGATCGTGCCACCCTGGTTATTCAAATGACCGTTATTAAGATTGAGGCGCACATCCCCCTGGCCGAAGAAACGACCATCGTTGTGCTGATCAAGACCACTGACGCCAGCATTCAGCATTTGGCCCGCGCTGATGCGGCCGCCCTCACTGTTATCCACTTGGCCGGCGTTCAAGTTGAATGCGCCATCACCGCGCAAGGTGCCACGCTGGTTATTCAGCGGGCCACTCGATTGCACAGTGAGGTTATGGGCGACAAGCGTGCCTTGTTGGTTATCAAGGCGACCCAGGTTGAGGCGTGCATCACCTTTGGCGGCAAACAGACCGGTCTGGTTGAGCAATTGCCCGGCGATCGCCGCGACCAACGCGCCGTCGCTGGTGAGCGTGCCTGCGCTGTTGTCCAGTCGGGATGCATTGAGGGTAGCGGTTGCACCTGCCGCCAATGTCCCACGCTGGTTGGACACCACACCGCTGTTGAGCACCAGGGCGCGATCACCTTGCAGGCGGCCGCGGTCGTTGTTCAGTTCACCCGTGGTGGACGCAAGGTCGGTAGCCAGAAGCTCGCCGCTGCGATTGTCCAGCAGGCCTGCGGTGTTCGCCGTCAGACGATTACGTGCGCTGAGCTTGCCGCCCTGGTTGTTCAGGTTGGCGGCGTTGATGTCGAGGTTTGACGCCGAAACCAGGCCCAACGCATTGTTCATCGCGCCGGCGATACGCAGGGTCAGATCTTGGTCGCTGAGCACTTTACCCGCGCCGTTGTCGAGGCGGTTGGCGGCCAAGAGGAATGACCGCGTGCTGGAGATTTCCCCTTGGCGGTTATCGACCGTATTGAGGTTATCAAGGGTCAATTGACCGCTGGCGTTGATCTGGCCGTTGCGGTTATCCCAGTGCCCTTGGTTGAGGTTCAGCGTCAGTGAGTCTTGGCTGGTGAGCGAGCCTTTTTGGCTGTTGTCCAGGGCGCCACTATTGATCTGTACTGTCTGACGCGCAGCAATTCGGCCGCCCTGGTTATTGATCAAACCTGATGCGTTGAGGCTCAACGACTGCCCGGCCGACACCAGGCCTGCCACGTTATCCAACGCTACCAATTGCAGCGTGACCTGCGCCTGGCTCGACAGCTCGCCGCTGCGGTTGATCAATTGCCCGATACCCGCCGTCAGGTTGCCGGTGCTGGTGACCAATCCGCGTTGGCTGTTAAGCAGTTGATCCGCGTTGATTCTGAGGTTGCCTGCGCTGAGAATGCGGCCTTGGTTTTGGTTATCGAGTTGGGTGGCGCTCAGTTGGGCTGCCCGTTGGGCACTCAGGGTGCCGCCCTGATTGGCCAGCTCGCCCGTGTTGATGGTCAAGTCACGGCTGGCGATCACCGTCTTGCCAGTGTTGTCGATGCTTTGAGCTTTTAAGCGCACATCGCCTTGGGCATTGCGGCTGTTATCGGCATTGACACCGGCTTCGATAATTCCGTTGTTGATCAACCGCCCAGCGGCGTCCAGTGTGATGCTGTCCTTGGCCGCCAGGGTTTGCTGATTGGTCAGCGCACCTTGGGTGTTCACCGACAAGTCAGTACCGGCATACACCGCGCCTTTGGTCTCTACGCTGGCCGCTTTGACCGCCACTGCCGTACCGGCGGAGGTTTGGCCCATGACCACGTTACCCGCAGCGTCAATCTGGATATCGCCACCGGCAACCATGTCCCCGGACAGCTTTACGCCGACGCCTGCTTCGGTCCCGACCAGCTTCACCGCCCCCACGTACATGCCGCCCAACGCCGACGAGTCAATCGCCAGGTCCGGCGCCTTGCTGCCGTCCGCTGCACGCGCCGTGGCGTTCAAAGTGCGCGCATCCACATCGTTGCGCCCCGCGACGATGGTGAGTTTTTTCGCCTGGATTTGTGCATTGATGGTGGTGGCGCGGGTGATGATTTCGAACTGGTCGACGTTGCTGGCATTCAGGCCGGTGCCTTCGATGGACACATTTCCCTTGTCCACTTGATAACGGCTGATCTGGCCGTTTTCGATGACCGCCTTGCCCGTGGTGAGTGTGGCTTGTGGAGTGTTGATAAAACCGCAGCCGTTGCAGCTGATGCCGTAAGGGTTGGCCACGATCACATGGGCCGACTGCCCCGCCACTTCGGTGTAGCCACGCAGTTGGCTGGGGCTACCGCCATTCACCTCATTGAGAATGACGCTGGCGGCGCTGCCATGGAAATTTGGGTTGCCGACGATAATTCCGCCGAGCTGGGTGGACTGGGTGCGGTCGGTGGTATTGTTGAGGATGACCCCGTTGGCACCGACGTTGTAGTCGTGGAATTGGTTATGCGACAGCCCATTCGCGTTCGGCGCGGCAATATTCACGATCGGTACGCCGTTGCCCGCTTGTCCGAGCGTGGTACCCGGCCCGCTCACTGCAATCCCGTCCGCCTGAGCCAGTAGCGGCTGCCAGAACATGGCGTTCGCCAATACCAACGCCAACCCGCGCTTGGGCAAGCCCAGGAAGGTGGACCGGTTTTTTACGGCTGCAGAAGGCTGGCGCGCAAGGTAGGCGAACTGGCGAACATCCATGTCATGTCTCGATGCCCAAAGGGCGGTAAAAATTTAAAGGAAGAAATCCATGCGGAAATAGATCGGCGCTTCACGTTCCGTGATCGGGTCCGGTCGTTCCAAAGAGTGTGCAAAGGTCACCGTGGCCGCGACGTTCTTGCCGCGTGCAAACAGTTCCAGGGAATTGCTGCTCATGCGCCCATGCTGCTCGGCGTTGTAGCGACCATGGCGGACCACGCCCTGGTCGTAGCCGAGGCTGGTGCCGTATTCGGTCAGCACGGGTTGCAGCCAGGCCCAGGTCACCGGGCGGCTCCAACGCAGGTCGTTGCGCCAATAGCCGCCGCTGTCGCCGGAGAGCATCTGATCCTTATAACCACGAATCGATGACTGCCCGCCCAGGCTTATGCGCTGGGGGCTGAACAGCACGTCCTCACTGCGCTGGCCGGTCATCAGGCTGCTGAAGCTCAACGACTCGCCCCACAGTTTGAACGGGTACAGGTAGCTCACGGTTGCGGTGTATTTGCGGTAGCGCGCATCAGCCTGACCCGGCCGTGGGTTGTGATTAGCCTGGGCGTCGAAGGCGCCAATGCCGTCCTGCATGCCCAGGTCGATGTTAAGGAATGACTCGCCAATGCGCCGACCGTGGTTGATGCCGAACTGCGCTTCGCTGAGACGGTTGCTGCTCAGGGCCAGCTTGCTGTCTTCGATGAAATTATTGGTACGCAGGTAAGCCACGCCAGTGCTGAGGGAGGTTTTGCTCAGCGCGTCACGGTGAATGACTCGCTCCAGGCGCAACTGGTGGCTCTGGCTGTCGCCCGACTGCTTGAAGTTGAAGTTGTTGGCCTGGGCCAGGGAGCGGTATTCGGACTCGCTGTAGCTGTAATTGAGGTTCCACCAGCCAAACGGCAGGTTGTAATTGAGCATCGAGTTACGCGAGGTTTTCTGGTGGTCGCTGACGGCATCATGACCGCCACGCAGGGAAAGCTGGTCGGCAAGGCCAAGCGGGTTATCCCAATCGAGACTGGCGCCCCATTGCTGCTCACCGGTGCTGCGCTGACCGCCGTTATGGCGTGACAGCCCAACGCGCCAGGGCTTTTGTGGGGTGTTTTTGACCAGTACATCGCTGCCGCCCACTTCTTTACCCGGCGCCAGTTCCATCTGCGCCTGATTCGACGGCAGGCGGTTCAACTGGTCGACCATCTGCTCAATTTCGCGCAGGTTAAGCAATTCACCCTGTTTACCTGGAAAGCTCATCCCGAGTTGGCGGTCGGTGATGCCGCTGCCCTGCGCGCCCTTCAACCCTTCCAGTCGGCCTTCGACTACTTGGATCTTGAGCACGCCACTGGAGAGGTCCTGCTGAAGCAAGTAGGCACGGCTGGTAACCAGCCCTTTGGCCAAGTAGCGGTCAGTGATGACCTTGAGCACCTCATTGAGTTGCGGCACGCCCAGGCACTGGCCAATGTAGGGCTGGATCAGCGCTTGGCGTTCGCGTTCAGAGAGCGCGTCGGCACCGGAAACTTCGAGGGTCTTGATGGGAAAGCAACGAGTGTCGACGGGGGCCGTTGGCGCAGTGGGCGCGACGGTTTTCCCTGGCAGGTCCTTGAGCTCTTCGAGGCGACGCTGCTGCTCTTCGAGCAAACGGTCCTGACGGTCACGAATCAGATCGGTGATGCCCGGCGTGTTCTGCGGGGCGGCGGCTTGAGCCAATCCGGCTGCGCTCAGGCAAAAAAAAGCGGACAGCAGGCCGAGCCCGGTCCGGCGTAACAAACGCCACATTAATAGATCCCTCTATATGGCACAGAGCCATCAATGAGCGGCGATCATAGGGTGGCGATATAGTGGCGTCAATTAAATGTATGAATTTGTTTCAACATCGATACAGAGACGGCTGAATGCTGGCCGCGTTGTACGTCTGATCACGCTGGAGAAATCCAGGGCAAAAAAAAGCCTGCATCTCTGCAGGCTTTTTTTATGTCGCTATCTGGCTCCACGACCTGGACTCGAACCAGGGACCCAATGATTAACAGTCATTTGCTCTACCAACTGAGCTATCGCGGAATGCGCCGTATGTTACTGATTAAAAAGGATAAGTCAAGCGCTCCCTTACATTCGGTGTGATTAAACCGGATGACCGGTTGAATCGGCGTGTTCCCTTGCCAACTCCAGCCAGGCCAAAGCCGCCGGTGGCAGATGGGCGCTCGAGCGCCAAGCCAGGGCGATGTGCCAGTCGGTGTGGGGTTCATCCAACGGGATCAGGGCGATGCCAGCGTGTTGATGTTTGTGCGCCAGCATGCGAGGCACGAAGGCCACACCCAGTCCCGCGGCGACCAGGTCGATGATGAAGTCGATCTGCCCGCTGCGTGCGGTCACCTTGGGGGTGACGCCTTTGCGCTCGCAGGCAGCGAGGATCTTGGCGTTGAGGGCAAAGCCGGCTTCGAAGAGGATGAACGGTGAATCGGCCAGGTCAGTGAAGTCGATGCGCTTGCGCTGGGCCAAAGGGTGGCTGATGGGCAGCACGGCCATCAGCGGCTCATTGCGCACAGGTTGGTAGTCGAAGTCTTCATCCACCGGCAGCAGCAGCGCCGCCAGGTCGACCTCCCCCGCTTCCAGGCATTCGCGCAGCTTTTTGCTGCCGTACTCGGTGAGTTCGATGTCGATGTCCGGGTAGCGGCTGCGGTAGGTCGCAAACATCGTCGCAAACAGCACACCGCAGCCCACCGGCGGCAGGCCGATACGCAGCACGCCACGCTTTAGACAGCGCAGGTCGTTGATCTCGGCCACCAAGTCGTTGCGCTCGGCAAGCAGCACCAAGGCTCGGCGGTAGGCGATTTCGCCGGCAGCGGTGAGTTCGTTACGGTGACCCAGGCGGTTGAGCAACGGTGTGCCCAGTTCATCTTCCAACGTCTTGACCGCCTTGCTCACGGTGGATTGGGTCAGGCACACCACCTCGGCGGCCTGGGAGAAACCACCCTGGCGCACCACTTCGACAAAGGCACGCAATGTTCTCAGGTTCATCGGTATTCCTTCGGCGACTGACCACCAGCGATAAAAGTTGTTTTTATCATGCCAGAGAATTGCCTATCCTGACTCCACCTTGCCTTGTGGAGCCCTCCAATAATGATCATCTCGTCCGCCTCCGACTACCGCGCAGCCGCCAAGCGCAAGTTGCCGCGCTTCCTGTTCGACTACATCGACGGCGGCGCCTACGCCGAACACACGCTGCGTGCGAACAGTTCGGACCTGGCCGAGATCAGCCTGCGCCAACGCATCCTGCGCAATGTGGACAACCTGAGCCTGAAGACCACGCTGTTCGGCCAGGAGCTGGACATGCCGGTGATACTCAGCCCGGTGGGCCTCACCGGCATGTACGCGCGACGTGGCGAAGTGCAGGCGGCCAAGGCGGCGGCGAACAAGGGCATTCCGTTCTGCCTGTCGACGGTGTCGGTGTGCCCGATTGAAGAGGTGGCATCGCAGAGCGCGCAGGCGATCTGGTTCCAGCTGTATGTGCTCAAGGACCGTGGTTTCATGCGCAACGCGCTGGAGCGCGCGCAAGCCGCGGGCGTCACTACATTGGTGTTTACCGTGGATATGCCCACGCCCGGCGCGCGTTATCGCGATGCCCACTCGGGCATGTCCGGACCGTTCGCAGCACAGCGGCGCATGCTGCAAGCCGTCACCAAGCCGCAATGGGCCTTCGATGTAGGACTGATGGGCCGGCCCCATGACCTGGGCAACATCTCCAAATACCTGGGCAAACCCACACACCTGGAAGACTACATCGGCTGGCTGGCGAACAATTTCGACGCCTCCATCAGTTGGAAAGACCTGGAATGGATCCGCGAATTCTGGAAAGGCCCGATGATCATCAAAGGTATTCTCGACCCTCAGGACGCCAAGGACGCAGTGAGTTTCGGTGCCGATGGCATCGTGGTCTCCAACCATGGCGGTCGCCAGTTGGATGGCGTGCTGTCCACTGCCAAGGCCCTGCCTCCGATTGCCGATGCGGTGGGCGACGATCTCACGGTTTTGGTGGACTCCGGCATCCGCTCCGGGCTGGACGTGGTGCGCATGCTGGCCTTGGGTGCCAAGGCCTGCCTGCTGGGGCGTGCCACCGCCTACGCGCTGGCCGCCGACGGCCAGCACGGCGTGGAAAACCTGCTGGACATCTTCGCCAAGGAAATGCGCGTGGCCATGACCCTCACCGGCGTCACCTCCATCGCGCAGATCGACCGCTCTACCTTGGTCTAACCCTGCTGCTCGACGATCCCTCGCGCCTTGAGTTGGGCCAGTTGCTGCGCCGACAAGCCCAACCGTTCACCGAGGATATCGTCGGTGTGCTGCCCCAACCTCGGCGCCGGCCGCACGTATTCCACGGGCGTGCCGGACATTTTGATCGGGCTGCCGACCATGGCAAAGTCCGGGTTCTGCGGGTGTGGGATGTTCACCATCAGGTTGCGCGCGATCACCTGGGGTTCTTCCAGGGATTGTGCAATCGAGTTGATCGCCCCCACCGGCACCTTCGACGCATGGATGCATGCCACCCACTCATCGGCGCTGCGCCCCAGGAAGTGCGCCGAGAGCAACGCGACGATGTCTTCGCGATGGGCCACGCGGTCGGCATTGCGACGGAAGCGCGGGTCCTCCGGCAAGTGCGGCAGGCCGATGCTCTGGCACAGGGCGATGAACTGGCTGTCATTACCGCAGGCGATGATGAAGTCACGGTCGGCGGCGCGGAACACCTGGTAAGGCACGATGTTGGCGTGGGCATTGCCATAACGCTGCGGCACCTTGCCCGACGCGAGGTAGTTCATGCTCTGGTTGGCCAACGTGGCGACTTGCACGTCCAACAACGCCATATCGATGTATTGACCAACGCCGGTGCGCTCACGGCTGAGCAATGCAGCCTGGATCGCCACGGTGGAATACAGGCCGGTCATCAAGTCGGAAAACGCCACGCCAACTTTTTGCGGACCGCCGCCCGGCAAATCATCACGCTCGCCAGTAATGCTCATCAAGCCGCCGATGCCCTGGATGATGAAGTCGTAGCCCGGCTCTTCGGCACGCGGCCCGGTCTGGCCGAAACCGGTGATGGAGCAATACACCAGGCGCGGATTGATCTCGGCCAGGGTCGCGTAATCCAGGCCATAACGGGCCAGGGAACCGGCCTTATAGTTCTCGATCAGTACATCCGAGCTGGCCGCCAAAGCGCGTACCAATTCCTGACCTTCGGGAGTGGCCATGTCGATGGCCACGGATAACTTGCCGCGATTGGTCGACTGATAATAAGAAGCTTCGCCGGACGATTCGCCGGTGTCGGTCTTCATCCAGGGCGGCCCCCAGGCACGGGTGTCGTCGCCGCTTTTCGGGCGTTCGATCTTGACCACTTCCGCGCCAAGGTCAGCCAACACTTGCCCACACCAGGGGCCGGCCAACACACGGCTTAAATCCAGTACCCGCAAACCTGTCAATGCACCCATTGTTCTTATCCTGTGAGGTTGGGAAATCAGCCGGCTGTCGGCTCTTCATGGCGCAGGGAAACACCCAGCATCGCCCGCCGCCGTAACCAGGGGCTGGGGCGGTAACGTGGGTCGTGGGTGAGTTCGCTCATGCGCTGCAAAATCGTAAGGATCCGCCGAGGCCCAAGGGCATCGCCCCAAGCCAGCGGCCCCTTGGGATAACCGAGTCCCAGTTGCACGGCCTGGTCGATATCCTCGACGCTGGCGATGCGCTGCTGGGCAATATCACAGGCCAGGTTGACCACCATCGCCAAGGTGCGCTGGACCACGAAGCCAACGCTGTCGCCAATCACCGTGACGCCCACACCGTCTGCTGCGAGCAAAGCGTGAGCCGCATCGCGCATGGCGGGCGAAGTCAGTGGGTTCTGCATCAAGGTGCGATGACGCGACAGGTCCGTCAGCAGGTCGATGCACAGGGTGCGCGCGGGGTCGGTGTCGAAGCGCACGCAGGCGCTGGTGGCGTCGCGGCCATACGGGGCCAGCAGGCACAACGCCTCAGGCGAAGGTTGCGCGGCGTGTTCCAGATGGGCGCCCAGGTTGATCACCAGGGCGCTCAAGCGCTCGTAGTCTTCACTGTTTTCCGTGGCGATCCAAACCGGCGGTCGCGGGTTTACAGTCGGTACGGGTTGAGGCTGAGGGGCATTGATGAGCTGGCCGTTTTCATACTGATAGAACCCATGCCCGGTCTTGCGCCCAAGACGTCCAGCCACCAACATCTGCCGGGTCAGGGGCGACGGTTTGTAGCGGGGCTCCTGATAGAACTGGTTGTAGATCGACTCCATCACCGGGTGCGACACGTCCAGGCCGGTGAGGTCCAGCAACTCCAGCGGCCCCATCCGGAACCCGGCGCCGTCGCGCAGGATGCGGTCGATATCACCGCGCTCGGCGATGCCCTCATCAAGCATCTTCAACGCTTCAGTACCAAAGGCACGACCGGCGTGGTTGACGATGAAACCCGGCGTGTCCTTGGCGCGCACGCCGCGATGGCCGATGCGTGCAGCCAGGGCCAACAGCGCGTCGCCAACCTTTGGCGCGGTGGCCAGGCCGTCGATCACCTCCACCACACGCATCAGCGGCACCGGGTTGAAGAAGTGCAGCCCGGCCACGCGCTCAGGGTGCTGGCAACCGGTGGCGATAGCCGTGACAGACAGCGAAGAGGTGTTGGTGGCGAGGATGCAGGTCGGGCTGACGATGCCTTCCAGCTGTTGCAGCAGACCCCGTTTGGCATCGAGGTTTTCCACGATGGCTTCGACGACCAGGTCGCAATCGCTCAGGTCATCAATCGCCTCGGCAACCCGCAGGTTGGCCAGCGCCGCCTCCATCGCGGCCTGGCTGATCTTGCCCTTGCCCACCAACTTGGCAAAGGTGCCGCTGAGATTATCCCGAGCCGATTGCGCAGCGCCTTCACGGACATCGAACAGATGCACCACCACACCGGCCTGGGCCGCGATTTGTGCGATACCGGCGCCCATGACGCCAGTGCCCACCAATCCCATCGTATTCAGGGTGTCGGTCATGCTTATTCCCCCCGGTAGTGCGGTGTGCGTTTCTCGAAGAACGCGGCGGCGCCCTCCTTCTGGTCCTTGGAATCAAACAGCAATTGGAACGCCTTGCGCTCCAGCACCAAGGCGCTTTCCAGCGGCAGGTCGGCGCCGGCCAGCATCACTTCCTTGATCTGCTCCACCGCCAACGGCGGCAATGCGGCAATCTGCGCAGCCAGTTCCAGGGCGCGGGGCAGTGTCTGGTCGTCGCTGACCATTTCGCTGAGCATGCCCATCGCCAGCGCTTCTTTCGCGCTGACCATGCAGCCCGTGAGCGCAATGCGCATGGCCTGGAATTTACCCACCGCGCGGATCAGGCGTTGAGTGCCGCCCGCACCGGGCATCAAGCCGAGCTTCACTTCCGGCTGGGCAAATCGCGCCGACTCGCCCGCTACGATCAGGTCGCAATGCATCGCCAGCTCGCAGCCACCGCCCAGGGCAAAACCGTTGACGGCGGCAATCACCGGCTTGGGGCAACGGCTGATGGCTTCCCACAGGTATTCAGTGTGGCGGCGGTACATATCGATCGCGCCCGCACTGGCGAACTCCTTGATATCCGCGCCGGCCACGAAGAACTGCTCGCCACCGGTCAGTACGATGGCGCGCACATCCTGGCGTCGGGACAGTGCGCGGAAGTGCTCGGCGAGGGCTTCACGCACCTGGGCGTTGAGGGCGTTTTTCACTTCAGGGCGGTGGATACGCACCACGGCCACGCCATTGTCATGGATGTCGAGGGTCACCACGGGTGAGTTGGCGCTGGTCACATTCACTCCTGCTGCACTGTTCTTGTTAGTTGGATTGGCGCATGTTTCGCTGTGCGAAATAACATTCCGTATTTGACAATTAGCATAAGTACCGACCCCGCTGGTGTAAACGGAAAAACGCGGACAATGCTCAAACCATCGACTAACTCGCTGTTTTAAAGGGTTTTATCTCATCTTAAAATCAAGGCGCAAAAGATTGCTTAGTTTCGCAGTGCGGAATACTATTTTGTTTTGTTGATTTTATAAAAAAATGAGGATTACCATGCGCCGTCGAAACCCCGAGCCGGACAGCACAGAAGTTTCCGCTTTCGAGCATGTGTTGATCGACCCGATGAACAACGATGAGGAGGAAGACAAGGATCGCCAATTCGTCACCGCCCTGGCCCGTGGCCTGGAACTGCTGCGCTGTTTCACGCCGAGCGAAAGCGTGCTGGGCAACCAGGAACTGGCGCGCAAGACCGGCCTGCCGAAACCGACGATCACCCGCATGACCCACACCCTGACCCGCTTGGGTTACCTCAAGCACCTGCCGCAGTCAGGCCGGTATCAGTTGGATGTGGGCGTGATGGCCTTCGGTTACGCGATGTTGTCGAACCTGTCGATCCGCGCCGTGGCTCATCCGTTGATGGAGACCATGGCCAAGTACGCCCAGGCGGCCGTTGCGATGGCCACTCGGGACCGCCTGGACGCGGTGTACCTGGACGTGGTCCAGGGCGAAGCGAACATGACCATGCGCCGCCAGGTCGGCACACGGTTGCCGTTGCACTTGAGTTCAGCAGGCCGCGCCTGCCTGGCAGCAATGCCGGAAAACGAGCGGGAGTTCATTCTCGACCATATCCGCCAGCGCCATCTGGAGGACTGGCCGAGCATCCGCAAGGGGCTGGAACGCGCCTTCCGGGACTACACCGATTTCGGCTATTGCATGTCGATCGGTGAGTGGCACCGCGATGTCAACGCCATCGCCGTGCCGCTGCGACACGCACAACACGGCTTGCTGGCGTTCAACTGTGGCGGACCGAGTTTCCACCTCTCCCGGGAGAAACTCGAAGACGACATCGGCCCACGCCTCAAGCACATGGTGAACAACATCGAGGCCGCCACCCGCTAGCTGGACCGGTGCATGGCCTCGGCAGATTGACGATAACAGGCCCGCCGAACGGGCCGCTGAGGAATGCACATGATCCGAGACGCACAAACGCTTCATATCCTGGTGGACGCCATTGCGCAGTTCGTCGACGAAGCGCTGATCCCACGGGAAAACGAAGTCGCCGAGACCGATGAAATCCCGGCGGACATCGTCAGCCAGTTCCAGGACATGGGCCTGTTCGGCCTGACCATCCCCGAAGCCTACGGCGGCCTCGGGCTGACCATGGAAGAAGAGGTGACCATCGCCTTTGAACTGGGGCGCACCTCACCGGCCTTCCGTTCCTACTTCGGCACCAACAATGGCATCGGCTCCATCGGCATCCTACTGGATGGCACCGACGCACAGAAAGAGCACTACCTGCCGCTGTTGGCCAGCGGCGAGCTGCTCAGCTCATTCTGCCTCACCGAGCCAGACTCGGGCTCCGACGCCGCCTCACTGAAAACCACCGCCGTGCGCGATGGCGACCACTATGTGATCAACGGCACCAAGCGCTTTATCACCAACGCGCCCCACGCCGGGATTTTCACCGTGATGGCGCGCACCGACCCGGCGATCCGTGGTTCGGCCGGTATCAGTGCATTCATCGTCGAACGTGACACACCCGGCCTGTCCCTGGGCAAACGCGACCACAAGATGGGCCAGCAAGGCGCCCACACCAGCGACGTGATTTTCGACAACGTACGCGTGCCGGCCAGCCAGTTGATCGGTGGCGTGGAAGGCGTGGGCTTCAAGACCGCGATGAAGGTCCTCGACAAAGGCCGCCTGCACATCGCCGCCGTCAGCGTGGGGGCTGCCGAGCGCATGTTGAACGACGCGCTGAACTACGCGATCGAGCGCAAGCAATTCGGCCAGCCGATTGCCGAGTTCCAGCTGATCCAGGCCATGCTCGCCGACAGCAAGGCCGAGATCTACGCCGCACGTTGCATGGTGCTCGACGCCGCCCGCAAGCGCGACGAAGGCCAGGACATCGGCACCGAGGCGTCGTGTTCGAAGATGTTCGCCACCGAGATGTGCGGCCGCGTCGCTGACCGTTGCGTGCAGATCCACGGCGGTGCCGGCTATATCAGCGAGTACGCCATCGAACGTTTCTACCGGGATGTGCGTCTGTTCCGCCTGTATGAAGGCACCACGCAGATCCAGCAACTGGTGATTGCCCGCAACATGATTCGCGCGGCGCAACGCTAGGACTCACCGCACCACCATACCCAATGCCCTAACAACTACAAGCAAGGTATCGCTATGGAAGTCGCCGCATCGGCGGGCGCGTTGTCGCCTGCAAAAAGCAAACTGTGGATCGTCGTTTTCATCTTCTGCTTCCTCGGCCTGTTGATCGATGGCGCGGACCTGATGTTGCTGTCCTACAGCCTCAGCAGCCTCAAGGCCGAGTTCGGCCTGACCAGCGTCGAAGCCGGCAGCCTGGGCAGCTTCACCCTGGCCGGCATGGCCATCGGTGGTATCTACGGGGGCTGGGCCTGTGACCGTTTCGGCCGGGTGAAAACCGTGGTGTGGAGCATCGTGCTGTTTTCCGTGGGCACGGCGATCCTGGGCATGACCCACAGCTATTGGCAGTTTGCAGCCACCCGGTTTTTCGCCTCCCTCGGCCTGGGCGCGCTGTATGTGGCGTGCAACACGTTGATGGCCGAATACGTGCCGACCCGCTACCGCACCACCGTGCTCGGCACCCTGCAGGCAGGTTGGTCGGTGGGCTACATCGTTGCCACCCTACTGGCCGGTTGGATTCTCCCGGAGCACGGCTGGCGCTGGCTGTTCTACGTGGCCATCATCCCGGTGATCCTCGCCGTGCTGATGCAACGCTTGGTGCCGGAGCCTCAGGCCTGGTTGACCGCGCGCGCCGAACGGGCGAAAGACAAAGCCAACGGTAGCCAGGACGTCCTGAAGAAAAAGCCCGATGGCATGTTCAAGCTGATCTTCAGCGACCCCAAGGCCAGCCGTATGTTCCTGCTCTGGGCCCTGACCGCAGGCTTCCTGCAATTCGGTTACTACGGCGTGAACAACTGGATGCCGTCGTACCTGGAAAGCGAGCTGGGGATGAACTTCAAGTCGATGACCAGCTACATGGTCGGCACTTATGCGGCGATGATCTTCGGCAAGATCCTCGCGGGCCTGGCGGCGGACCGTCTCGGTCGACGCGTGGTGTTCGCGTTCGGCGCTCTGGGCACGGCGATCTTCCTGCCGGTGATCGTGCTGTTCCAGAGCCCCGAGAATATCCTGTGGATGCTGGTGGTGTTCGGCTTCCTGTACGGCATTCCCTATGGCGTGAACGCGACCTACATGACCGAAAGCTTCGAAGCCAAGTTTCGCGGTTCGGCGGTGGGTGGTGCGTACAACATCGGCCGTATCGGCGCGGCGGTGGCGCCGGCAGCCATCGGCTTCCTGGCGTCCCATGGCTCCATCGGCATGGGCTTTTTGGTGATGGGCGGCGCGTACTTTATCTGCGGTGTCATACCGGCGTTGTTTATTCGCGATAAACAGTTCGATCCGCAGAAACAGTAAGGCCACCGCTTAGTTGCCAATTAACTGGCGTCATCACCCAGCGACTGCTTTTAGCGATAAAAGCAGTCGATTGATTTATATGACTTTTTATTAGTTTGAAGCGATTTGGCATGAATCTCGCTCTAACCTTATTCAAGCAGGTTAAGCGATGACAAGACGTGCGGCAGCGCCCAGGGGTTATAACCCTGTGCAAAGCGGTCTAAACTGTTACTCATGTTTTACGGAACTGAAGGAACAGTAAGACGCTTGGCATTCGCCACTCTCATCGAGCCTGTAAGACAGCCCAGTGCTTAGAGGCCGATCGCTTATGAAAACACCCACCCAGACCAACGCAATTGACTTTGACAGTGCCAAATTGCAACGCCTGGGGTTTGGTCAGCCATCCCTCCTCCCACGCCGCCCCACGACGCTGGAGCAACTTCGCCAGCAACTGGGCCTGCAATTACAAACCAGCCTGGAGCCGGAGCGCATCCTCGGTGTGTTCTTCCGTGAGATCCAACGCCTGGTGCCCCTGGACGCCTTGCAGTACCGCCATCAAGCCAGCGACCTGCGCCTGGAGTTCGGCCATCGCGGCCATCACTCAGTGAGCTATAGCCTGAGCCATGAAGGCGAGCACCTGGGCGAGCTGATCTTTCGTCGCAACCAGCGCCTGGCGGAAGAAGAGCTCGGCCAGCTCGAATCCCTGCTGGCCACCTTACTCTACCCAATCCGCAACGCCCTGCTCTACCGCGCCGCCACCCGCAGTGCCTTGCGCGACCCGCTGACCGAGACCGGCAACCGTATAGCCATGGACCAGACCCTGCAACGGGAAGTCGACATGGCGCGCCGGCACCTCAATCCGCTGTCCTTGCTGATGCTCGACATCGATCACTTCAAGATCATCAACGACACTTACGGCCATACCGCTGGCGATAAGGTGCTGCGCGCCGTCGCCGGGGCGATCAAGCGCCAGTTGCGTAACGTGGATATGGTGTTCCGGTTTGGCGGGGAAGAGTTTCTGATCCTGCTGTCCAACACGGGCCGGGATGCCGCTGCGATGGTCGGTGAGCGCCTACGCCAAGCGGCGCAGGCCCAGGATTATTGGGCGGATGACACGCGGATCGAATTGACGGTGAGCCTGGGCTGCTCGACTTTGCTGGCCGCAGAGTCTACCGAAAGCCTGCTGCGTCGGGCCGACAGCGCCTTGTATGTGGCCAAGCGAGAGGGTCGCAACCGCCTGGCAATGGCGGGGTAAGCCCCCGCCACTCTCATTTCATCAAGCTTCGCTGGCGACCCGCACCTGGCGCTCGCGCACCACGGCTGGGGTCTTTTCTTTCTCCAGGCGCATGCAGCTTTCCAAGAACAGGTACATGTAGTCGTAGCTCTTGCATACGGCCTGGCGCAGCTCGGTCTGCAGTTCCTTGGTCGGGTTCATCCCGGCCAGGGTGCAGATGATTTCCAGGGCTTCCCATGGGTGGGCATCATCGTACTGCGCGTGCATCTTCAGCCACTTCATCGCACGCTTGCGCTCTTCCTCTGGGAAAGCCGCCGCATAGACGCCGGTAGAACACACCACGGCGGACCATTCACCCGTGGCGCCCTCGATCGCATAGTTGGTCGCGGCAATGGCCACGATCAGCGAGTCGGCAGAACTGGTGTGCCAGCACCAATGGCTCAGCGCGTGCAGTTCCGGTGGTACGTTCTGGGCCTGCAATTCCTCCAGGCTCACGCCGTGGGCACGGGCCCAATGCACCCAATAGTCGGCGTGGTTGAGTTCCACGCGAATATTGCGCATCAGCCAGCGGCGCGCCATGTCCTCCCCAGGATGGCGGGCAAATTTGGTCTTGGTGAGGTTCTGTGCCATGTACAAGGCAAACTGTTCCACCACGGGCCATCCACCGATCAGGTAGTGGCGCATAGTCTTGGCGCTGAGCGTGTTGTCGCGCATACGCTGGTACAGTTCGTGTTCGACAACGCGGCGCTTGCTCTCGCTACAGTCCAGGATCAGTTTCTGAGCCCAGGCAGGGTAACTGGAGGCTTCCATAAGCGGGCCGGTTCTGATGAATGTGTCGATCACTGTTAAGGTTCCTTTTTAAGTGTGATTGTACAGACCAGCGAATGTTTCAGCGGAATGTGCCGGGCGCCTTGAATAACAGAGGCTGCGGCCGCACAGGTCGACACTGCAAGCTATCAAAGGTAAACAATTGCGGTCGTTCAATCAGGTAGCCCTGAGCGTAATCCACACCAATTTCGAGCAATGCCTGTTCGATTTGCGGTGTCTCGACAAATTCAGCAATTGTGCGCTTACCCATGACATGGCCGATGTGGTTTATCACTTCGACCATCGCGCGGTTAATCGGGTCGTCCAGCATATCCTTTACGAAACTTCCATCGATCTTCAGGAAGTCTACAGGTAAATGTTTGAGATAGGCGAATGAGGACATTCCGGCACAAAAGTCATCCAGCGAAAACTGACAACCTAAAGCTTTGAGTTCATTAATAAAACGGATCGCACTGCCCAAGTTTGCAATTGCACTGGTTTCGGTTATCTCAAAACAGATCATGCCCGGCGGAATATTGTATGTATGAAACTTCTCACGTAAAAACCCAAGGAAGTCTTCATCACCAATAGTGATGCCTGACAGATTGATCGCACACATGGCCATCGGGCGTCCCGGCCGCTCCTGTATGCACCGGCTGATGAGCTTGAACACATTCTCCACCACCCAGCGGTCCAGAGACGTCATCAAACCGTAACGTTCGGCCGCCGGGATAAAGCTGTCGGGCAGGATGATACGGCCGGCCTCGTCATGCAGGCGCAACAGGATCTCGATATGCCCATCGCCGCCGTCGGTAGGCCCCAGCGGTGAAATTTCCTGGGCGTACAGGCAGAACCGGTTCTCTTCCAACGCCATGTGCAGGCGCTGCACCCAGGCCATTTCGCCAAAACGCAGCGACAGTTCTGAATCGTCGGCGTGGTACACCTGCACGCGGTTGCGGCCTTTTTCCTTGGCCATGTAGCACGCCATGTCGGCGGCGCGCAGTGAGGTTTCCAGCGTGGTCGGAGTGTGGCCCAGGTGCACCAGGCCGATGCTGACGGTGGTCATGAACGGCCGGCCCTTCCACACAAAGTGCAGGCTTTGCACGGTGTGGCGCAGGCTCTCGGCGATCTTCTCTGCGACTGCCGCCGGGCAGTTTTCCAGCAGGATGCCGAACTCATCGCCCCCCAGGCGCGCCAGGGTGTCGCCCTCGCGCAGGTCCGACTGCAGCAGCGCGCAGATATGCCGCAGCAGTTCGTCGCCGGCCGCGTGGCCACAAGTGTCGTTGACCAGCTTGAACTGGTCCAAGTCGAGGAACATCAACGCATGACGCTCGCCCAGCCGCTGCGCGGTGGGATGCAGCACCTGTTCCAGGCGGAATTCGAATTCGCGACGATTGGCCAGGCCAGTCAGGGCGTCGTGGGTCGCCTGCCAGGACAGGTTGGCGATGTATTGACGCTCCTGGGTCATGTCATGCAACACCAGCACCGCACCCGTGACCTTGCCGGCACTGCGGATCGGCGCGCCCACCAGCGTCACCGAGACCGTGCTGCCGTCTAGGCGCTGGATGGTTTTGGAATGCTCGCTGCCGCCACTGAGCTGGCCCTTGACGATGTGTTCAATGAGCGTAAAGCCGTCGGGCTGGGCATTGTCGTCCAGCAGGTTGAACAGCGCGGCCAAGGGCAGGCCTTGGGCCTGGGCCGAATTCCAGTGGGTCAGCGCCTCAGCCGCCGGGTTCATGTAGGTGATGGCGCCGTCGACGTCGGTGGTGATCACCCCGTCGCCAATCGACTCCAACGTGATCTGCGCACGCTCCTTCTCTTGCTGCAAGGCAGTGGCAAACGCGTGGCGCTGGGTCAGCAGCTTATGGGTACGCAGCAGTGCCAGGACGATCAGGCCGAGGGCCGTGGCCAGGTTGGTGATCAGCAGCAACCGCAGGATCATCCGCGAGCCTTCGCCCAAGGCATCACTGAACGCTTTGGCCGCCGGTGTCACACCTTCATTGATGGCGATAATGTGTGCTTTCCACTGGCGTACGTCGTTGGCGCTGACGTGGTCGCGGGTGATTGCGCCGTGCATCTCGCGGGCCAACTCATCCAGTTGCATCAGGTAACCATCGCCCACTGTCCATAGCTCGATGGCTTTTTCCAGGTAGCTGAAATGGCGAAAGTTGAGGTACAGCCAGATCAGACTGGAGACATCGTCCGGATGGTTGCCCCCCTTGAGGATACCCAAGCGGGCAGCGCTGAGGTCTGGTGTGGATTGGTCCAGCGCAACCCGCAATTCATGCCCGCCCTGGGGCACGGCGATAGCCTGCTGGTATTTGAGGTAAGTGGCTTCGTCGCGGTTGTCGGCGTAGAGCGTCAGGTAATAGATGGCATCTTTCTGGCCCTTGGACCACAGACTTTCACCTGCCACGTAGCCGCGCACTGCCGAGAGCACGTAAAGACTGACGCAGCCTAACAATGCCTGGAACAGCACAACGGCGATGAAGGGCCAGACAATGCCCAACAGCCGTGGCGTTCCGAGAGTCCGCTTTTGCTTCATGAAGCCCCTTGCACATGCACCGCTGGATACGCACGCGAAACACCGCTTCCGATAGCTCAGCCTAGGCTAAATCAACGAACTTGCTGCAAGTGTCCGTAGAGTTTGGCGTACAACCCACCGTCAGCAATCAGCTGTTGATGGTCGCCGTCCTCTGCAATGTGACCGCCGTCGAACACTAACACTCGGTCGGCTTGCTTAACCGCCGACAGGCGGTGGGCGATAATCAGTGTAGTACGGCCGCTGAGGAACCGCGCCAGCGCCTGGTGCAGGTTGTATTCGGTGGCGGCGTCCAGGGCAGAAGTCGCCTCGTCGAGGATCACCACTTTTGGCTCGGCCAGCACCATGCGCGCAATCGCCAGGCGCTGACGCTGCCCACCGGAAAACCGCACCCCGGAACGCCCCACCACACTGTCCAGGCCCATGGGCAATGCCTTGACGGTAGCATCCAGCTGGGCGATTTCCAGTGCCTGCCAGCAGGCTTGATCACTGCGTTCGCGGCCCATGGTCAGGTTGGCGCGCACCGTGTCGTTGAACAGCGCCGGGTGTTGCAGCACCACGGCGACGTTTTCGCGAATGGTTTCCAAGCCGATTTCCTGCTGGGTAGCACCACCAAAGCGGATAGTTCCAGCCTGTGGTGTATAAAGTCCGAGCAACAGTTGCACCAAGGTACTTTTACCGCCGCCACTGGCACCGACGATTGCCACCTTCTCACCGGGTGCGATGGCCAGGTTCAACTGGTCGAGCACCAAGTCTTCGCCATAACCGAAATTGAGGCCGCGCACTTCGATGCCGACCGTCTCGCGCCCAACGAAAGGATCTTCGCCGCCGACGTATTGCGGCTCATCGGCACGCGCCAGCAGTTCGTTGATCCGCGTCAGCGCGCCGCCTGCCGCGTAATAGGCGTATTGCAGGTTCAGCAATTGCTCCACCGGGCCGATCATGAACCACAGGTAGCTGAACACCGCGAGCATCTGGCCGATCGACAGGTCAGAGAACAAAACGGTAAGCATCGCCGCTGCGCGGAAGATGTCGATACCGAACTGAAACAGCAAACCGCTGGCGCGGCTGGAGGCGTCGGTTTTCCACTGCGAATGGATCGCGTAGTCGCGCACTTCCTGGGCACGCTGGCCCAGACGCCCGAGGAAGAAGCCCTGGCGATTGCCGGCGCGGACTTCCTGGATCGCGTCCAGGGTTTCAGTCAGCGCTTGGGTAAAACGCGAAGTGCTGTCGTTTTCCAACTTCTTCAGGTGTTTGACGCGCTTGCCCAACTGCACCGTGGCGTAGATCACCAGCGGGTTGAACAACAGGATCAGCAACGCCAGCTGCCAATGCATCCACACCAGGATCGCCGAGGTACCCACCAGGGTGAGCATGGCCACCAGGAAGCGGCTGAGGGTTTCGCCGACAAATTTGTCCAGCGTGTCGAGGTCGGTGACCAGGTGAGTCGTTACCGTGCCGCTGCCCAGGCTTTCGTACTCACCCAGGGAGATACGCTTGAGCCGCTCGATCAGGCGTACACGGATGCGGTACACAATGTCCTTGGCCAGCCGCGCAAACAGCCGCGCCTGCACCACGTTGAACACCAGGGCACCACAACGCAGGAACAGGGTCACCAGCAACATCAGGCCGATATAGCCGGCCGCCTTCTGCCAGCCCAGCGGCAGCGCGTGATTCATCACCTTGAGGGCAGCGTCGCCGTGGCCCAGCAGGACCTCGTCCACCAGCAGCGGCAACAGCAAGGGAATCGGTACGCTGCACAGGGTCGCCAGCACGGCGACGCCATTGGCGATCCACAGGGATTTCTTGTGACGCAGGGCCAGGCGGCGAATTTCCGCCCAGGTCAGGCGATCGGTGCGCTGGGCGGGTTCATGCACAGGTGGCTCGCTCCAGCCATCGGCCCAGCAGAGGCGACAGCTCGGACAGCGGCTGGTAACCGTTGGTCAGCAACGCCAACTGACCATTACGCTCGGCCAGCAGCGTCGGGAAACCGGCGATGCCCAGGTCTTGCACCCAGGTGAAATCGGCCGCCGTGGCGGCATGCTGCTCAGCGCGGTCAAACTCGCCGGCAAACTCGATGCGCGGGATGCCCGCCTGCTCGGCCAATTCCACCAACACGCTGGCGAGGGTCACGTCGCGGCCTTCCACATAGAAAGCACGCTGGATCAGCCCCAGCAGTTTCCAGGCGCAGTCCGGCGCCAGGCTGCGTGCGGTGACGATGGCGCGGCACGCCGGCTCCGTGTCGTAGACAAAACCGTCGGGCAACGCGCCTTCTCGCTTGAACGGCTGGCCGGTGGCGTCAGTGACCGCCTGCCAGTGTTCCAGGATATAGCGCCGAGTGGTCGGCTCCAGCGCTGCGCCGCTGCCGGTACGCAAGCCGCCCACCACCAGATGCAGCTCGACGCCGGCCGCCTGGGCCTGCTCCACCAACGCCTCGGCCACCGGGGCAAAACCCCAGCACCAGGAACACATCGGGTCCATTACATAGAGCAGGCGCGCGGACATGGGTCAGGCCTCGGAAGGGGTTTGCTTGTAGTTGAAGCCAATCGGGTGCGGCATGTTGCGGGCCTTGGCCAGCTCGATCTGCTTCTGCCGGTCGATCGCGCTGCGGCGGGTCTTCTCCGGCAGTTTATCCCAGCAATGCGGGCAACTGATGCCAGCCACATAATGCTCGGAGGCGCGGTCTTCGACACTGACCGGTGTACGACAGGCATGACATTGATCGTAGTCGCCTTCGCTCAGGTCGTGGCGCACGGTCACGCGATTATCGAAAACAAAGCAGTCGCCCTGCCATTTGGTTTCTGCCTGCGGCACCTCTTCAAGGTACTTCAGGATGCCGCCCTTGAGGTGATAGACCTCGTCAAAGCCTTCGCTGAGCATGTAGCTCGACGCCTTCTCACAGCGAATGCCACCGGTGCAGAACATCGCGACTTTCTTGTGCTTGGCCGGGTCGAAGTTGGCTTTGATGTAGTCGGGAAATTCGCGAAAACTGGTGGTTTTCGGGTCGATCGCGCCTTCAAAGGTGCCGATGGACACTTCGTAGTCGTTACGGGTGTCGATCAACAGCACTTCCGGGTCGCTGATCAGCGCGTTCCAGTCCTGCGGGTCGACGTAGGTACCGACTTTCTTGTTCGGGTCGACGCCTTCGACGCCCAAGGTCACGATCTCTTTCTTGAGCTTGACCTTGGTGCGGTAGAACGGCTGGTCGTCGCAGTAGGATTCTTTGTGGTCAATGTCGACCATGCGCGGATCTTGCTTCAGCCAGGCCATCAGGCCATCAATGCCTTCGCGGCTACCGGAAACCGTGCCGTTGATGCCTTCTTCGGCGATCAGCAAGGTGCCTTTGATGCCGTTGTCGACCATCGCCTGCAACAGGGGCTCGCGCAGGGCGACGTAGTCTTCGAGGGTGACGAACTTATACAGTGCCGCCACGACAATCGGTTGAGTCATGGGTGTTCTCTCCAGGTGGCTACCCTCGCAAAGGGTGAACCGGATGCAAAAAAAACGCGCCGGCTGAGCGGCGCGTTGCAGATTCTAACAAATGCCCGGTGTCAGAGACACCCGATCATCAATCATGTCCGCCAGCGCAGGTCGGCGAGGCCGGGGCTGCGTCGATTTTCGCCCATTCTTCAGGCGTGTAGGTATGCAGCGCCAGCGCATGAAACTCGTTCATCAGGTCACCCAGGGTGGCGTAGACCTTCTGGTGGCGCTTGACGCGGTTGAGCCCCTCGAACTGCGGGCTGACCAGCACGGCCTTGAAGTGGGTCTGCAACCCACGGCTGTGCATATGGCTTTCGTCCAGCACGCTCAAGTGGTTGGTGCCCAAGGCGGCAAGCGCCGTTTCGATACGCTGTTGCATGGTCATTCCTGCTTACTTCTTCTTGGCCGGAGCGGCGGCTTTAGGCGACAGCTCGTTGGTCATGTCTTCCAGCAGCTTGTTGACTACCGGCACGGCGCTTTCCAGCTTGGCCTGGGTCATCTGGGCCGATTGCTGGGTCAGCTGCGGCATTTTTTCCAGGACTTTCTTGCCCAGCGGCGACTGGTAGAAGGCAACCAGGTCCTTGAGTTCGGATTCGCTGAAGTTGGTGGTGTAGAGCTTGACCATGTCAGGTTTCAGCTTTGGCCAGCCGATGGCCTGGTCCAGGGCGGCGTTGGCCTTGGCCTGGTAGCTGTCCAGTACGGACTGCTTGGCGGCAGGCGCCTTGGTCTGTTCAAAACGCTGGGCGAACATTTGCTGCACTTGCATGTACACCGGGGTACCCAGCTTGTCGGCATGGGCCAGGGTAAGGAAGGCTTCGGCACTGGCGTTGTGGCTGGCGGTATCGGCAAGAACCTGGCCGCTGGCGCAAACCAGAGCAACCGCGGTACAGATGGCACGAAGACGAGTCATCGAGTTTCCTTTTCTAGCAGGCGAGGTCAGACCCCAAGGGCGCCCATTCTGCGCCTAAAAAACCTTATGGCTCAACCCCGAGCCTTGCTGGATAAGGATTGACCGATGAAAAGCCTTTTAGGGAACCCCCCTGGCCGAACACGGCCTAAACTGCGCAAACGAACCTGAAGGAGTGTGCCCGATGAGCCGTATCGAAACCGACAGCCTGGGAGAAGTTCACGTCCCGGATGACGCTTACTGGGGCGCCCAGACCCAACGTTCGCTGGTTAACTTCGCCATTGGCGAACAGCGTATGCCGCTGGCGGTATTGCACGCCCTGGCCCTGGTCAAGAAGGCCGCAGCACGGGTCAATGACCGTAATGGCGACTTGCCCGCCGACATCGCCCGCTTGATCGAACAGGCCGCCGACGAAGTGCTCGATGGTCAACACGACGACCAATTCCCCCTGGTGGTCTGGCAGACCGGCAGCGGCACCCAGAGCAACATGAACGCCAACGAAGTGATCGCCGGCCGCGCCAACGAACTGGCGGGCAACAAACGTGGCGGCAAGAGCCCGGTGCACCCCAACGATCACGTTAACCGTTCCCAGAGTTCCAATGACTGCTTCCCCACCGCCATGAGCATCGCAGCGGTCCAGGCTGTGCATCAGCGCTTGCTACCGGCAATTGCGACGCTTTCCGGCGGCCTGGCTGAACAAGCAGCCAAACATATGAAGCTGGTGAAGACCGGCCGCACTCATATGATGGATGCCACGCCAATCACCTTCGGCCAGGAGCTTTCGGCGTTCATCGCCCAGCTTGACTACGCCGAACGCGCCGTTCGCGCCGCACTGCCCGCCGTGTGCGAGTTGGCTCAGGGCGGCACCGCCGTCGGCACCGGGCTGAATGCGCCCCACGGTTTTGGCGAGGCGATTGCCTCCGAGCTGGCGGCGTTGTCGGGCTTGCCGTTCGTCACCGCGCCGAACAAATTCGCCGCCCTTTCCGGCCATGAGCCGTTGGTGACGCTACACGGCGCCCTGAAAACCCTGGCCGTGGCCCTGATGAAAATCGCCAATGACCTGCGCCTGCTGGGCTCCGGCCCGCGCACCGGGTTGGCCGAGGTGAAGTTGCCGGCCAACGAGCCCGGCAGTTCGATCATGCCGGGCAAGGTCAACCCGACGCAGTGCGAAGCGCTGTCGATGCTGGCCTGCCAGGTGCTGGGCAATGACGTGACCATAGGCATCGCTGCCAGCCAAGGTCACTTGCAGTTGAATGTGTACAAGCCGGTGATCATCCACAACCTGCTGGAATCCATCCGCCTGCTGGCCGACGGCTGCAACAACTTCCAGGAACACTGTGTGGCCGGGCTTGAGCCAGACCCCGTGCAGATGGCCGAGCACTTGGAGCGCGGGCTGATGCTGGTGACCGCGCTCAACCCGCACATCGGCTACGACAAGTCGGCGGAAATCGCCAAGAAGGCTTACGCCGAAGGGTTGACGCTAAGGGAGGCCGCGCTGGACCTGGGCTACCTCACCGACGCGGAGTTCGACCAGTGGGTTCGCCCGCAAGACATGCTCGGCGCCTAGGACGCCATGCGCAATCGCCGGGCCTTGAGCCCGGCGAGCAACGACGGCGCCAGCGCCACGGTCGCAGAACCCAGCACCACCACCAACGCCCCGGCATAGCCCAGGGCGTTGATCTCTTCGGCCTGCACATACTCAGGCCACAGCCACGCCGACAGGGCGACCGCCACGAAAGTCACCAGTGGTGTAAGTGCCAGGGTCGCACTGACCCGCGAAGCTTCCCAATGGGCAAGCGCTTCGGCAAAGGCGCCGTAGGCCACCAGGGTATTCATGCAGCACGCCAGCAACAGCCAGCCCTGCAGCGGGCTCAGGTCCAACGCCTCCATAGGATGCGCCCAGGGCGTGAGCAACAAAGCGCAGGTGAGGTAGATCACCATCATCACTTGCAGCGAGTTCCACACCGTCAGCAACTGCTTCTGGCCCAGGGCGTAAAACACCCAGATTGAAGTGGCAAGCAGGATGGTCAGCACGCCAGCGGTATAGGCGCCAAGGGACGTCAGCAACTCCTCCAGACGCTGGTTGAAGAACAGGCCAAAGCCTGTAATCAACACGAATAACCCGAGCACCTGCCCGCGACTGAAACGCTCCTTGAACACAAACACACTGGCGATCATCAAGAAGATCGGCCCCATCTGCACCACCAGTTGCGCCGTGCCAGGGCTGAGCATTTTCAGGCCCACCAGGTACAACACGTAGTTGCCCACCAGGCCGCACACCGCCATCCCTACCAGCCAGCCACCCTTGGGGCCCAGCACCTTACGGCTGGGCAAGCGCTTGGTCAGCGCCAGGTAGACGAACAGGCAACTGCCAGCCACGATCAGGCGAAACCAGGTAACGGTGATCGGGTCCATCACCTGCAGCACCTGCTTGAGTTTGATCGGCAGGATGCCCCACAGAAACGCGGTCAGCAGGGTCAGGAGAAAACCGTAGACCCAGCGGCCGGAAGAGATGTGCATGAGTGCCCCAGAAGCCAGAGGAAGTGGAGCCGCATTCTAGGGGCAAGCGAAAGGATTGGGCTATGCCGCAATTCAAATGTGGGAGCGGGCTTGCTCGCGAATGCGGTGGTTCAGTCAGAGATTAATTGCCTGACACACCGCACTCGCGAGCAAGCCCGCTCCCACGTTTTGATTCAGTTTCTTCAATGAGCTCTATCGCACGGCCTCAAAAAGCCCGGTGGCGCCCATGCCACCGCCCACGCACATGGTGACGATGCCATAACGCAGATTGCGCCGCTGCAACTCACGTACCAGATGCCCCACCTGCCGTGAGCCGGTCATGCCGAATGGGTGGCCTATGGAGATCGATCCGCCGTTGACGTTGTACTTGGCATTGTCGATTTCCAGGCGATTACGCGCATACAAGCACTGGGACGCGAAGGCTTCGTTGAGTTCCCACAGGTCGATATCCGCCACTTGCAAGCCCTTGGCCTTGAGCAGCTTGGGCACCGAGAACACCGGGCCGATGCCCATCTCGTCCGGTTCGCAACCCGCCACCGTGAACCCACGGAAAAACGCCTTCGGCTTGAGGCCCAGTTCAAGGGCTTTTTCCAGGCTCATCACCAGCGTCATCGAGGCGCCGTCGGAGAGCTGCGACGAGTTACCCGCCGTCACCGAGCCGTCCTCGGCAAATACCGGCTTCAAGCCTTGCAGGCTGGCCAACGTGGTGTCCGGGCGATTGCAGTCGTCACGATCGACCACGCCCTCGAGCACCTGCACTTCACCGGTGTTCTTGTCTTCGACTTTGTACTTGACCGCCATCGGCACGATTTCATCGTTGAACAAACCGTCTGCCTGAGCCTGGGCGGTGCGTTGCTGGCTTTGCAGGGCGTACAAGTCCTGCTCTTCGCGACTGACGTTGTAGCGACGAGCGACGATCTCGGCAGTCTGGCCCATGGGGAAATAGATACCCGGCACCTGCTCTTTCAGCAGCGGGTTGATCAGGTTGTCGGTGTTGACGCTTTTCATCGTCAGGCTGATGGACTCGACGCCACCGGCAACGATGATATCGCTGCAGCCCGACGCGATCTGGTTGGCCGCGATGGCAATCGCCTGCAAGCCCGACGAGCAGAACCGGTTGAGGGTCATCCCCGCCGTACCGGTGCCCAGTTGTGACAACACCGCCACATTGCGCCCGATGTTGTAGCCCTGGGCACCTTCGTTGGAGCCGGCGCCGACGATGCAGTCCTCCACGGTGGCCGGGTCGATTCCATTGCGGGTGAGCAGCGCGTTGACGCAATGGGCCGCCATGTCATCCGGGCGGGTCTGGTTGAACTTGCCACGAAACGATTTGGCCAGGCCAGTTCGTACGCTGTCGACGATCACTACTTCACGCATGGGCTACCTCGATCTTGTGGTTGTCGGGAGATGGATCGAGGATAGATCCAGCTCCCGCCAACCGCGACGATCATTCACCCTATGGATAGGCCTACTTCTTCTTGCCTTTCTTGTCGTGCTTGTCGGATTTGTCGAACGCCTCTTCCAGCGCCCGGTTGATCGTGCGCAGCACCTTGACCCGCGCCCAGCGCTTGTCGTTGGCCTCCACCAGTGTCCAGGGCGCGATTTCAGTGCTGGTGCGGTCAACCATATCGCCCACGGCGGCACGGTAGTCGTCCCACTTGTCGCGGTTGCGCCAGTCGTCTTCAGTGATCTTGAAGCGCTTGAACGGGATTTCCTCACGGGCCTGGAAACGCTCCAGTTGGGTCTGCTTGTCGATGGCCAACCAGAACTTGACCAAGATCACACCCGCGTCGCGCAGTTGCTCTTCAAAGTCATTGATTTCGCCATACGCGCGCATCCAGTCCGCTGGGGTGCAAAAGCCCTCGATGCGTTCCACCAGTACACGGCCATACCACGAACGGTCGAAGACAGTGAACATGCCCCGCGCCGGGATCTTCTGCCAGAAACGCCACAGATAAGGCTGGGCACGCTCGTCCTCGCTCGGTGCGGCAATCGGCACGATGTGGTACTGGCGCGGGTCCAGCGCCGCCGCCACCCGACGGATCGCCCCGCCCTTGCCCGCCGCGTCGTTGCCTTCGAACACCGTGATCAACGCGTGCTTACGCATGCGTTTGTCGCGCATCAGGCCGGAGAAGCGTGCCTGCTCGGTGATCAACTGTTCTTCGTAATCGTCCTTTTCCAAGCGCTGCGTCAGGTCGAGGCTGTCCAGCAGGCTCTTCTTGTCCACGGAGGCGATCAACGGTGCCGGGTTCATGCCGCTGGCCTTGCCCTTGACCAGCTTCAACGCATTTTGCAGGCCTTCCAGCAGCAGCTTGCCCACGGTGAGGCTGCGATAGTTGCTGTCCACCCCTTCGATCACATGCCACGGTGCATAGTCGCGGCTGGTGCGGCGCAACACGCGCTCGCCGAAATGCACGAATTTGTCGTAGGTCTCAGACTGCTGCCAATCCAGCGGGCTGATGCGCCAGCTGTGCAGCGGGTCATCGGCCAGGGCCTTGAGCCGCGCTTTCATTTGCTTCTTGGACAGGTGAAACCAGAATTTGAAGATCAGTGCGCCTTCATCACAGAGCATCTTTTCCAGACGCTCCGCACCGGCGATAGCCTGGTCCAGGCGCGCGTCCTTGATCTGCCCATGCACGCGGGCCTGCAGCATCTGGCTGTACCAATTACCGAAGAAGATCCCCATGCGGCCTTTGGCGGGCAGTTGCCGCCAGTAGCGCCACGCCGGCGGCCGCGCCAGCTCTTCGTCGGTCTGCTGGTCGAAGGTGCGCACCTCGATCAGACGCGGGTCCATCCATTCGTTCAATAGCTTGACCGTCTCACCCTTACCGGCACCCTCGATACCGTTGATCAGGATGATCACCGGGAAGCGCTTCTGCTGCTGCAGCTCGTATTGCACCTCCAGAAGTGCCTCACGCAGCGCAGGGACTTCGGCGTCGTACGTGTCTTTGTCGATGGCGTGACCGATTTCGGCGGATTCGAACATGGGCAGCTCCGTTTCAAGATGGCTCAAGACTAGCGGATTGGGCAGCAACACGCGGGAGGAAATTCCATCGGTGCTTGCCCTGAGTCAATCCCACGGCCCTTTATCGCAGTTCCGGCACATGACAAATGCCCAGGTCCTGATTCCTCATCAGTTGCAGGGTCAGACGCTCAACCACTGCGTTGACCGCCCGACGCCGGGGTGCGCACAACGCTTCCATTTGCTGGAGGTAGTCGCCATCGGTGAGGTTCTGACTGTTTTCAAACAATGCCTGCTGTCGTACCTCAAACGGCTGGGTCGCCGCGCTGAATGAGTGGGGAAATTGCTGCTTGAGATGAGCCCTCCAAAAAGACAGTTGTGCGAGGAAACGCAAGAATGCCGGAGACATTTCGGCGCTGAGCACTTGTTGGTGAGCGGTGTCCAACACGCCTTGGGCAATCAATGCTCCGTAGCGCAGGTACTTCGGCTGCCCTGGTAGCGCCAATACGTCAGCCAGCCCACTGCGATAGGCCAGGCTGACCTCCAGGGGTTCCAGATCCGGATGCTCAGCGGCGTACATAGCAGCGAGTTTCTCCAGCTCGCTCAGGCGAAACAAGCCGCGCCCCAAGCGCAGCAACACGGCTGGGCTCGCCTGCGTCCGACCAGCTAGGCGTGTCGCCTTTTCGATCTCCATCAACACCTCCAACTGGCTAAAAATGTGCGCAGCCCCATCCCCGCAGTTCACCGGATGGGCAGAGAGCTGGAAGACCTGCTCACGTAGCGCGACGCTCTCATGGGTCGACTGCAAAACTTCCCACACCCGCCGGGTCAAATCTTCACGTACATGACGGCTGTCGGCTGTGCCCGCCAACTCAGCCAGCAGCACGAACAAGGGTTCCGACTCGGGATCATCGCGCAAACTGGACCAAATGCTGCGTTTATTCTCATCCCTGTCGGCCACCTCATCCGGTAGCCATAACGCTCTGGCTTTGAGTTCGGTCAAGCGCGGTGGATCATCTCCCAGGTACCCCATGCCAATACCGACCGCCTCGCGGTAGCGGGTCAACGCAGCGACCGTCGCAGGCGACAACGAATTACCGCCGAGGTTGAGCGCCTGGCTGTAATTGCGGCTCGCGGTGTACAGCCAGTCGGGCAACACGGTGATCCAGTTGTCGCGCAGGTCAACCTGGTCGAGAAAGGCCAGACGTTCCAGGCCAACAGGGACGTCGACGGTTCGGGTGTCTTGCAGCAACAGTGTGTGCAAACCCTGCATTCGGGTCACATCCAGGCCGACCTGAAGAGGGTTGTGGCTTAAGTCCAAGCGACGCAGCGTAACCATCCCGGCCAGTTTGAGACGCGTGTACTCGCTAAGCTGCAGCTGGTTATGAGGCAGCGACAGGCTTTCCAGATCGGGCATCAGCGAGAAGACTTCCGGCAGCCGGGTGAGATTATTACGACCCAGTTCCAGGCGGCGCAGGCCCTTGAAGAGCTTCAGGTAATAAGCGACATCATCACCCAGGCGCATATTATTAAGTGACAGCTGGCGGACATGGTCGAAGCGTATATGAGCCGGCACTATCGGCAAGGTGCCGATACGCATGCCGTCCAGGGTCAGTCCGGCGACCGACGCTTGGCGCTCATCCAGCACGAAGCTTTGGCGCCGCCAACAGGCTTCGATGCGCCTGGCAACCTCCTGGCGGCTTTGACGAATATCACGCAGGTCGCCCGGCAGTTTGGTCATATCCTGAGTGTGGCTGCGCCAGCGCTTGAGAATCCCGCGCAGTTGAGCCCACTGTTCCTCCAGTCGTTTGACGGTCTTGGCACGCGCTAGATAATCAACGCCCGACTCGGTCAGAAAGACCGACGCTTGTGCATCGGTGAACGACGGGTAAATCCGCTTCAGCTTGCGCACCAAGGCCGCCGGATGAACCTCCAGCCCCACCGGTGAGTCTCCCATCACACACGCTTGTTCCACCACCAGCGGTTCGTGGGCAGTTGGGGCGAAAGCCTCGGCAGCCACCGCCCGCTCACCCTCGGCCAGGTCGGCCACCTTGCGACGCAACCGCCACTCGTTATCGGTCCTCAGCAGCAGTAAACCCAGGTCCGCTCGCTGCTTGTCATGCAACGCCCTTTCAATCGCACTGAAGAGTCCGTCGGGGCCAGACTGAACATCCGCCATGCTCAAGCCATTGGTATCAAATGGCTGGAAACCTGCCGCTGTTTTGACCACCACACGGCGTTGACTGGCGCCCTCAAGCGCACCCAGGGCCAGTAAGTCACCGGTGAGCGAATCCTGGCGCAGTTCCAGGTGCAGCGCCTTATCCCATCCGGGCAGACGAGGCAGTAGCCGCACAGCGACAGATTGGCTGTCGACGCCCGCAAGCTCCGGTAATTGGAAGCCCGCCAGAGCACGGTCCAAGCGCAGCTCCTCCAAGGCATTGCGCACAGACTCGGCCAAGGCCATAGGGATGCGCTGATGCGTACGCAAGATCTCAAGCTCCACCGTCGAGAGCTCGGCCACCAACTCTCGCATCAGCGTGCGCGGCAACTGCGGCCACGCCTTGGCAAGCGGCTCCGACACCTGCGGGATCGACCGGTCATAGGCCAGATAAGCTCGTTCGAACAGCGGCCTGCGATCCGCTTTCAGGTGTGCCAGTAATCGGCTCACCAGGACGGCATGTTCCTGATCGTGGGCCACACCGTCTCCCAGCAGTGCACGCTTTTGCGTGTCATCCATGGCTGACAACACCACATCAAATACCTGGCCCGCTTTAAGGTTATGCTCAGTCACCGTCAAGCGTTGAACCGCGTCAACGGACGTTGCTTCAGGATAGCGCGCCGTGACGTTACCCTCAGCATCCAGGCACTCGAAAAAACGTGCCCTGGGCCACTCGGGCAGCAACGGTAGTGCCTGCATTTGCAACGTGGCGGTTTCAGCATTCAGGTAGACACCCCGCTCCAACTGCCAGATCAAGTCTCGAATGGACTGATCCAGTTTGAAGCATTCGAACAAGTCGCGAAAACGCGCAGGCAATGGCAGGCACTCCTGAGCCAGGTAACTGCCCCAACCGTAAGGCTTGTCCATGATCGCGCTGACCATTTGCAACTTCCTGCTGTCCAGTACCGGTTGGTGGCTGCGCGGTTCCAGACGTGAGAACACATGTTGCGGATCTTCCCACTCTTCAGGGTGCTCAAGCGTAAAACGCCAGGCCCCCTCGCCATTGTGCAGCAGGGTTGGACGATAGGCCGCCTGGCGCGTTGGATGGACGGCGCGCCACTGGCCCAGTTTTGCGTCGTAAACGACGCGATGGACGAAACCGTTGATCTTGATGCAAGCGCCATCATTCACCGGATAGAACCCTTGGGCATCAGGCTCCACCCCCTCGACCAGCGTTTGATCATGACCATAGGAGGAAAAGTTCGGGCGCCACAAACGCGGGCTGCCATCACTTGACTCCACAGGTTCCAGTGCCCCGAAAAACTGGTCAAAACTCAACCGTGCTCGCCGCCACATCGGGCTGACGACCTTGACGCCTGCCGCAAACAGCGCCATTGAAGTGAGGCTTTGCGCAACCGCGCCTAACTGCATGAGGGCTTCCTCCCGATCATTGCGGCGCCAATCCTCAATGCCTTCGAATACTTGCGAGACGATCTGCCCTACGGCCACTCCAGTCATCAGTATGCCCAGCGCCGGCACGACAAAAGCGGCCAGGTTGAGTACCGTCAACCCGGCGTCCAGATACGCCAGCCTGCGCTGCGTTCGTTCTTGCTCATCAACATCCACCGTCGGTACTGCCAGGGTGCGTGCATCGATTTGCAGCTTGCCGACGCAGGTACTGAAAAAATGGCTGGCCAGACTCCCCCTAATGGGCATGCCTTCAATCGCACCCAGCGTGCGGTGCTGATCAAATGCACGGAAGAAGCTCAACCGGTCAACCTCCCCCAGGTAGCGCGTAAAAAACGTTCGGTACGTTGCTACTTCCAACTTCAAATCCAGGTACGTCACATAGTCTTTGAACGTCGGGTACTCGAAAAACGGTCGCACCGGCTCGTTCGGCATGTAGACCAGGCACGGTTCCATTGGATAGTCAGCAACCGGCCTGCCCGAAAACACCACTATCCCCCACAGACAACTGTCCCTGGCATTCAGGCCTTGCCACATCACCGGGCGCCCCTTGAACAGCACATCTCGGGCGTTGTCCGGCGCAAGGTTTCTGTCCAGCAGCGTACACACCACCCCATGGGCATCTGGCGTGATATCCGCGCGTATGAGCGCAATATGCGCGTCGATTTTCATGTCCAGTGTTTTCATCCGGCCGATATCGACTGCAGCCGTGTTGACACGAAACGTGTCATCGGTGCCCGGCGGCGGCAGGTTGAATACATCACTGATGTGCTGTTGATACAAACGGCCCAGGTCGAGGCTGCGGCAACCTTCGACGAACGTCTGGGGTGTGATCGCCAAGCGCCCCGTTACGGTCGAATGCAGCATCGACTCCGGCGAAAAATTGCCAACACGTGCCTCACTGAGGGAAAAGTTCTGCATGGCCCTCTGCAACAGGCTCTGGTGTTCCAGCGTGAAGGTTTTCACGTAACCCAACGGCATTTGCTCGGTGTGATAGTTAGGTATCGCCACGATGAAAGTGTCTTTTTTAGGACGCACGGTGATGTTCCAGTTCGTTTTGCAATACGCCGTCAAATGCGCCTCACAAAACGCGTCCAGAGGCTGCAAGCGCGCCAACAACCGCGCAAACTCGGCCTTGGGCACCTCCACTAGTGCCGCGTCGCGCTCCAGGGCTGCCAATACGCTGTCTGGCGCATTGATCATCCACCCAGGCATTTTCTTTTGCAGTACCTGAGCTTTGTCGAGATCTGCAGTCATCTCTAGGAGCGCGCTTTGCAATTGCTGCTGAGTCAATTGGGTAAATACGTGAGTCAAGTCATCCTGTGCCGACATCGGCGAAGTCCTTTGCTTACTGATTCAGTACGCAGTATTTGCGCCATCGCGGCCAGGTTGGCGTTACCGGGCTAACACCGTGACTTGGCCCGCCAACGCCCGGTGCGGCGACAGGTCCACACCGCCGGGTATGTGATCAGCTAGAATGGCCGCCCTGCCTTTGCCTGCTGTTAATTTTATGAGCCACCCATGACCCCCTTCATCCACGCCCAGCTTGACTGGGACGACCAAGGCCGCCCGCACTCGCGGGTGTTCGACGACGTGTACTTCTCCGATAAGTCCGGCCTTGAAGAAACCCGCTATGTGTTCCTGGAACAGAACCGCTTGCAGGAGCGTTTTGCCGCCTTGCCGGTGGGTGGTCGGTTGGTGATTGGCGAGACCGGCTTCGGTACGGGCCTGAATTTCCTTTGCGCCTGGCAGCTGTTCGAGCAACACGCCGTGGCCGGTGCACGGCTGCATTTTGTCAGTGTGGAAAAGTACCCGCTGAGCCACGCCGACCTGCAACGCGCCCTCGCCCTTTGGCCTGAACTACAACCCTTTGCCGAACAATTACTCAAGCAATACATCGCGATCCACCAAGGCTTCCAACGCCTGATCCTGGATAACGGCCGCGTGACCCTTACCCTGTTGATCGGCGATGCCCTGGAGCAACTGCCGCAACTGGATGCGCAAATCGACGCGTGGTTTCTCGACGGTTTTGCCCCGGCGAAAAACCCGGACATGTGGACCGCCGAACTGTTCGCCGAACTGGCGCGATTGGCAGCACCGGGCGCAACGATCAGCACGTTCACCAGCACTGGCTGGGTGCGCCGGCTGATCAATGCCGCTGGTTTCAAGATGAAACGTACACCGGGTATTGGGCACAAGTGGGAGATCCTGCGCGGAGAATTCCTTGGTTGGCCAACCGATGCGCCTGTGCCGCCTGCCGCCAAGCCGTGGTTCGCACGGCCGCCTGCCATTGATGGCGAACGCCACGCCCTGGTAATCGGCGGCGGCCTGGCCGGCTGCACCACGGCGGCCAGCCTGGCGGCGCGCGGCTGGCAGGTCAGCCTGCTGGAGCGCCATACGGCTCTGGCGCAGGAAGCCTCGGGAAACCCGCAAGGCGTGCTCTACCTCAAGCTGTCCGCCCACGGCACAGCCCTGTCGCAGTTGATACTCAGTGGTTTCGGCCACACCCGACGCCTGCTGGAGCACCTGCACCGAAGCGTCGACTGGGACGGTTGCGGCGTGCTGCAACTGGCCTTCAACGCCAAGGAGGCCGAGCGCCAGGCGCAGTTGGCCGCCGCCTTTTCGCCCGGCTTGCTGCACCTGCTGGACCCGGCCCAGGCCCAAGCGCGCGCAGGCGTGGCGCTGGAGCACGGCGGGTTGTTCTTTCCCGAGGGGGGTTGGGTGCATCCACCGGCGTTGTGCGAGTGGCAGGCACGCCATCCGCTGATCACGGTGCTGACACATCACGAAGCCCTTGAGCTGCAACGCGTTGACGGCCGGTGGCACGCCCTGGCCGGTGACACCCGGCTGGCCAGCGCGCCGGTGGTGGTGTTAGCCGGTGCGGCCGAGATCAAGCGTTTTCCGTTCAGCGCCGACCTGCCCCTCAAGCGTATTCGCGGGCAGATCACACGCCTGGCGCAAACCCCGCAGAGCGAAGCCTTGGCCACCGTGGTCTGCGCCGAAGGCTACGTGGCCCCGGCGCGCCTGGGCGAGCACACCCTGGGCGCCAGCTTCGACTTCAAGAGCGACGACCTGACGCCCACCGTCGCCGAACACGCCGGCAACCTGGAGATGCTGCGGGAGATTTCCGTCGACCTGGCGCAACGGTTGGGTGCCGACGCATTGGCCCCCGAACAGCTGGAAGGCCGTGCCGCCTTCCGCTGCACCAGCCCCGACTACCTGCCGATTGTGGGGCCGCTGGCCGAACGCACAGCCTTCGACCAGACCTACGCAGCGCTGCGCAAGGATGCCCGCCAGATCCCACAGACCGCCTGCCCGTGGCTTGACGGCCTGTACATCAACAGCGGCCACGGCTCGCGCGGCCTGATCACTGCGCCACTGTGCGCCGAACTGCTGGCGGCCTGGCTCAACGACGAGCCGTTGCCGGTGCCCGCCAGCGTGGCAGAGGCGTGCCACCCCAATCGGTTCGCCCTGCGGGCGTTGATTCGCGGCACGGGTGGGTGAAAGCTCGGCCACCCAGACCTTGTCAGCGGCAGCGACCAAATCCTTATTCGTCACCTCGGCCAATTGCCCAAAGCGCATATGCCTGGGTTGGCCGGGCAGGTCAACCGTTTCCAGGTAGGGCGGGCGTCGAAACCCCGCTGGCAACTCCTTCAGAGAACAACTGTTCAGGAACAAGCCGCGCAAGTCGAACATCCGATCGATCAGCGGCGCGTTTAGCAGCGGGTTGTGGTTGAGGTTCAACACCCGCAGTTCGGCGACGCACATGGCCAAAATCCACCTCGGCGGGCAACTGGGGCAAAGCACCGACGTTCAGGCCCTCCAGCTCCAGTCCGAACATCTCGATACCGTGCTCGTTGCGCAGCAGTGTTTTACGCGTCCAACTGCGCTCAATCGCCTTGGCACTGCTTTGCGTCCGTCACCCGACTCCCTCACTTTTTGCATACATCCCAGCGTTGTTTACCGCCATTGGATCCAACGTCACGGCACACGCAGACTGGTATTCAACCGATCAAGGCTCTTTGCCTTATAACCGATTGTTCTAAAACTCCCACGATAGGCGTGTGTCAGTTTCTGGGTACGCGCCCTTCTGGGCGTATTGAGTGTTTCCCCTCCCCAACGGAAAAACCGGTAAGGAATTTATGTGCGGATTAGCTGGAGAATTACGTTTCGATGCCCAACCTGCCGACCTGGCTGCGATTGAGCGCATCACCCATCATCTGGCCCCCCGTGGCCCCGACGCCTGGGGCTTCCACGCCCAAGGGCCGATTGCCCTGGGCCATCGACGCCTGAAAATCATGGACCTGTCGGACGGCTCGGCCCAACCGATGGTCGATGCGCACCTGGGCCTGTCCCTGGCCTTCAACGGCGCGATCTATAACTTCCCGGAACTGCGTGAAGAGCTGGAAGCCCTGGGCTACGCCTTCTATTCCGGCGGCGACACCGAAGTGCTGCTCAAGGGCTATCACGCCTGGGGCGAAGCGCTGCTGCCCAAGCTCAACGGCATGTTTGCCTTTGCGATCTGGGAGCGTGACGCCCAGCGCCTGTTTATTGCCCGTGACCGCCTGGGCGTGAAGCCGTTGTACCTATCGCGTACCGGCCAGCGCTTGCGCTTTGCTTCGGCACTGCCGGCGCTGCTTAAAGGCGGCGACATCAATCCGATCCTGGATCCGGTTGCGCTTAACCATTACCTGAACTTCCACGCCGTGGTGCCTGCACCGCGCACCTTGCTCGCCGGCATCGAAAAAATGCCGCCGGCCAGTTGGATGCGCATCGACGCCAGCGGCAAGACCGAGCAGAAAGTATGGTGGACCCTGCCCTACGGCCCACACGAGGATGAAAAAAACCTCACTCTCGAAGACTGGACCGACCGCGTGCTCGCCAGCACCCGCGAAGCCGTGGCCATTCGCCAACGTGCGGCTGTTGATGTGGGCGTGCTGCTTTCCGGTGGCGTCGATTCAAGCATGCTCGTCGGCCTGCTGCGCGAAGTGGGCGTACAGGATCTGTCGACGTTTTCCATCGGTTTTGAAGATGCCGGTGGCGAAGCGGGCAACGAGTTCCAGTACTCGGACCTGATCGCCAAGCACTACGGCACCCGTCACCACCAACTGCGCATCGCCGAAAGTGAGATCATCGAGCAACTGCCGGCCGCCTTCCGTGCCATGAGCGAGCCGATGGTCAGCCATGACTGCATCGCCTTCTACCTGCTGTCGCGGGAAGTGGCCAAGCATTGCAAGGTGGTGCAGAGCGGCCAGGGCGCCGACGAGTTGTTCGCCGGTTACCACTGGTATCCGCAGGTGGACGGCGCGAGCGATCCCTACGCGGCTTATCGCGAGGCTTTTTTCGACCGTAGCTACGACGACTACGCGGCCACTGTCGCGCCGAAATGGCTGACCGCCAACGACGCCGCCGGCGACTTTGTGCGCGAACATTTCGCCATGCCAGGCGCCGACGCCGCCGTGGACAAGGCCCTGCGCCTGGACAGCACGGTGATGCTGGTGGACGACCCGGTCAAACGTGTCGACAACATGACCATGGCCTGGGGCCTGGAAGCGCGTACGCCGTTTCTGGACTATCGCCTGGTGGAACTCTCGGCCCGTGTGCCTGGCAAGTTCAAGCTGCCTGACGGCGGCAAGCAGGTGTTGAAAGAAGCTGCGCGTCGCGTGATCCCGAGCGAAGTCATCGACCGCAAAAAAGGCTATTTCCCGGTGCCGGGCCTCAAGCACTTGCAGGGCGATACCCTGAACTGGGTACGCGAACTGCTACTCGACCCGAGCCAGGATCGTGGCCTGTTCAATCCCGCGATGCTCGACCGCTTGCTCACTGACCCGCAAGGCCAATTGACCCCGCTGCGCGGCTCCAAGTTGTGGCAGCTGGCGGCGCTGAACCTATGGCTCAGCGAACAAGGAATCTGATCGATGAAACCCCATGCAGCGGCTTACAGCCAACGCTTGCTCAAAGGCCAGGCGCCCACTTATGAGCGCCTGCAAGCGCGCCTGGCGGAAGATGGCAGCCCCTTGGCAGCCGAACCAATTGCCGTGCATTGCGGTTGGGGCCGGCTGTTGATCGGTCATACATTCCCAGACCCTGCCAGCCTCGCCCAAGAGTTGCTCAACGAGCAGCCGGGCGAACGGGATATCGCACTGTATGTGGCGGCGCCCCAGCAGATTCTGGGGATTGATCCGCAGCAGTTGTTCCTTGACCCCTCCGATACCTTGCGCCTGTGGTTCAGCGACTATCGCCCGGCCACTCGGGTGTTTCGCGGTTTCCGCATTCGTCGGGTCCAGACCGAGGCGGATTGGTTGGCGGTGAATCAGTTGTATCAAGGCCGCGGCATGTTGCCGGTCGACGCCGAACGTCTCACACCGCGCCATCAAGGTGGCCCGGTGTATTGGCTGGCGGAAGACGAAGACAGCGGCGCGGTGATCGGCAGCGTCATGGGCCTCAATCACCAAAAGGCCTTTCACGACCCGGAAAACGGTTGCAGCCTGTGGTGCCTGGCAGTCGACCCGCAATGCACGCGGCCCGGCGTGGGCGAAGTATTGGTGCGCCATTTGGTGGAGCACTTCATGAGCCGTGGCCTGAGCTATCTGGACTTGTCGGTGTTGCACGATAACCGCCAGGCCAAGAACCTTTACGCCAAGCTTGGCTTTCGCGCGCTGACCACTTTTGCGATCAAGCGCAAGAACGGCATCAACCAGCCGCTGTTTCTCGGCCCGGGCCCACAGGCGGGGTTCAATCCCTATGCGCGGATCATTGTCGAGGAAGCCCATCGGCGTGGCATCGACGTGCAAGTGGATGACGCCGATGCGGGCTTGTTCACCCTGAGCCATGGCGGGCGTCGCGTGCGTTGCCGTGAATCCTTGAGCGATTTGACCAGCGCCATCAGCATGACCCTGTGCCAGGACAAAAGCCTGACCCACAAAGTGCTGAAAGCCGCCGGTTTGAAACTGCCTTCACAGCAACTCGCGGGCAGCGCGGATGACAACCTGGAGTTTCTCGACGAACACCTGCGCATCGTGGTCAAGCCGTTGGATGGCGAACAAGGCCAGGGTGTGGCAGTGGATCTGCAAAGCATCGAAGAGGTGCAGCAGGCGATTGAAGCCGCGCGGCAGTTCGACAGCCGTGTGTTGCTGGAGAGCTTTCACGAAGGGTTGGACCTGCGCATCCTGGTGATTGGTTTCGAGGTGGTCGCCGCTGCGATCCGTCGCCCTGCCGAAGTGACCGGCGATGGCCACCATTCCATCGGCGCGTTGATCGAAGCCCAAAGCCGGCGCCGCCAGGCCGCCACCGACGGTGAAAGCAAAATCCCGTTGGATGCCGAAACCGAACGCACCTTGAAAGCCGCCGGCTTCGACTACAGCAGCATCCTGCCCCCTGGCCAGACGCTGGCCGTGCGCCGCACCGCCAACCTGCACACCGGCGGGTGCCTGGAAGATGTCACCGCAATCCTGCACCCAACACTGGTGGACGCCGCCGTGCGCGCCGCCCGCGCCTTGGACATCCCCATGGTGGGCCTGGACCTGATGGTGCCCGCCGCCGATCAACCCGAATACGTGTTTATCGAAGCCAATGAACGGGCCGGCCTGGCCAATCATGAACCGCAGCCTACCGCGGAGAAATTTGTGGATTTGCTGTTTCCCCATAGCTGAACGATCCGAACCCCAGGAGTCTTTATGAGCCGAACCATCCCCGAACCGGATCTGAATTACCTGCAAAAAGTCCTGCTGGAAATGCTCGCTATTCCCAGCCCCACCGGATTTACCGACACCATCGTGCGTTACGTCGCCGAGCGCCTGGAAGAACTGGGCATTCCCTTCGAAATGACCCGGCGCGGCACCATCCGCGCAACATTGAAAGGCCAAAAAAACAGCCCAGACCGCGCCGTGTCCGCGCACCTGGACACCATCGGCGCTGCCGTGCGTGCAATCAAGGACAATGGCCGCCTGAGCCTGGCACCGGTGGGCTGCTGGTCGAGCAGGTTCGCCGAGGGCAGCCGCGTCAGCCTGTTCACCGATAACGGTGTGATCCGTGGCAGCGTGTTGCCGCTGATGGCCTCCGGGCATGCGTTCAACACCGCCGTGGATGAAATGCCGGTGAGTTGGGACCACGTGGAATTGCGCCTCGACGCCTACTGCGCGACCCGCGCCGATTGCGATTCCTTGGGGATTGGCATCGGTGACTATGTGGCCTTCGACCCGTTGCCGGAATTCACCGAGAGCGGCCACATCAGCGCCCGTCACCTGGATGACAAGGCCGGTGTCGCCGCCCTGCTCGCCGCGCTCAAGGCCATCGTCGACAGTGGCGAACCCCTGCTGATCGACTGCCATCCGCTGTTCACCATCACCGAGGAAACCGGCAGCGGTGCGGCCGCTGCCTTGCCGTGGGACGTCAGTGAGTTTGTCGGCATCGATATCGCCCCGGTCGCCCCCGGCCAGCATTCAAGCGAGCACGCGGTGAGCGTGGCGATGCAGGATTCCGGCGGGCCGTATGACTATCACCTGTCGCGGCATTTGCTGCGCCTGGCGTCGGAGAATGAACTACCCGTGCGCCGCGACCTCTTCCGCTATTACTTCAGCGATGCACATTCAGCGGTCACCGCCGGCCACGATATCCGCACGGCCTTGCTGGCGTTCGGTTGCGATGCGACCCATGGCTACGAGCGTACCCACATCGATAGCCTCGCGGCCCTGAGTCGTTTGCTGGGTGCTTACATTCTCAGCCCGCCGGTGTTCGCCAGTGATGCGCAACCGGCCCAGGGCTCCCTTGATCGATTCAGCCATCAGATCGAGCACGAGACGCAGATGGAGAGCGACACCCGTGTGCCATCGGTGGACAGCCTGGTGGGCAACAAGTCCTGAGGCTGGCAACTATGATCCCGGCGCAGTAGCATCGCCGGGATCCATCACCCGAGGCTTGTATGCTGATTCCCTACGACGCACTTGAAGTCGACACCCTCACCCGCCTCATCGAAGACTTTGTCACCCGTGACGGCACCGACAATGGCGACGACACGCCCCTGGAAACCCGCGTGCTGCGCGTGCGCCAGGCATTGACCAAGGGCCAGGCACTGATCGTGTTCGACCCGGAGAGCGAGCAGTGCCAGTTGATGCTCAAGCACGACGTGCCCAAGCATCTGTTCGACTGACCGGGTTTCAAGGGTTGGGCACAGGCACCGGATACGTTCTGGCGTCTTGGCGTTCGAGGATTTTCTGGTACACCTCCGCTCGATGAACCGGCACCCCGGCCGGCGCGCCAACGCCGAATTTCACCTGGTTACCGTTCAACTCAAGGATGTGCACGGCGATGTCATCGCCGATGGAAATGACTTCGCCTACAGCGCGGCTTAGGACCAGCATGGCGGTTGTCCTTTTAACAATGAAAGGACCTCGACCATGCGCGCACGGGGTGGGCCGCAGCAATGGCTCGCGGCGAAAACAGGCACTGCCTACAAGAGCAGGTAAATTGCCTGACAGAGCACTGCCTGATCAGCCCTTGGCCGCCTGCGCTTTGGCGCGCATTTTGTCGGCCATGGTGGTCATCTCGTCATAGAGCAACTGCGGGTTCTCTTGCTTCAAGGCCCAGGCCATCCGCCCTTGTTCATGGGGCAGGATCATGAACTCGCCCTCTGCCACGCGCTGGTAGATGTAATCGGCAATCTGCGCCGCCGAAATCGGCGAGCTTTCCAGCAATTTGCCCACCTGGGCCTTCATCGCCGGGGTTGGCCCACGAAACGAATCGAGCAGGTTGGTCTGGAAGAACGATGGGCACACCACGTGCACGCCGACTTCCTGCTGCTTGAGTTCCACCAGCAGGCTTTCCGACAGCGCGACCACGCCGGCCTTGGCTACGTTGTAGTTGCTCATCGCCGGCCCCTGCATCAATGCCGCCATGGACGCGATGTTGATGATGCGACCCTTGCTCTTTTCCAGCAGCGGCAGGAACGCTTTGCAGCCCTTGACCACGCCCATCAGGTTGATTGCGATCTGCCAATCCCAGTCCTCCAGGGACAGTTCGGCAAAGAACCCACCGGAGGCCACGCCGGCATTGTTGACGATCACATCGATGCCACCCAACTTGACCTCGCAAGCCTGGGCAAACGCGGTGAGCTGGCTGTAGTCACGCACATCGCAACGCTGGATAAACCCGTCGCCGCCTGCCTCGCGTACCAGTTTAAGGGTTTCCTGCAGGCCCGGCTCGCTGACGTCCGACAAAGCCAGCTGCCACCCTTCACGGGCCCAACGCAAAGCGATTTCGCGGCCCAGGCCCGACCCGGCGCCAGTGATCATCATGCGATTTTGCATAAGAAGTAGCCTTGTGGTTCACGGAAGAAGTGACCGGCAGTGTAGCGAAGGTCTTTCCTGCCCCCATCCACCATCAGAATGATGAATGCCCCTGGCAAACCGGCAGCTGGGTCGGAGGCTCGCGTATAGCCTAAGTTCAATATTTTTCAACTAACCACGCGCATTCGCGAACGCACTAAAAGAAATAAGCAAGTTTGCGAAATGCTTTAAAAAAATACTGAATTTTCCGCAGTTGTCGACAGTCGGAGTTGTTAAGGCGTTCGTGAATCAACTAGCGGGCCTATCGTTAATAACCGGTCTTTGCAGAAGGCCAATAAGGAAAAAAACCATGAGCCTCATTCTGATCATTATCCTGATCCTCCTGCTGGTCGGTGGTCTGCCAGTATTCCCTCACTCGCGCAACTGGGGTTATGGCCCGTCGGGTATTCTGGGGGTCGTACTGGTGGTCCTGCTGGTACTGTTGTTGCTCGGCCGGATATAAAAGCCAGGCAAAAAAAGAGGCCTTTGAAGGCCTCTTTTTTATTGCCGGTTAATTAGTCCGGCTTACCGTCAACTACGCCAGCGGTGTTATCCAACAGGCTCTTGGTTGCCGTCTGCAGGAATGACTCCAGCTTCTGCCGTAATGCAGCTTCGTCCGGCGATTCAGCAATCACTTTGCCGGTCGGGTTGGCGCCCAGCTCATATTCCCACAGCTTGGGCGGCATTTCCTTCGGCAGTACCAGCACCCGGTCGCCGGTGAGCAACGCGACCGTCTGGTCGCTACCCGAAGGCTTGATCACGCCAAAGCCCTTGTCGCCTTCCGGCAGGTTCAGCAGGTCGCGACCCCAGCACTGGTGCAGGGTTTCGCCACCCAGGCGGCCCATGATGGTCGGCACGATGTCGATCTGGGTGCCGACGGTGTGGTCACGCTCGCCGAACTTCTCTTGGATGCCTGGTGCAATCATCAGCATCGGCACGTTGAAGCGGCCCAGATCCATTTCGGTGATTTGCTGCTCGTTACCGAAGCCGTGGTCGCCCACGATGACGAACAGGGTTTCCTTGAAGTACGGCTCCTTGCGGGCCTTTTCAAAGAACTGGCCCAAGGCCCAGTCGGAGTAGCGCATCGCCGTCAAATGCTCGTCGAGGCTGCCACGACCCGTGACCTTCTCCACCGGCAATGGCGTCGGCAAGGCATACGGCGTGTGGTTGGACAGGGTTTGCAGCAAGGCATAGAACGGCTTGCCGCCTTCGCGGGCTTTCAATTCTTCCAGGCCACGGTTGAACATATCCTGGTCGGACACGCCCCACGTCGGGTCGGAGAACACCGGGTCAACGAAGTCGTTACGACCGATGAAGTTGGTCATGCCCTGGTTGCTGAAGAAGCCCGACTGGTTGTCCCAGGCGAAATCGCCGTTGTAGACATACACATCGTCAAACTTGCGCGCACTGAGCAACTGCGGCAGGCCCGACAGCTTGTGGCTGCCTTCGGGGGTCTGCATCAGGTATTCGAACGCCGGCAGGTTCGGGAAGCACGCCATGGTGGCGAACATCCCCTGGTGGGTATGCGTGCCGTTGGAGAAGAATCGGTCGAACAGCAAGCCTTCCTTGGACAGTTTGTCGAAGTACGGCGTGATATTGCCCGGACGCCCCAGCGCGCCTACCGAGTGACCGGCGAAGCTTTCCATCAGGATCACGACGACGTTCTTGATCGGCAGGGTTTTCTCGGCCGGCGGAGTGAACTCACGGCGCACGGCGGCGGTGTCGGTATCCACCAGTTTTTCGGTCGGCAGCACCAGCATGTCACGCACGGTCTGGGTCGCCAGCGGCTGCTCCAGTGTGGCTTTCCAGGTGTTGTCACGGTGTTCGGAGAAACGTGCCTTGGCCGCACCGATCAACGACAGCGTGCCATTGAGGCCCAGCTGGTTGGCGAAGTTCGAGTCGGTGGTGTACACGTCCCCCCAACGCAGCGGCGGGCCCTGGCGCAGGGTGCCACGAATGGCGACCACGGCGATCAGCAGGCAGACCACAAACACGGCGATACGGGTGTACCACGGTGCCACTTGACGGGTGCCGATACTGCCACCGCTGAACGGGCCGCGTGGGCGCGTTGCGCGGTCGGCGCCTTTAAAGGCCATGCTCAGGATCAGCGTACCCAAGGCCCAGGCCAGCAGGTAGCGCACCACCGGGAAACCGTACCAGAGCATGCTCATCACGGTTTTCGGGTCTTCCTTAACGTACTGGAAGACCAGGCCGTTGAGGCGCTGGTGGAATTCACGGTAGAAGTCCATTTCCATCAGGCCCAGGAACAGGGCAATGCTGGACGCGACGGTCAGCCACAGACGGAAGAACCCACGCGCGGCCATGGCGCGGACGCTGAACAGCGCCAGCAGCAGCGGGACCAACGCGTACATCACAAAGCGGATGTCGAAGCGCGTGCCATTGACAAACGCTTCCAGGAAGGTCGAGGCCGGCGTGTCGAGGATCATTTCGCGGTTGTACACCAGAAGCGCCAGGCGCAGCAGGGAGAACATCACCATCATGACCAGTGCGCAGAGCAGCGTGTACGCCAGATGGGATTTGACGGTCGGTTGCAGCAAGCGATTTGAAGCTCGCTGCTGATTCAGGGCGTCCGGGTTTGCCATGTCGTTTTAGGACCCATTGGAAGTTTAAGTGACGAAGTAGTGCAGTGGCGCGAATGGTGCCCGATCAATGCGAGCAAGGCTATTAATTACTGAACGCGCACCGCAGCCCCGCCTTTAGTGGCGCTTGGAATAGAGCCCTGGCAGGGAAATAAAGCCGGCGAATTGTCTTGGATGGGATGTGAAAATTCTGTGCAGCGAATATTTCGATACACAAAATGAAATGAAGTGATAAGCCGTGGCCTGGCAGCTGTCGAGACAAGGCTCGAAGTTGCCAGGCTTGGCGTAAGCTCAGATGCGCACGTTGCCCCGCGGTCCGGCGATTGCCCAGATGATCAGCCCCAGCACCGGCAGCAGCAGGATCAACAGGATCCACAGCACCTTGGCGCCCGTGCTCGCGCCGCTTTTGAACACGTTGATGATCGCCCAGATATCCAGCGCCAGGATGATCAGCCCGATCAAGCCATTAAAAGTGGAACCCATGGTGTCGCTCCTAAGTGAGGGCATGCACTTGTAGGATAGTCAGCGCTGGCGGGGGTTCCGTTTTATTTCAGACGTGAACGGCGATCTTTAGCGCTTCCAGGGACGGCTCAGCCTTGATGCCGACTTCAGCGCACAGCGCCAGCACGCGTGGCAGATCGTTACCGTACACCAGCACGGCCTGAATCTCGTCATCCAACAGTTGACTGAAATTGAGCAGCACATAGCCACCGTCTTCCGGGCTCAGTGCACTCATCTGGATCTGGATGCGGTTCAGCGCGGTGAGGTCTTCGGTCTTCGCAAGCTGCTTAGGCTTGAGGTTGAATGCCACGCCCGGACCGAACGAGGCGACGATCTGCGCGAACAGGTCGCCGTAGGTGTCGGCCTGGAACAACACGGTTTCCGGCAGGCTGCCGACGACGACCCACTCCCCCAACGGAATCGGGAAGCTGTCGTCGTAGTTGATATCGGGGTTGGCCGCCAGAAACGCCACAGGGTCCGCGTAGGCCTGGGCCGCCTCATCGGCAATGCGCGCCACTTCGTCCTCGCTCATGACACCGGCGCTGATTTTGCTGATGAGTTCGACGAGGGCGGTTTTCATGGGTGTTGTCCTGTGGCGGGCGGGTTTTCGAGGGCGCGTAGCCTACACCAGTTTTTGCAACTTCGCCGCCGTATCCACTGCGCCCATGGTGTGTGCTGCCGCTAAAGCCGTTGCGCCTTGGGCATCAGTAGCCTTGGGGTTGGCGCCCTGGCCAAGCAGGTAGTCGAGCATTTCCACGCGGTTGAACATCGCCGCCATCATCAATGCGGTACGGCCATCGGTGGACGAGGCATCCACTGGCGCACCGCCTTCGATCAGTGCCTTGACCACCTCCAGGTTGCCCTTGAACGCCGCGCCAGCCATCGGCAACTGGTTCTTGTCGTTGGCAATCAGAGGGTCAGCCTTGAATTCCAGCAGCACTTTTACCGCATCGGCATGGCCGTGGTAGGCCGCCAACATCAACAGCGTGTCGCCATTGTGATTACGGAAGTTTGCCGGCAAGCCCTTGGCCAGTAGCGCGGCAAGCATAGCGGCGTCGCCTTTGCGGGCGACGTCGAATACCTGCTCGGCAAATTCTGCAGCTTCGTCATCGGTCATTTGTTTGGCTTGGTCTGACATGTGGGGCTCCTTGTCTGGTCCTTTATATGGCGCCCAGTGTCGCGAGGGAGTTCCCGCCTGTCATGGCTTTTTTGTCAAAAGGCGCCATAGCCAGAATCAATAACGCTGCTTTTAATAACGGAACTGGCCACCTTGGATCTGCGCCAACAATTGTCCCGTCACCGGCACATAGCAGTCCGAACCTGGCAACCAGGCGTAGACCGGGTCATTGCCCGCTTTTTCAGGGTCGAACGCCTCCTCCTTGAGCTTTACCTTCTGGTATTTGAACGTACCGGTGGTTTCCATCTTGACCTTGATACGCAGGAACAACGGCACCGCGTAGTGCGGCAACTGGCCGTGGGCGAATTGCAGCAACTCACGCATATCCAACGAGGCCAGGGATTCGCTCGGGGTGATGGCAACCATGCCGGCGCGGCCGTTGGTGTTTTCGATTTCCACACCGTAGGCCACCACTTCAGCGATCTGCGGGTGCTGCAGCAGCACGTTCTCGACTTCGGTCGTCGAGACGTTTTCGCCCTTCCAGCGATAGGTGTCGCCCAAGCGGTCGACAAATTGCGCATGACCGAAGCCGATGCTGCGCACCAGATCGCCGGTATTGAAGTAGCGGTCGCCCTTCTCGAATACGTCGGTGAGGATCACCTTGCGGTTCTTTTCCGGGTCGGTGTAACCGTCATAGGGCGACTTTTCATCGATCCTGGCCAGCAGCAGGCCTTGTCCACCCGTCTTCACTTTATGCATGAAGCCATCGCTGCCACGAATCGGCTCACCGCTGTCGTGGGCGTAGTCCACCAGCGCCCAGTGCTGAAGGCAAAAGCCGACGGTGTTATCGAAATTCAGAATGTTGGTGAACCCGATATTGCCGTCGCTGGCGGCATACAACTCGCAGACATGTTCAACACCGTACCGCGCCTTGAACTGCGCCCACACGCCAGGACGCAGGCCATTGCCGACCATCTTGGTCACACCGTGATCACGGTCGTTGAGGTTGGCGGGTTGGTCGAGCAGGTAACGGCACAATTCACCGACATAACCCAAGGTGGTCGCCTTGAACCGGCGGGCGTCATCCCAGAACTGGCTGGCGCTGAACTTGCGCCGGATGGCGAACCCTGAGGCCCCGACAATCGCCGAGCCCCAACACACGCAGAGGCCGGTGGCGTGGTACAGCGGCAAGGTGCAATAGAGGACATCGTCCGGGCCCATGTCCAAGGCGATGCTACCGAAGCTGACAGCGGTCTTGGTCCAGCGGCCATGTTTCATGATGCCGGCCTTGGGCAGGCCCGTGGTGCCGGAGGTGTAGATATAGAAGCAGGGATCGTTGAAGAAGATCTGCGCGGTGCTGGCCGGGTTGTCCACCGGGGCGTCGGCGCTGGTGGCCATCAGATCGCAGTACCCGTCAGGCAGCGAGCTGACCTGTTGGTCAGCGACAAACCAGGTGCGCTCGGCGGGAATTTCCACTTGATTGCGTACGGCCTCGTATGAAGCCACCAATTCCGCGCCCACCACAATCGCCGCCGGGCTCACCAGGTTCAGACTGTGCACCAGCGCCGCTTGGGTCTGCGCCGTATTGAGCATGGCGCAGATGCCGCCCAACTTGGCTACAGCCAGCACATTCAGCAGCAACTCGGGACGGTTTTCGATAAACATCGCTACCACATCGCCCTTGCGAATGCCCTGGGCCTGCAAGTGGTGGGCGATACGGTTGGCGGACTGGTTGGCTTGCGTGTAGGTGAGCACGCGGTCGGCGTACAACAAAGCGGCGCCCTGTGGATTGCGCAGGGTAGCTTGCTCGAAGTGCCAGCCCAGGCCGCAGGGCTGCTGAGGGTCGGTGACGTTGGCGGCACGCATGCCGCGCACCACCCGTGGCAGGGCGCGAACAATGGCAGGCACCTTACGCAGCATCATGCTCCAGGTGATCATGTCGTTTTGCGAATGGCTCATGGGAACGTCCTTTTTCTTATTCTTCGTAAACCTTGCAGGAAAGTACGTCAGCCTCTCTTCGGCTGTACACGCAGGATTTGAAAAGTTTTGTATCCCGATGAACGCCCGCTGAAAAAAGGAATTCAGCGACGCCGATGCAGTCTTTAGGAATAAGGGCGGGCCCGTTCGGCGCCGTCGAGCCACGCAAAATGCAGGATGCATGATGGCCATTCATGCAAATTGCACGAAACCGAAAATTTGTAATTTTTATATCTTATTGATTTATAACGATATTTTACAAAACCAATAGCTGGCACAATCACTGCACCTATCTCTCCATGCTTGCCAACTTGAGCCAATGGAGCTGATAGACATGAGCCTGATCCAAGATAAATTCGCTTCAGTATTCTCCAACTACGACGTCACCACCCAGCCACGTCCCGACGGCGGCATCCTCTTGACCCTGCGCAACAGCGAAGGCAAGCAGGTCAAGCGCTCCATCTCCTACCAGCAGCTGCACACGGCCGACCAATTGACCTGGGTGATCAGCGCCATCCGCCGCGACCTGGCTGAACAAGCCAGCGACCTGCCACAGATTTCGATGCTGCAAAGCCAGAACCGCTTTGCCCTGCCGACCTACCACTCGGCCTAAGCAGCAGATAAAGCAAAGGGCCGCGACACCCTAGGGTGTCGCGGCCCTTTTTCCATGTATTCAGCAAAGCCCCTTGCGCGCCGCTTCGTTCATTGCCTGGACACGGTTATTGACCTCCAACTTGCCGTAGATATTGCGCAAATGGAATTTCACCGTGGCTTCAGACGTGGCGCGTATCTGGCTGATCTCCCACACCGTCTTGCCTCCCGAGGCCCAGCGCAGTATTTCCAGTTCCGTGGGCGTCAGGCTCTTGCCCGCCAGATTAATGCGTCGCCTGACAGCGTTGGGCACCGAATACGGCGCCTGGAACGATTCCCGTGGGCCTCTCATTGGTTTCTCTCCATTTTTATTGACTGACGCCCTATCACCCTTCGGATTCCTCCTATTGACGGATGATATAAACGTTATTGCCGCAGAGAGTTACATAAGGCGTGGGATTAAAGCGTGCCCCCCACAATAAACAGCAAGACCCTACAGGAGCTTAAGCTTATTCCCACAACAACTTCCAACATGCAGGGGTTGAAGTTTCTGGTAGCTAGCGATTAATCATCCAAAGCGGGAAAACTGTGGGCAATATCGTCACCGGTGAATTCAGGAATCCACCCTTTCGCGGTATTGAATAAACGCAACGCCACGAAGTGCGGGTTATCACCCATGTCAAACCAGTGCGCCATACCGGCCGGGATCACCAGCAAGTCGTTTTTCTCGCAGCGTACGGCGTATACGTAATCGCCAATGTGCAGCGCGAACAGGCCCTGGCCGGCGAGGAAAAAACGCGCATCGTCTTCGCTGTAGCGGCGCTCATCAAGAAACTGCCCACGTAACTCGGCGTTCTGCGCGGGGTCTGCGGCATTCCTCAGCACCTCGGCGGCGCTGTAGCCGAGCTTATCGATCTGCGCCTGGCAGGCGGCGATCAGCTCGGCATCGCTGGCGCCCCGCTCGACCGAACCAGGCTGCCAGCGCTCAAAACGCACGCCCTGCTCGGCCAAGGTGGCGGCGATGTCCTCGAAATGGGTCAGGACCTTGTTCGGCGTATCCGGTGTAGCGACGGAGTAGACAGCGACATAGCTCATTGAAGGGTTCCTTGGTTCTGCTCTTGCAATCGAAAACCGATGATAACGGCGGCCACCAGGGCAGCGACGCTGGCGATGCTGAAGGTCAGGGCCGGCCCCAACAGGTTCCAACTGTAGCCTGAATACAGAGCGCCCAATGCGCCGCCAGTGCCGGCCAGCGCTGCATACAGCGCTTGGCCCTGGCCTTGTTGCCTGTCACCGAAACTGCGCTGCACAAAGGCAATCGCCGCCGCATGAAAACTGCCGAAGGTAGCGGCGTGCATCACCTGCGCCAGCAACAGCACCCAGAAAAATTCGGCAAACGAGCCCAGCAGCAGCCAGCGCAGTGCCGCCAGCAGGAAACTCGCCAGCAACACCCGGCGTACCGAAAAGCGCGAAAGGATGCGGCTCATGGCCAGGAACATCAGCACTTCCGCCACCACCCCCAGCGCCCATAACATCCCGATCACACCACGGCTGTAGCCCAAGTGTTCGAGGTGCAAAGTGAGAAAGGTGTAATACGGGCCATGGCTCATCTGCATCAGCGCCACGCAGGCATAAAACGCCAGGACGCCGGGGCTGCGCAGTTGCTTGAGAAAACCATCACCTGCCAGACGATTGCCGTGGCTGGCAGGCTGCGCATTCGGCACCCACAGGCTGGCACTGATGATGCCGGCCATGATCACCACGACCACCACCGGGTAGATGTCCAGGCTCAGCCAGTCGAACAGGCGGCCCATGATCACCACGGTGAGAATGAAGCCGATGGAGCCCCACAGGCGGATCTGGCTGTAGCGCGAGGTCTGTTTTTGCAGGTGCGCAAGGGTGATCACTTCAAACTGCGGCAGTACCGCATGCCAGAAGAACGCATGCAGCGCCATGACCAGCGCCAGCCAGGCGTAAGTGTGGCTGATAAATATCAGCGAAAAACTCGCCAGGGTGCACACCGCGCCGAACCGCACGATGGCCAGGCGGCGGCCGGTGTAGTCGCCCAGCCAGCCCCACAGGTTGGGCGCCAAGCAGCGCATCAGCATGGGGATGGCAACCAGCTCGCCGATGCGCGCGCTGGAGAACCCCAGGTGGTCGAAGTACAGCGCCAGGAACGGCGCCGTCGCCCCCAGGAGGGCGAAGTAGAAGAGGTAGAAGCTGGAGAGGCGCCAGTACGGAAGGGCTGTCACAGCCGAACCGTCACAGCTGGCCCAGCACCGGCGTACTAACGCGAACATCGGCATTCTGCCCACGGTTGCGCAGCAGGTGATCCATCAACACGATGGCCATCATTGCTTCAGCGATCGGTGTTGCACGGATGCCGACGCACGGATCGTGGCGCCCCTTGGTGATCACGTCCACCGGGTTGCCGTGCACATCAATCGAACGGCCCGGCGTGGTGATGCTCGACGTCGCCTTGAGCGCCAGGTGCGCCACAATCGGCTGACCGGAAGAAATGCCACCGAGGATGCCGCCCGCGTTGTTGCTGAGGAAACCTTCCGGGGTCAGCTCGTCGCGGTGCTCGGTGCCGCGCTGGGACACACAAGCGAAGCCGGCGCCGATTTCCACGCCTTTCACCGCGTTGATGCTCATCAGCGCATGGGCCAGCTCCGCGTCGAGGCGGTCGAAGATCGGTTCGCCCAGGCCGGGTTTCACGCCTTCGGCAACCACAGTGATCTTGGCACCGACGGAGTCCTGATCACGGCGCAACTGGTCCATATAGGCTTCCAGTTCCGGCACCTTGTCCGGGTCGGGGCTGAAGAAGGCGTTGTCTTCCACGCTGTCCCAGGTCTTGAACGGGATTTCAATCGGGCCCAACTGGCTCATGTAGCCACGGATCACAATGCCCTGGGTCGCCAGGTATTTCTTGGCGATGGCACCGGCCGCCACGCGCATCGCGGTTTCGCGCGCCGAGCTGCGGCCGCCGCCACGGTAGTCGCGCTCGCCATATTTGTGGTGGTACGTGTAGTCGGCGTGGGCCGGGCGGAACAGGTCCTTGATCGCCGAGTAGTCCTTGGACTTCTGGTCGGTATTGCGGATCAACAGGCCGATGGCGCAACCGGTAGTGCGGCCTTCGAACACGCCGGACAGGATCTCGACTTCGTCGGGCTCCTGGCGCTGGGTGGTGTGGCGGCTGGTGCCGGGCTTGCGGCGGTCGAGGTCACGCTGCAGGTCTTCCAGGGACAGCTCGAGGCCGGGCGGGCAGCCGTCGACAATGGCGACCAACGCCGGGCCATGGCTTTCGCCCGCGGTGGTGACAGTGAACAGCTTGCCGAAGGTATTGCCGGACATGCAGGGCGCTCCGTGAAATCAGTTGAATCAAGTCAACCGTAATAACTTAAGGCGGCCAGTATACGCAGGCTAACCGAGTAGTTCATCCTCGAAACCTTAGCGGTAGACCTTGGTCCAACCGGCACCTCTCTCTTGATGGCGCGATGATGCTGCGAGTTCTGCTTTTGACCCTCACCCTGTTTTCCAGCCTAGGCTTCGCCGCCTCCCCTGTGGTGCTGCAACGGCCTATCAGCCTGGACACCGGTAGCGGCGAGCTGTTTGGTTCGCTCTTGCTGCCCAAATCCGACAAGCCAGTACCGGTGGTGCTGATCATCGCCGGTTCCGGCCCGACCGACCGCAACGGCAACAGTGCCGACGGCGCGCGCAACGACAGCCTCAAACGCCTGGCCTGGGTGCTGGCGCGGCATAACATTGCCAGCGTGCGCTACGACAAGCGCGGCGTGGCGGCCAGCCTGGCGGCGACACCCGACGAGCGCAACCTGACCCTGGACGCCTACGTCGCCGACGCCGTGGCCTGGGGCAAATTGCTCAAGTCTGACAAGCGCCTGGGCCCGCTGATTGTGCTGGGCCACAGCGAAGGAGCGTTGGTGGCGGCCCTCGCCGCGCCGCAATTGGACCCGGCGGGCGTGGTCTCGCTGTCCGGCAGCGCGCGCCCGGTGGATCAAGTCATCCGCCAACAGTTGGCCGATCACCTGCCCCCTGCCCTGCTGCTGCGCAGCAACCAAATCCTCGATCATCTCAAGGCCGGCCAAGTGGATGCGGATGTGCCTGGCCCGCTGGAAGGCATTTTCCGACCCAGTGTGCAGCCGTATCTGATCAGCCTGTTCCGTGCCGATCCTTCGGCAGCCTTTGCCAAATTGAACATGCCGGCACTGATCATCCAGGGCACCAACGATATCCAGGTCGGTGTGGGCGATGCCCAGCAACTGAAAAAGGCCAAGCCCGACGCGCAGCTTGTGCTGATCGAGGGTATGAACCACGTGATGCGCATCGTGCCCAACGATGTGAAACAGCAATTGGCCTCCTACAACGACCCACAACTGCCCCTCGCCGCCGAGCTGGGCAACCGCCTGGTGCGCTTTATCGGCGGACTTCAACCCCGTTAAGCGACAATTTGCCTCCAGTCCTGGGGAAAACGGCCGATAAGCCCAAAGTCGACAGTAAAAAGACTGTCGACTCGCTGGGCTTGGACAGGATCGCGCCGCATGACAACCACAGAAGCAACACCGGAATCCACCGCCGACACCCCGGCTGACAAAACCGAGGCCGTCGACGCGGCGCCCCTGCCGTGGGCGGATGTCCAGGCTGAGCATTTCAAAATGCTGCGCCTGGCGCCCCTGGCCACCGACCGTGCCACCGGCGTGCGGCCGTTGCGCTTCGTGCAGTTCGGCTATGCCGAGCGCAACGACAAACACCACAGCCTGTTGCGCATGGTCATCCAGTTGCCCGGCCAGCGCGTGCGCCGTGAACAGAATCACCTGGATATCTGGGTTGATCACGATAAACATCGCGTGCACTTCGGGCCCGGTAATAGCCTGGAAATCGAACCAGCCAACCGTGGCATCGGTCGTTTCCTGGTGGCCCAGGGGGCCGCATGGGCGAAAAAGAAATGGTCGCACTATCGCCTCGACGGCGTTGACCTGGCCAACAAGGACGCACTGAACGAAGCCACCCGCCTGCGTCGCGATCACTTCTTGCGCATCCAGGGCTTTGATGTGGCTTATGCCGATGTGCAGCACCTCAAGGGTAATGTGCAGCCGGGCAAGGTCAGTGATGTGCTGGACAGTTGGAACACTGAAAAAGTGCAGTTCGTCGAGATTCTGGAAGCGGCGCAGATGCTGCAACAGGCCGAGCAGAACCTGTTGGAGCAGGAAGTGAAGCTGCGCAAGGAAGAGGAAAAGGTCACCAAGTTCAAGCGTGAGGACAGCGGGCTGCGCTTTACCATCACGTGCCTGGTGGCGTTTACAGTGTTTCAGGCGGGGTTGTTGATCTGGATTGCTACACACCGCTAATCCAAATGCATGATTAATTCTCCTGTAGGAGCCCGGCTTGCCGGCGATGGCGCCTGTAAGATCGCAATCGCCGGCAAGCCGGGCTCCTACAAGGTGTGCGTCACACTCGGGCAGCGAAGACAGCCTGATGCTGACGGCACTGCTCGGCCGTCAACATGAACACCCCGTGACCGCCGCGCTGGAAGTCCAGCCAGGCAAAGTCCACTTCCGGGTACAACGCCTCGACGTGCACCTGACTGTTACCCACTTCAACAATCAGCAAACCCTTCTCGGTGAGGTGGTCCGCCGCCTCGGCCAGCATGCGCCGCACCAGGTTCAGGCCATCATCGCCACACGCCAGGCCCAGTTCCGGTTCGTGCTGGTATTCGTCAGGCATATCGGCGAAGTCTTCGGCATCCACATACGGCGGGTTGGACACGATCAGGTCAAAGCGCTGGCCCGGCAGGCCGTCGAATCCGTCACCCTGCACGGTGTAGACACGTTCATCGACGCCATGGCGTTCGATGTTCTGGTTGGCCACTTCCAGGGCTTCGAAGGACAAGTCCCCCAGCACCACTTCGGCGTCCTGGAACTCATAGGCGCACGCGATACCGATGCAACCGGAACCGGTGCACAGGTCGAGGATGCGTGCCGGTGGCTGCGCCAACCAGGGTTCGAAGCGGTTTTCGATCAGTTCGCCGATCGGTGAACGCGGGATCAGCACGCGTTCATCGACAATAAACGACATGCCACAGAACCAGGCCTCGCCGATCAGGTAAGGTGTCGGCACGCGTTCGTGGATGCGGCGATGCAACAAGCGTTGCAGGTGGGCGACTTCCTCTTCTTCCAGGTTGCAATCAAGGTAGCTGTCGGCAATTTCCCACGGCAAGTGCAAGGCACCGAGCACCAGTTGCCGGGCATCGTCCCAGGCATTGTCGGTGCCATGGCCAAAAAACAGGTCTTCCCCATGGAAACGGCTGACAGCCCAACGGATATGGTCGCGCAAGGTGCGCAGGCGGGAAGTGGTCACGGGGGCAAGCTCCTGGAAAAAACGACTGGCGATTCTAACAGCCTTCACCTGTACCGACGATGTACGAAAACCCGTCGCCATCCGTCGGATTTCATCCAAATTGCCATCATTGTGTTAAACAGGCCCACCTCTTGACATGGCTGCACGTCAACAACGGCGTACCTTACGATGGTAGCGATTCACAGAACCGCTCAGCCAGTGGACAATGTCGCAAAAGCCCCCCTCACAGGAGCCCCAGAATGTCCGTTCCAAAGACGATGTTTCAACTCAGCGGTCGTGGTTACGCAGCAGCGAACCTCAGCCATGCGACCCTCGTGATCATCGACGCCCAGAAGGAATACCTCAACGGCCCGCTCGCCCTCTCGGGCATGGACGCGGCCGTCGGCAACATCAAGCAACTTGTGTCAGCCGCCCGCAACGCCGGGCGCCCGATCGTGCATGTACGTCACCTGGGCACCGTGGGTGGTCTGTTCGATCCACAGGGCGAGCGCGGCGAATTCATTCCGGGCCTTGAGCCTGAAGGCGACGAAACCATCATCGGCAAGCTGCTGCCCAGCGCCTTTCATGGCACCGGCCTGGAAAAACACTTGCAGGACCTCGGTTCCCTGGACCTGATCGTCTGCGGCTTCATGAGCCACTCCAGCGTCAGCACCACCGTGCGCGCCGCCAAGAACCTAGGCTTTCGCTGCACCCTCGTGGAAGACGCCTGCGCCACCCGCGACCTGCCTTACAAAGGTGGCATCCTCAGCGCCGAGCACGTGCAGCAAACCGAAATGGCCATCATGGCCGACAACTTCGCCACCCTGGCGTTGACCAAAGATCTGATCTGATCGACCTTCAGATGAGCGGCGCGGCCTGTTTACGGCCCCGCTCATCCGCAAAGCCCTTTCATTTGGCGCATTTAGCCCTCGCCCCGGAACAACCTGTGTATTGTCCGGTCGAAGGGCCGATACCCTGGAGGAAAGGTCGGAATGAAGATATCCGATGGTTTTGACGCTCGTCGCTTGCGCCCCAAGGGCCCGAGCAACTGGCGTCTGCGCCTGGTGGCCGGCATTGCCGCGTTGCTGGCGATAGTTGGTTTACTGTTGGCCGGCGCTGGTGGCGCCGGTTTGTTTGGTCACTCGCCGGCCCTTGGTGAATTGAATGCCAGCCCTGGCGGCTCGGCGATTCTGTTGGTGATCGGGCTGCTGGTGCTGTGGTTGGGCGTATGGTTATGGCGGCGCAGCCGTCGGAAAATGCGTCAGCCGTTGTCGCTGAACATCGCTTCACACCTGATGAAAAAGCACGACTGATGGCGCTTGGATAGCGTTTCCTGCGCCCTGGCCGCCGCGATTTAGGTAAACTGCCCGCCCTTCGCGGAGGCCAACATGCAAGACGACGACTTTTCCCTGTTCAAAAACGAGCTGCGCGGCGTCAAGCCGATCAAGCACGACCGCGCCGACACCGGCAAACCCAAGGCCGACCGGGCGCAGATCGCCAAGCTGCGTCAGGCCGCGACCGTGCGCACCGATGCCGCCACCGTGGATGGCCTGTCGGACCAGTTCGTGATCGACGTCGGCCCCGAAGACGAGCTGATGTGGGCCCGCGATGGCGTGCAGGAAAGCCAGATGCGCAAGCTCAAGGCCGGCCAGATCCCGTTCGAAGGCAGCCTTGACCTACATGGCATGAACGTCGAAAAAGCCCGGGAAACCCTGTGGGCCTTCCTGGCTGAAGCCACCAAGTTCGAAATCCGCTGCGTACGCGTCACCCACGGCAAGGCTGTGCGGCTGGACGGCAAGCGCCCGATGATCAAAAGCCACGTCAACACCTGGCTGCGCCAGCATGCCCAGGTGCTCGGCTTTACCTCATGCCAGGCCCGCCACGGCGGCGCGGGGGCGGTGTATGTGATGCTCAAGCGTACGATGATGGAAGGGCGCGATGAGTAGACATGAAAAAGCCCAGCGCTAAGGCTGGGCTCTTTGTTCGGGGAGCTGGATTTCTAGTTACTACTAAACTCCCTTGATTTTTTTTCTTTCGCTAAAGAAATCAAGGCTTTTTGCATCGTAATCGCCGTATTGGCGGCGCTCCGATACACCGCCCGTTTTTCCTCTACCGAACAGTTCCGGAAAAAATCTGACATAGTCGTCGCTGGATAGCTTTCTACTGCGTCCGTGATTTCGCCTTTCATAAGGCTGCTCCAGTCAAAATTTTCTCAAGTTGATCTGGATGGTGGGGCTGCCTGACCAACTCGTCAATTTCCTCGGCTGAAAGGTCAATGCCGATTTCTGCATCGCCACCGTCTGTGTCCTTGATCAACACGTCGACTTGAAGACGCCCCTGAAACTCGCGCTTTAACTGGCAAACCGTCGCCTTCGATGCTTAGAACTGACGAGCGAACTCATTGCAAGGGATATTCCGCCCTTCGATAGCCTCCCGTGCCAACACAAACTCCCATGCCAGCTCGGGCTTTTGATAAACGTAAATGACTTGAGCCGTTCGATTGCCTTTATCGAGCGCGCGTTGAATATTCTTTCTGGCCACATCAAGATTCGCGAGTGTCCCATCCAGAAGAAACGACTGGCGCTGTTGATAAACCAGATCGAGGGTCCGTTCAACGATAACGGTTACACCCCGCTGAAAAAGACTCGAGTTCCCACCTGTGTATTCCGGGAAATACGCCCTAAAGTCGTCAGGGTCGATCCGAAGAGCTGTGGCGCCACTCGCTTCCATCAAGCGAATAAAGGACTTCGAAACCTCTGTCTTACCTGCGCCTGGGGAGCCAGCCATGAATACTGATACCGGAAATTCGTCAGCCGGATACCTTTTCAAGCAGGCCAATTGCCGGGCTATTCGTGTCCGATTTTCCTTGGCAAAGAGCACTGCACGCTCAGAAATGCTTCGTTCCAATGGTGTCATCACGTCCCCCTCAACGGAGGCCGACTCTAACATCGGCATCGCCCAGGAATACAACTGTCGGCGCACCTACGCTACTATATGCGCCAATCACCGGCGCTCAATGCGGTATCCGCGCTGAAAAACGCTTCACATTGGTACAGGCATACACCGTACCGTTCTGAAACCCATACGGAAACAGTCCTGTGACATTGGAACAAAACTACACCGCGATCCTCGGCCAACTCGGCGAGGACGTTTCCCGCGAGGGCCTGCTCGACACGCCAAAGCGTGCCGCCAAGGCGATGCAGTACCTCTGCCGCGGCTATGAGCAGACTCTGGAAGAGGTCACCAACGGTGCCTTGTTCAGCTCCGACAACAGCGAAATGGTGCTGGTCAAGGACATCGAGTTGTACTCGCTGTGCGAACACCACCTGCTGCCGTTCATCGGCAAGGCGCACGTAGCCTATATCCCGAGCGGCAAAGTGCTGGGCCTGTCCAAGGTTGCGCGGATTGTCGACATGTACGCGCGCCGCCTGCAGATCCAGGAAAACCTCAGCCGCCAGATCGCCGATGCGGTGATGCAGGTGACGGGTGCCCTGGGCGTGGCCGTGGTGATCGAAGCCAAGCACATGTGCATGATGATGCGCGGTGTGGAGAAACAGAATTCGTCGATGATCACTTCGGTGATGCTGGGTGAGTTCCGCGAAAACGCGGCCACACGCAGCGAATTCCTCAGCCTGATCAAGTAACAGGCTGTGTACAAAAAAACCGGCGTTCATCGCCGGTTTTTTTTCGCCTGCAAAATTGAGGTAAGCTGCGGCCCCTTCTTCATGGGCAAGAGGTTTCAGCCATGTTCGTCAAAGCACTTCGAGTGGGCCTCGGCCACGTCATCATCGCGGGCGACTTTCTTACCCGCCCACGCAAAAAGCAGCGTTCCGCCGAGCAACAGGCACAGGTGAATGCAGCGGCCAAAGAGCTGACGCTGTATCAGTTCCACGCCTGCCCGTTCTGCGTGAAGACCCGCCGCACCCTGCACCGCCTGAATGTGCCCGTCGCGCTGAAAGATGCGAAGAATAACGACCAGGACCGCCAGACCCTGCTGGAGCAAGGCGGCAAGATCAAGGTGCCGTGCCTGCGTATCGAAGAGAATGGCCAGACCACCTGGATGTATGACTCCAAGGTGATCATTGATTACCTCGATAAGCGTTTCGCAGCAGTCTGACAGCCCCCCACCTGTAGGAGCCCGGCTTGCCGGCGATGGCGTCCGTAAAATCGCCGTCTGGCGTTGGGGCCTCATCGCCGGCAAGCCGGGCTCCTACAGGTCGTTGATATCCAGATCCAGCAGCGCCGACCCTAGGCATTTGCCATGCGCATCCAGCGCCAGCGAGCGGGTGACGCCGCCGCGCAGGATGCCCGGCAACACGAAGTTCAGCGCCTGCACATTCGGCAATTCATAGCGCCGTACAGGCGCCGCGCCCGGCTCACGCAACCCCGCGAAAAACTCGGCCACGCGCTCGGCCGTCAATTGTTCGCAGAGCAGTGGGTAGTCCTCGACACGATAAGCAATGATCGAAATGTTCGACGTGTCGCCCTTATCCCCTGTGCGGGAATGGGCCAGCATCTGCAGCTTCATGCTTCGATCCTCGGGTTGACCTTATCGCGCGGCAGCAACAACGACGCTACCGCCACCACCTGACGCACGCTTTTGCTGGCGCCGCCGCCGCCCGACGGGCCGTTGGTGTAGAGGGTTTCCACTTCATTGCCCACCCGAACCGCCTCACCGCGCTCCTCACAGCGAGCCGCCACGCGCAGGCGCACTTCCCAAGGCTCGACCGTGCTGCGCGGACCGTGGAGCGAGTCCATGCCGATCAACTCAGCACGCACGTCCTGCATCTTCACGCCCATCAGTTCAAGACGCTTGAGGACGACATCCCGAGCCAGCTGCGCCCGTGCGACAGCGCCGGGACCGCCGTAGGACATCTGCCCTTCCCCTATCCAACCGTCCAGATAACCGACACTGACCTTCAACTTTTCGGGGCGCGCAAGGCCGTCTGCACCTCGGGCACGCACGCGGTCGACGCTTTCCTCAACGAAGCTCACTTGAGAGAAATCGGCAGTCACGTCAGGCGTGAGGTACGCCGCCGGGTCGTGCACTTCATAGATCAGCTGTTCAGTGCAGGTCGCACGGCTGACCCGCCCGCCGGACCCACCCACCTTGGTAATCACCGCCTCACCGTCCTCAGCGATCTCGGCCAAGGGGAAACCCAGGCGCGCCAGCTCCTCCACATCCTTGAAGCCAGGATCTGCGAAATAGCCGCCGCTGACTTGCCCGGCGCATTCAAGCAAATGCCCCACCAACGTGCCGCGCCCCAGACGCTGCCAATCGTCCGCTGCCCAACCGAATGCAAACATCTGCGGTGCCAGGAACAGCGAGGGGTCAGCCACACGCCCGGTGATCACCACGTCCGCATCGGCCTTCAACGCCTGCAGAATGCCGTCGACGCCCAAATAGGCATTCGCGGAAATCAGTCGTGCGCCCAAGGAACCGACCGTCTGGCCGTTATCCAGCAAACACTCGGGCTGCAACACGCTCAACACATCATCGCCGACGACAGCGACCACCTTGAGATCAAGGCCCAATTCTTTGGCGATTCGCCGCACCTCACTGGCCGCTGCCACCGGATTGGCCGCGCCCATATTGGTAATCACCCGCAAGCGACGACGCCCGGCTTTCACGCCAACGAAAGGCAACACGCGGCGCATACGCTCACTCAACAGCGGGTCGTAACCGCCCTCTGGATCGCTGATTCGCGCCTGTTGCGCCAAAGCAATCGTGCGTTCGGCCAGGCATTCGAACACCAGGTAATCCAGGTCGCCCCGCTCGGCCAGTTCCACGGCAGGTTCGATACGGTCGCCGGAATAGCCGGCGCCGGAACCGATGCGCAAGGTTTTCATCTCAAATAACTCCCAGGAGCAACGCGGTCAGGGTCATCAACACCGACGCGGCAAACAGAAACGGAATGGTGAAGCGCTGGTGATCGGCCAGTTCGATCTTGCACAGGCCCACCAACAGGAAGGTCGCGGGGGTCAGCGGGCTGACCGGGAAGCCAGTGGTGTGCACACCCAGCAACGAGGCCTGGGCTACTTGCAGCGGGTCGACGCCCAGGGCCTTGCCGACTTCGGCGATTACCGGCATCACGCCGAAATAGTAGGAATCCGGGTCAAACAGCATGCTCAGTGGCATGGAAATGAAGCCCACCACCGCCGGGATCAACTTGCCGTGGCCGGCCGGAATCTGCGCCACCGCGACTTCGGCAATCGCCTTGAGCATGCCGGTGCCCTGCATGATGCCGGTGAACACCCCGGCGGCGAGCAGGATGCTGGCCATGGTCAGGGCGGTTTTGGCATGGGCGTCGATGCGGGCACGCTGGGCGTCGACGTTCGGGTAGTTGATGCACAGCGCCACCACCGTGCCGAGCATGAACATCACCACCGGATCGACCCAACCGGCAATCATCACCACCATCACCAACACGGTCAGGATCAGGTTGACCCAGAACAGGCGCGGGCGACGCAGCTTGATGTCATCGTCACTCAGTACCCGTTGCGGCACCGCATCCACGGTGGAGCCAGCGCCGAGGCCCAGGCGTTTCTCTTCGCGACGGCCGAGCCACCAGGCACAGGCGAATACAAAGATCAGGCCAACAATCTGCACGGGGATCAACGGTTGGAACAGGTCCGCCACCGGCACGTGCAGAGCCGCAGAGGAACGCAACACCGGACCGGTCCACGGCAGAAAGTTGACCCCGGCGGCCATCGCGCAAACACAAGCCAGGATGCGTTTATCGATGCCCAGCCGTGTATACAACGGCAGCATCGCCGGCACCGTCACCAGAAAGGTCACCGCGCCGGAGCCATCCAAATGCACCAGCAGCGCCAGGGTCGCGGTGCCTACGACAATGCGTGTAGGACGCGTGCCTACCGTGCGCAGGATGCGATCAATGATGGGGTCGAGCATGCCGGCATCGGTCATGATCCCGAAAAACAGGATCGCAAACACAAACATGCCCACCACGGGGGCGACGTTCTTGATGCCGGTGATGATGAAGGCGCTGGTTTGCAGGCCGAACCCGCCAAGCAGCGCGGCGATGATCGGCAGGGCGATCAGGGCCACCAGTGGCGAAAGGCGTTTGCTCATGACGGCAGCGAGCAGGCACAGGATGGTGATGACACCCAGGGTAGCGAGCATGGGTTACTCCAGAGCGGCCTTGGTGGCCGGTTATTGTTTTCCCTGGAGTATTGGAAGCGGGTTAATCTTTGTAAATTGGAATATTCACCCGCTAGTGTTCGGAAAAACAAAATGAAGCTGCGCTCATGAAAAACAGCATCCAACACATCCAGGCTTTCCTCGCCGTCGCTCGCACCGGCAGTTTCACCAAGGCCGCCAACGAGTTGCACCTGTCGCCCTCTGCGCTCACCGTACAGGTGCAACAGCTGGAAGACTGGCTCGGCGTCGCCCTGCTCGACCGCAGCCCGCGCCATGTCAGCATCACCGCTGCGGGCCAGGACGCGCGCGGCCCCATGGAAAAACTGCTGCTGGACCTGGACAACATCGTCACCGGCTCCCGCGACCTTGCCGCCCTGCGCCGAGGCGTGGTCACTATCGCTGCCCTGCCCTCCGTATGCGCCGGCACATTGCCGCCGGTTCTACGCGTGTTTCGCGAGCGCTTTGCCGGGATCGAAGTGCGCCTGCATGACCTGGTGGCCCATCGCATTCATGCCCAAGTGCGTTCCGGCGAGGTGGATTTCGGCATCGGCGTGCGCGCACGGCTCAGCCACGGCCTGGAATTCGTGCCGGTGTTGAATGATCGCTTGTGTGCGTTCGTGCCGGTGGACCATCCACTGACCCGCCATCGCACACTGACCCTGGAACAACTGGCAGACCAGCCGATCATCCTCACCGGTCGCGACAGCAGCGTGCGCGAACAAGTGGATGCGCTGTTCGATGAAACACGCCTGACAATGAACGCCGGCATGGAGGCCAACTACATGTCGACGGTGCTGGCACTGGTGCGTCAGGGGTTGGGGATCAGTCTGCTGCCAGAGTCGGCGGCGGACAGCCTGGAAGGATTGAAGCGTATCCACATCGATCATCCCGGCGTGAACCGGGAGATCGGGTTGATCAGTCGCAGCGGGATGGGCCTGAGCCCGGCGGCGCAGCGGTGTTTCGAGTTATTGAGCAACGAATTGCGCGGGTGATCAATCGAGCATCGGCACATGCTTGGGATGGCTGGCAACACGCTTCAACCACGCCTGCACCCCCGGATAAGCATCCAACTCAAAACCACCCTCATTCGCCACATGGGTGTAAGCATACAAGGCCACATCGGCGATGGAGAACTGATCGCCCACCAGGTACGGCGTCAGCTGCAATTGGCGCTCCATGACCTTGAGCGCTTTGTAACCGCCCTTGTGCAGCTTCTTGTATTCCTCCAGGCGATCCTCGGGCAACCCCAGGTAAAACTGGATAAACCGCGCCACAGCAATGTACGGCTCGTGGCTGTACTGCTCGAAGAACTGCCACTGCAGCACTTGCGTGCGCAGGCGCGGTTCGGACGGAAGGAATTCACTGCCATCGGCCAGGAAGTTGAGAATCGCGTTGGACTCCCACAGGCAGGTGCCGTCTTCCAGTTCCAGCACGGGGATCTTGCCGTTGGGGTTCTTCGCCAGGAATTCGGCGGTCTCGGTGTCACCCTTGAGGATGTCCACATCCACCCATTGGTATGGGATGCCCAACAGGCTGAGCATCAATTTGATCTTGTAGCAGTTGCCCGACTTGTAATCGCCATAAACCTTGTACATGGGGCTCCCCTTATGCCGCTTGCGCGTGCTGTGCTTGACGGACAACCGCGGCCAGGCGCTTGAGACCTTCGTCGAGGCGGGCCGGGTCGATATGGCTGAAATTGAGCCGCAGAGAACCATGATGTTGGTCCGGCTCGGAAAAGAACGGTTCACCGGGCATGAACGCGACATTCTGTTCCAGCGCTTGCGCCAACAAGGTGCGGGTGTCGAGTGGCTGTTTCAAGGTCAGCCAGAAGAATAATCCACCTTGGGGCACTTGCCAGTCGGCCAGATCGGCGAAGTGACACTTTAGCGCCGCCTGGAATGCATCGCGGCGCTGGCGGTAAAAACTACGCAGTTCCACCAGATGCCGTTGGTATTTTTCGCTGCCGATCCACTGCATCGCCTGCCATTGGCCAACACGATTGGTGTGCAGATCGGCCGATTGCTTGAGCTTGAGCAAGTGCGGGAACAGGTCCGGGCTGGCGATCAGGTAGCCGACGCGCAAACCCGGCAACAGGGTCTTGGACACGGTGCCGGTGTAGATCCAACTGGCTTTTTTCAGGCGCCCGACGATGGGTTTGGCGCTGCCGCCGTCGAAGGTCAGTTCGCGGTAGGGCTCGTCTTCAATCAGAGTGACGCCGAATTCATCGAGCAGCGCAGCGACGGCTTCGCGCTTGGCTTCGCTGTAGCGTACGGCGGACGGATTCTGGAAGGTCGGGATCAGGTAGATGAACGCCGGGCGATGGCGTTCGAGGTTGGCGCGCAACGCGGCCAGGTTAGGGCCATCGGCTTCCAGTTGCACGGTAAGACAATCGGCACCGAACAGTTGGAAGATCTGCAAGGCGGCCAGGTAAGTCGGGCCTTCCAACAGAATCTGCGTGCCTTTGTCGATGTACAGCTTGGCCGCCAGGTCCAGGGTTTGCTGGGAACCGCTGACCACCAGCACCTGGCTGGCCTGGCACGGCACGCCGAGTGCACGCGCTTCGGCGGCAAGCAATTCGCGCAACTGTGGCTCGCCTTCGCTCATGCCGTATTGGCCGATGTTGATGGGCATGTCGTCCCAGTTCAGCGCAGGCAGCATGGCTTCGGCCGGCAGGCCACCGGCGAACGACATCACTTCCGGGCGCTGGGCCGCCGCGAGGATTTCACGGATCAAGGAGCTTTTGAGGCGCGTAACACGTTCAGAGAAGGCCATAAGGTCACCGGTAGCGAAGCCTGTGGGAAATACGTCAAACTGGTTGACCGAAATTACGACGACTCACACGGATACGTCAATATGCTTGACCTTAAAAATCCCACCGCCCAGCAAACAGCCATGGAAGCGTTCTTCTTCGGCTACCAGGCGTTTACCGCCAAGGCCGATGAAATGCTGGAGCGCCGTGGCCTGAGCCGGGTGCACCAGCGCATTGTGTTTTTTATCGCGCGCTACCCGGCCTTGAGCGTAAAGGAACTGCTGGAGTTGCTCGGTGTGAGCAAGCAGGCGCTGAACATGCCGCTGCGCCAATTGCAGGAAATGCACCTGGTGAACAGCGTTGCATCCGAGACCGACAAACGTAAACGCCTGCTGGAATTGACCGACGAAGGCCTGCGTTTCGAGCAATCCCTGCGCCGTGAACAGGTGAAACTGTTGCAACGCGCGTTCAGTGAGGCGGGCGAAGAGGCAGTCACAGGATGGTTGGCCGTCAATCAGGCATTGAGCGCGAACTAGCCCTTCACACCGCTATTCGAAAACATTATTTGCTTTATTTGTATACAAAAGCATAATTCGCCTCGTGCGAGTTCCTGACCTATTGGTCAACAAAACCCGCCAGTACCTCAAAGCGCTGTTGCCCACACCCGTGACCGGCGCTGGAAATAACAATAAAACTCTTGAGGAGTACTCGCTGTGGATAGCCGCAAATCCGAAGCCCCGACGCTTGACCTTGCCCCCTCACAGAACGGCTGGCTGGAACGCCTGTTCAAACTGCGCTTGCATGGCACCACAGTGAAGACCGAGCTGATCGCCGGCCTTACCACCTTCATCACCATGGCGTACATCATCTTCGTCAACCCCAACATCATGGCCGACGCAGGCATTGACCACGGCGCGGCATTTGTTGCCACCTGTATTGCCGCCGCGCTGGGTTGCCTACTGATGGGCTTGTATGCCAACTGGCCGGTGGGCCTGGCGCCGGGCATGGGCCTGAACGCGTTTTTCACCTACACCGTGGTCGGCACCATGGGGTACACCTGGGAAACCGCGCTGGGGGCGGTGTTTATCTCCGGCGTGCTGTTCATGGGCCTGACGCTCTCGCGAGTGCGTGAATGGTTGCTCAACAGCATTCCCGTCAGCCTGCGTCATGCCATGGGCGCGGGCGTGGGCCTGTTCCTAGGGGTGATCGGCCTGAAAACCGCCGGCATCATCGTCGACAGCCCGGCCACGCTGATCAAGCTCGGTTCACTGCATGAACCCGCGCCACTGCTCGCGGCCGTGTGCTTTCTGCTGATCGCCATCCTCAGCTACCACCGTGTGTTCGGCGCGATCCTGATCAGCATTATCGCCGTGACGCTCGCTGGCTGGGGCCTGGGCTTGGTGCATTACAACGGCATGATCTCCACCCCGCCGAGCCTGGCGCCGACCTGGATGGCCATGGACATTAAAGGTGTATTCAATGTCAGCATGATAAGCGTTGTATTTGCATTTCTTTTTGTACACATGTTTGATACCGCAGGTACACTGATGGGCGTCGCGCAACGGGCCGGGTTGGTCAATGCCGAGGGCAAGATCGATAACCTCTCCCGTGCATTGAAGGCCGACAGTGCCTCCAGTGTGTTTGGTGCGATGGTCGGTGTGCCGCCTGTCACCAGCTATGTGGAAAGTGCTGCTGGCGTGGCCGCTGGCGGTCGCACCGGGCTCACCGCCGTGACCGTGGGCGTGCTGTTTGTGGCGGCGATGTTTTTTGCACCGCTGGCCGGCATGATCCCCGCATATGCCACCGCCGGTGCGCTGATTTACGTTGCGATGCTGATGATGGCGAGCATGGCCCATATCAATTGGGACGAAGCCACCGACAGCATTCCCGCGATCGTCACGGCAATCATGATGCCGCTGACGTTTTCGGTTGCTGACGGTATTGCCTTGGGCTTTATCACGTACGTGGCGCTCAAGGCCGGCACTGGCAAGTACCGTGAGATTTCCGTCAGCCTATGGGTGCTGTGCGCGATCTTTATCGCCAAATTCATATTTCTATAAAGGAGTAACGGATGAACCTGGAAACCTGGCTACTGTTCAGCGGCGCGGCATTGGTGGTGATCCTGATCCCGGGGCCCCTGTCATTGCTGATGATCAGCAACAGTCTCAACTTCGGCCTGTGCCGTTCGTATCCAGCGTTTCTCGGTGGGGTGTTTGCCTCGATCTGCCTGTTGAGCGCCTCGGCCCTGGGCCTGGGCGCTCTGCTACTGGCCTCCGAGCAGGTGTTCAGCGCCTTGAAAATTGTCGGCGCGCTCTACCTGTTTTACCTCGCCTGGCAGAGCTGGCAGCAATCGCGCCAGCCGGCGCAAGGTGCCGTAGTGCCCCAGGCCATCGCCACCCCACGCTTTCGCACGCTGTTTGGCCGAGCGTTTGTACTGGGCGCGAGCAACCCCAAGGACATCCTGTTTTTCGCCGCCTTCTTGCCCCAGTTTCTCAATGGCACGCAGCCCTTTCTCCCGCAATTGCTGATCATGATCGCCACCTGGACCGTACTCGACCTGTTGTGCAAGTTGACCTACGGCCTGAGCGCCCATGGCGCTGCGCGGTACTTGCGCAGCGGCAAAGGCCAGAACTGGTTCAACCGCGCCAGCGCCGCCTTGTTCGGCGGGGCTGGCGCGGCGTCGCTGCTCAGTCGCTGAAGCAGGCGCAGGCACTCAGATACCTTCAAGCTGGACGAAAAACACCGTGAACGTCCGCGAATGGGCATCGTGCTGGATACCCGCCAGCACGTTGACCAGGCGCCCCTGCGCGAGGGCTGCCCGCCTGGAACCAGGCATCCGACCGCTGCATGCCGTGCTCATGAATGCCTCCTAGGCATTGAAAACCAGAGGCTAGGTAAACGACGCACGGCGGGAGAGGTAGACAGTTAACCAGAGATCAAGACGAAAAAAAGCCCGCAGTGTGGGCGGGCGAAAAACCAACGAAGAGCTTTGGGGGTGTGAAGCGAAGTGACGCTAGCTACCGCGATAGGTGGAGTAGCTGTAGGGCGAAATCAGTAGCGGCACATGGTAGTGATCCTGTTCGGCGCTGATGCCGAAGCGCAGGACCACCACATCCAGGAAGGCCGGTTCGGGCAGTTGCACACCACGGGCGCGATAGTAGTCACCGGCGCTGAATTGCAGCTGGTACACACCACTGCGGTAATCATCGCCCTGCAACAAGGGCGCGTCGCAACGGCCGTCGCTGTTGGTGACGGCGGTGGCGACCAGTTCCAGCTGCGCGCCTTCGACGCGGTACAGCTCAACCTTGATCGCGCTGCCGGGGCAGCCGTGTGCAGCATCCAAAACGTGTGTGGTCAAACGTCCCATGGCGTCTACGCGCCTCCCATAGTCAGTAGAAGAGTGGTCCGCACTTTTTCAGGGCAGCGAAAAAGCCGGCGATGGCTGATTAAGACACTTTTTAAAAAAATTGTACACAATAAAAATCACAAACTTTTGGATCTACCTGCCTGCGTTGCTCAACGGCACAATCGATGAGTAATCCTTGCTTTTAAACGACCTTTTGTCCATTAGCTGACCAACCAGGCAAGTTTCTTGCTACACCATTCATCTAGAGCCCTGCAGAAAAAATGCAGAAATGTAGGCTTACAAAGTGCGCGATAAGTTGTATACAATCACTCATCGCTAACACGACGAACAAGAAGGAAGACTGCAGTGAGCGCTGACTACCCACGCGACCTGATCGGTTACGGCAGTAACCCTCCTCACCCCCACTGGCCGGGCAAGGCGCGCATTGCGCTGTCTTTCGTACTCAACTACGAAGAAGGTGGCGAGCGCAATATCCTGCACGGTGACAAAGAGTCCGAAGCCTTCCTCTCGGAAATGGTCTCGGCCCAGCCGCTGCAAGGCGCACGCAATATGAGCATGGAGTCGCTGTACGAATACGGCAGCCGTGCCGGCGTGTGGCGCATCCTCAAGTTATTCAAAGAATTCGATATCCCGCTGACCATCTTCGCCGTGGCGATGGCCGCTCAGCGCCATCCGGATGTGATCCGTGCGATGGTCGAGGCCGGCCATGAGATCTGCAGCCACGGCTACCGCTGGATCGACTACCAGTACATGGACGAGGCCCAGGAGCGTGAGCACATGCTCGAAGCCATCCGCATCCTCACCGAGCTGACCGGCGAGCGCCCACTGGGCTGGTACACCGGCCGCACCGGCCCCAACACCCGGCGGTTGGTGATGGAGGAAGGCGGCTTTCTCTATGACTGCGACACCTACGACGACGACCTGCCCTACTGGGAACCCAACAACCCCACCGGCAAGCCGCACCTGGTAATCCCTTACACCCTGGACACCAACGACATGCGCTTCACCCAGGTGCAGGGTTTCAACAAGGGCGATGACTTCTTCGAATACCTCAAGGACGCGTTCGACGTGCTCTACGCCGAAGGCGCCGAGGCACCGAAGATGCTTTCCATTGGCCTGCACTGCCGCCTGATCGGCCGCCCGGCGCGCTTGGCGTCGTTGAAGCGGTTCATTGAATACGTCAAAGGTCACGAACAGGTGTGGTTCACTCGTCGTGTGGACATTGCCCGTCACTGGCACGACACCCACCCTTTCAAGGGAGCGGCAAAATGACTGCGTTCCAGACCCTGAAGCCCTCGACCCTGAGCCGCGACGAGTTCGTCCAGGCCTTCGCCGATATCTACGAACATTCGCCATGGGTAGCCGAAAAGGCCTACGACCTGGGCCAGGACGCTTCGATCGACCAGATCGAAACCCTGCACCAGCGCATGAGCGACATCCTGTTGAGCGCCGATCATGCCAGCCAGTTGGCGCTGATCAACGCTCACCCGGACCTGGCCGGCAAAGCCGCCGTCCAGGGCCAACTCACCCAAGCCAGCACTGATGAACAGGCTGGCGCGGGGATTCACCAATGCACGGCCGAAGAGTTTTCTCGCTTCACCGAGCTGAACGATGCCTACAAGGCCAAGTTCAAGTTTCCCTTCATCATGGCGGTAAAAGGCAGCAACCGGCACCAGATCCTGGCCGCGTTCGAAACGCGCATTCACAACTCGGTCGAGGCCGAGTTCAAATGTGCACTGGCCGAGATCAACAAGATCGCGTTGTTCCGATTACTGACCCTCTAAACGACCATCCCCAGCCACTCTCTCTAAGGCAGACAAGAAGAATGAAAGCTTACGCCGTACCTTTCGAAAAGTTCGTCAACCTGGCCGACGCCCGCCTGGGCACCAAGATCATCTCTGTCACTGATGACTGGTTCGCCGACGCCAACCGCCTGTTCCAGCCGACCCCGGCCGTGTGGAAGGAGGGCGTTTTCGATGACAACGGCAAGTGGATGGACGGCTGGGAGTCGCGCCGCAAGCGCTTCGAAGGCTACGACAGCGCTGTGATCCGCCTGGGCGTACCGGGCAGCATCAAAGGCGTGGACATCGACACTTCATTCTTCACCGGCAACTTCCCGCCGTCGGCGTCCCTGGAAGCCTGCTTCCTGGCTTCGGGCGAGCCGGATGACAAGACCCAGTGGGTGGAAGTGCTGTCGGCCGTCGAGCTGCAAGGCAACAGCCACCACTACCACGAGATCAACAACGACCAGGCGTTCAGCCACCTGCGTTTCAACATCTACCCGGATGGCGGCGTGGCCCGTCTGCGTGTGTACGGCGTGCCGTTCCGCGACTGGTCCTCGGTGGGCGACAACGAACAGGTCGACCTGGCTGCCGCTCTTAACGGCGGTCGTGCCCTGGCCTGTTCCGATGAACACTTCGGCCGCATGAGCAACATCCTCAACCCAGGCCGTGGTATCAACATGGGCGACGGTTGGGAAACCGCACGTCGTCGCACGCCAGGCAATGACTGGGTGATTGTGGCGCTGGGCCATCCGGGCGAGATCGAGAAAATCATCGTCGACACCCTGCACTTCAAAGGCAACTACCCGGACACCTGCTCGATCCAGGGCGCCTTCGTGAAGGGCGGCACCGACAGCCAGATCGAAACCCAATCGCTGTTCTGGCGCGAACTGTTGCCGGCGCAGAAACTGGAAATGCACGCTGAACACACGTTTGCCGAGCAAATCAAGGCGCTGGGCCCGATTACTCACATCCGCCTGAATGTGTTCCCGGATGGTGGCGTGAGCCGCCTGCGAGTATTGGGCAAGGTAGCTAAGTAAGCGGTGAACCCATCGCAGGCAAGCCAGCTCCCACAGGGGAATGCATTCCAAGTGTGGGAGCGGGCTTGCCCGCGATGACAATAGATCAAACAACACAGCATTCGGATAAGAAGACAGCCATGCGCACACTGATGATCGAACCCCTGACCAAAGAAGCCTTCGCCCCTTTCGGAGACGTTATCGAAACCGACGGCAGCGATCACTTCATGATCAACAACGGGTCGACCATGCGCTTCCACAAACTGGCAACGGTGGAAACCGCCAAGCCAGAGGACAACGCGATCATCAGCATCTTCCGCGCCGACGCGCAGGACATGCCGCTGACCGTGTGCATGCTGGAACGACACCCGCTGGGCAGCCAGGCTTTCATTCCGCTGCTCGGCAACCCCTTTCTGATCGTGGTCGCGCCACTTGGCGATGAACCTGTATCGGGCTTGGTCCGCGCCTTCGTCACTAACGGCAGGCAGGGCATTAATTACCATCGCGGCGTCTGGCACCACCCGGTGCTGACGATCGAAAAGCGGGATGACTTCCTGGTGGTTGATCGCAGTGGCACAGGCAATAACTGCGATGAGCATTTTTTCAAAGAGGATGAGCGGTTGATCCTCGCCCCCCACCAATAAGAGAAGGTCTGATCACCCGACAACAAGGGTGACAGGCGAGAGGTAAAGACTGTGGAAGCACATTTGATGGAATGGCTGAACCTGAGCGTGCGCTGGGTTCACATGATCACGGGCGTCGCGTGGATCGGCGCTTCTTTCTACTTCGTCTGGCTGGAAAACAACCTCAATCGCGTCAACCCCAAGAGCGGCCTGGCCGGTGACTTGTGGGCGATCCACGGTGGCGGTATCTACCACCTGGAAAAATACAAACTGGCCCCGCCGACCATGCCGGACAACCTGCATTGGTTTAAATGGGAAGCCTATTTCACCTGGATGTCCGGTATTGCGCTGCTGTGCGTGGTGTTCTACTGGAACCCGACCTTGTACCTGCTGGCCCCGGGCAGCAGCCTCAGTGGTCCGGAAGGCGTATTGCTGGGCATTGGTTCACTGTTCGCCGGCTGGTTCATCTACTCCTTCCTGTGCGACTCGGCCCTGGGCAAGCGCCCTGCCCTGCTCGGTTTCATCCTGTTCGTGCTGTTGATTGCCGCCGCGTACGGCTTCAGCAAAGTGTTCAGTGGCCGTGGCGCCTACCTGCACGTGGGTGCGGTGATCGGCACCATTATGGTCGGTAACGTGTTCCGCATCATCATGCCGGCGCAACGCGCGTTGGTGGCGGCAATCGCGGAGAACCGCACGCCAGACCCGGCACTGCCGGCCAAAGGCTTGTTGCGTTCACGTCACAACAACTACTTCACCTTGCCGGTGCTGTTCATCATGATCAGCAACCACTTCCCGAGCACCTACGGCAGCCAATACAACTGGCTGATCCTGGCGGGTATCGCGGTAGCGGCGGTGTTGGTACGGCACTACTTCAACACCCGTCACAACAGCCAGAAGTATGCGTGGACCTTGCCGGTAGGCGCGTTGGCGATGATCAGCCTGGCGTACGTCACCGGACCAAAACCGGTGTCGACCGCACCGGAAGTGGCCAAGGCACCCGCCGCCATCGAGTACCAGCCATTGCCGGAAACGGCGTTGGGTGGTGGCTTGAAACCCGCTGCGCCGGCCGCACCCGCCGCTCCGGCGGCTGAACCGGCACCGGCCCAGGCCACCACGGATTTCGGCCAGGTCCACAGCGTGATCGAGCAGCGTTGCACCGTGTGCCATTCGGCCAAGCCCACCAGCCCGCTGTTCAGCACCGCGCCGGCTGGGGTGATGTTTGACACCGCGGCACAGATCCAGCAGCAGGCCGCGCGTATTCAAGCGCAGGCCGTGGCGAGCCAGATCATGCCGTTGGGCAACATCACCCAGATGACCCAGCAGGAACGGGACCTGATTGGCACCTGGATCAATCAGGGGGCCCGTACCAACTAGCTAACGATGTCGTGTAGTGAGCGGGCTTGCCCCGCGCTGGGTGGCGAAGCCGCCCTAAAACCAGCCCCCTGGATTCTGTCTGGAAGTGCACGGTGGCCGGATTGGGGCGGCTTCGCCACCCAGCGCGGGGCAAGCCCGCTCACTACAAAGCTCTCCGCTACACAATTGTTGAAACAACAAAAATAAAAAAGATCCGAGGTGTTGCATGACCGAGTTAGCCGAACCGCAGATTCCTGCCGCGCCCGCCATGGTGCGGCTGCCCCTCTTGCAACTGATTCTGGTAGGCCTGCAACACGTCTTACTGATGTACGGCGGCGCCGTCGCCGTGCCCCTGATCATTGGCCAGGCCGCCGGTTTGAGCCGTGAAGAAATCGCTTTTCTGATTAACGCCGACCTGCTGGTCGCCGGTATCGCCACCATGGTGCAGTCGTTCGGCATCGGTCCGGTGGGCATTCGCATGCCGGTGATGATGGGCGCCAGTTTTGCCGCCGTCGGCAGCATGGTCGCGATGGCCGGCATGCCCGGCATCGGCTTGCAGGGAATCTTCGGCGCGACCATCGCCGCCGGGTTCTTCGGCATGCTCATCGCGCCATTCATGTCCAAGGTCGTGCGCTTTTTCCCGCCACTGGTGACCGGCACAGTGATCACCGCGATTGGCCTGTCGCTGTTTCCGGTAGCCGTGAACTGGGCCGGTGGCGGCAGTGCTGCCGCCACATTTGGCTCGCCGATCTACCTGGCGATTGCCGCACTGGTACTGGCCACCATCCTGCTGATCAACCGCTTCATGCGCGGTTTCTGGGTGAATATCTCGGTGCTGATCGGCATGGGCCTGGGTTACGCCTTGTGCGGTGCGCTCGGCATGGTCGACCTCAGCGGCCTGGCGATGGCGCCGTGGGTGCAGGTGGTGACGCCGTTGCACTTCGGCATGCCCAAGTTCGAGTTGGCGCCGATCCTGTCAATGTGCCTGGTGGTGGTGATCATCTTTGTCGAATCCACCGGGATGTTTCTCGCGCTGGGCAAGATCACCGGCCAAGATGTCACGCCGAAGATGCTGCGCCGTGGCCTGTTGTGTGATGCCGGCGCGTCATTCTTTGCCGGCTTCTTCAACACCTTCACCCACTCGTCCTTCGCGCAGAACATCGGCCTGGTGCAGATGACCGGCGTGCGTTGCCGTTCGGTGACGATCATGGCCGGGGTCTTCCTGATTGTGCTGAGCCTGTTGCCCAAGGCCGCCTACCTTGTGGCGTCGATTCCACCGGCGGTGCTGGGCGGCGCGGCCATCGCCATGTTCGGCATGGTGGCGGCGACCGGGATCAAGATCCTGCAGGAAGCCGACATCGCCGACCGTCGCAACCAGTTGCTGGTGGCGGTGAGTATCGGCATGGGCCTGATCCCCGTGGTGCGCCCGGAGTTCTTCGCGCAGCTACCGCTGTGGATGAGCCCGATTACCCACAGTGGCATCGCCATGGCCACGCTCAGCGCGTTGTCGCTGAACATCCTGTTCAACATTCTCGGTGGCGCTGAACGCCCTGAAGTCGCTCATACGCATTGATTCCCCCTGTTACTAAAAAGCAAAGAATAAAAACAATAACGAAACAGGGAACACAAGCATGCACACCCTTCACCTGGGGCCGGCCACAAGCCGTGCCCCATTCTCGCCCCACGCGCGCTTTAACAGCGCACTTGAGCCACGGCCTGGGAGCCAGTATTCTCCGCGCCCGCTCGAATCGACTCAAAAAAAAACAGCGAATGTAAAAGCTGACTGCAAGGCCAACTTATCCCGGCCTTATGTCTGCGGCCAAAGTGCGCAAAAGTCCTCTGAATTCGACTGCATCCCATGCAGCCGACGGGGATTTTTTGGCTTTTTAAACACCTTGGCGCAGCTCTTGCTAAAAGCACTAAAGCTGACCGAACAGACGATTTTTGCAGCGAACCAAAAGGCGCCACACCAGAGCGCCTGCGTAGAAGAAAAACCATAAAACTTTAACTCGGGAGCAACCGAATGAAACCTATGTTCAAAGGCCTGATGCTGGCGGGATCCCTGCTGGCCGGTGGCCAAGCCGTGGCCGGTGACCTGTTGCAGTGGCAAAACAACAGCCTGACCTACCTGTGGGGCAAGAGCTTTACCGTCAACCCGCAAATCCAGCAAACCGTCACGTTCGAACATGCGGATGCGTGGAAGTACGGCGACAACTTTATCTTCGTCGACCGCATCTTTTACAACGGCAAGGAAGACGGCAACGTCGGCCCCAGTACTTACTACGGTGAAATAAGCCCGCGCCTGTCGTTCGGCAAGATCTTTGATAAAGACCTGTCGTTCGGCCCGATCAAAGACGTACTGCTGGCATTCACTTACGAGTTTGGCGAAGGCGATAACGAGTCGTACCTGCTCGGCCCGGGCTTCGACCTGAACATCCCCGGCTTCGACTACTTCCAGTTGAACTTCTACCAACGCCAGACCGAAGGCAATCGTCCGGGTGACGGCGTCTGGCAGATTACTCCGGTCTGGTCCTACACCATCCCCGTGGGTAACTCTGACGTGTTGATCGACGGCTTCATGGACTGGGTGACGGACAACGACAAGAACGCCCGTGGCACTTACCACGCCAACCTGCACTTCAACCCACAGGTCAAATATGACCTGGGTAAAGCGCTGCATTGGGGCGACAAGCAGTTGTATGTCGGTTTTGAATACGACTACTGGAAGAACAAGTACGGGATCGAAGATTCGGGTGCGTTCAAGACTAACCAGGACACCGCGAGCTTCCTGGTCAAATATCACTTCTGACCCTGGCTGATTTCCATGCCCCTACCCCTGTAGGAGCCCGGCTTGCCGGCGATAGCGGTCCTGAGGACGCCATCGCCGGCAAGCCGGGCTCCTACAGGTTCGGCGTGAGGCCTAGGAACCGCGACAACTCTTCACGCTTGGCCAGCGCGTCCCGCCGCCCCAGCTCGATCAATTCGCTGCAATACCCCGCCTCGAACAGCAAGTAACTCAATACCCCCGCCCCGCTCGTCTTGGTCGCCCCCGGCCCACGCAAGAACAAGCGCAGTGCCGCCGGCAATTCCTGACGGTGCCGTGCCGCGATTTCGTCGATTGGCTGACTCGGTGCAATCACCAGCACTTCCACCGCCGCCACGCCAGGCGCGGCGTGGCTGTACTGATTCAAGCGCTCCAGCAACTCGATATCGCTTTCCAGGCTGTCAATGAACGTGCTGTTGAGCATGTGCCCGCCAATCTGCGCCAGAGTCGGCTCCTGGCCGGTGTAGGTACGCTGCGCCGCCGGTTCATTGCCGCGCGGGTTGCCGCTGACGCCGACCACCAGCACACGACTGGCGCCCAGGTGCAACGCCGGGCTGATCGGCGCCGATTGCCGCACGGCGCCATCACCGAAATACTCCTGGTCAAGTTTGACCGGGGCGAACAACAAGGGAATCGCGGAGCTGGCCAGCAGGTGTTCAACCGTCAATTGAGTGGGCATGCCGATACGACGGTGGCGCAACCAGGCATCGATAGTGCCGCCGCCCTGATAGAAGGTCACTGCGTGGCCGGACTCGTAGCCGAAGGCGGTCACCGCCACCGCATGCAGATGTTTGGTGCGAATCGCTTCATCGATGCCAGGCAAGTGCAGCTTTTCCTTGAGCAGCGCTTTCAGCGGCGTGCTGTCGAGCAGCGCCACCGGCACCTGCGCGCCAAGACCGAGGAGGCTGTGGATAAAGAAGCGACTCGCTTGGCGAATCACTCCCGGCCAATCACTGCGCAGCACCAGATGACTGCGAAAACCCTGCCAGAACGCGGTAAGACGTTGGATCGCGGCCCTGAAGTCCGTAGCGCCACTGGCCAGGCTCACCGCGTTGATCGCGCCGGCCGACGTGCCGACGATCACTAAAAACGGGTTAGGCGCCCCCGGCGGCAACAGCTCGGCAATCGCCGCCAGTACCCCCACCTGATACGCCGCTCGCGCCCCGCCGCCGGAAAGAATCAAGCCTGTAACCGGTTCAGCTGGGCGCATTGCGTCACTCCATGTGGGGAAATGTCTGTCTTATCGGCGGCGTTTTTCGTACAGCTTAGGCTCACCCGGCGGCCGGCTCTTGAAGCGGCGATGGGTCCATAGGTATTGCTCAGGGCATTCACGCACCGAGGCTTCGACCCACTGGTTGATGCGCAGGCAGTCGACCTCATCGCTTTCGCCAGGGAAGTCAGTCAACGGCGGGTGGATCACCAGACGATAACCGCTGCCATCAGCCAGGCGTTGCTGGGTGAACGGCACCACCAGCGCCTTGCCCAGCTTGGCAAACTTGCTGGTGGCAGGCACGGTGGCGGCCTGGATGCCGAACAGCGGCACGAAAATGCTTTGCTTGGCGCCGTAGTCCTGGTCTGGTGCATACCAGATGGCACGCCCGGCGCGCAGCAGCTTGAGCATGCCGCGCACGTCTTCGCGCTCCACGGCCAGGGAGTCGAGGTTGTGGCGTTCGCGGCCACGGCGCTGGATGTAGTCGAACAACAGGTTGCCGTGCTCGCGGTACATGCCATCAATGGTGTGCTTCTGCCCCAGCAGCGCGGCGCCGATTTCCAGGGTGGTGAAGTGCAGAGCCATGAGGATCACGCCCTTGCCGTCCAGTTGGGCCTGCTTGAGGTGTTCCAGGCCTTCGACATGGGCCAGCCGCGCCAGGCGCTGGCGCGACCACCACCAGCTCATGGCCATTTCAAAGAAGGCGATGCCGGTGGAGGCAAAGTTTTCCTTGAGCAAGTGTTTGCGCTCTTGGGCGGATTTTTCCGGGAAGCACAGTTCCAGGTTGCGTGCGGCGATGCGGCGACGCTCGCCGGCCACGCGGTACATGCCGGCGCCCAGCAGCCGACCAATGGTCAGCAGCGCACGGTAGGGCAGTTGGGTGACCAGCCACAGCAGGCCGAGCCCCAGCCATAACAGCCAGAAACGCGGGTGAAAAAATACAGCTCGAAAACGCGGGCGATCCATTACAGATTCCGGTAAAGACAAGGGCCGCGCATTCTACAACGGTTCGACTCGGCTTGCGGCGGGTGAGTGTTCTCGTTATAAGTCTCGACACTTTTCGTGACAAGCCGCTTTTGCCGACCATGAGCCAAACCGAACCGCTAGACCAAGATCCCGTGTTCCAGCTGAAAGGCAGCATGCTCGCCATCACCGTGCTGGAACTCGCCCGTAACGACCTCGACGCCCTGGACCGCCAGCTCGCCGCCAAAGTCGCCCTGGCACCCAACTTTTTCAACAATGCCCCGCTGGTGCTGGCCTTGGACAAACTGCCCGCGGGGCAAGGCGTCATCGACCTGCCCGGCCTGATGCGTGTTTGCCGCTCCCACGGGCTGCGTACCCTGGCGATTCGTGCCAGTCGTATCGAAGACATTGCTGCAGCGATCGCCATTGAACTGCCAGTACTGCCACCGTCCGGCGCGCGCGAACGTCCGCTTGAACCACTGGTCGGTGAAGAGAAGAAAAAACCGGAGAAACCACCGGAGCCTGCGATCAAGCCTACAAAGATCATCACCTCGCCCGTAAGGGGCGGCCAGCAGATTTACGCCCAGGGCGGCGACCTGGTGGTGATCTCTTCGGTCAGCCCAGGGGCGGAACTTCTCGCCGATGGCAACATCCATGTATACGGCCCGATGCGCGGACGTGCCCTCGCCGGCATCAAGGGTGATACCAAGGCCCGTATTTTTTGCCAGCAGTTGACCGCTGAGCTAGTGTCCATCGCAGGCCAGTACAAGGTTTCAGAAGATTTGCGCCGTGATCCGCTGTGGGGGGCTTCGGTGCAGGTCAACCTGTCGGGCGATGTGTTGAACATCATCCGTCTTTAACGGATACTGCCGCATTTTCCAAGCATCTCTAGACTCTGATAGCACAGCGAAACCGGCATTACTTATGTAGGAATTATTTTTTCCTACAAGGCTGTCCGCCTGCAGCGAGTTCCAAGAGATGTTTTTCAGGGACCGAAACGTCCTTCTTCCTTAGGGGTGAAACACCTTGGCCAAGATTCTCGTGGTTACATCCGGCAAGGGTGGTGTGGGTAAGACCACCACCAGCGCCGCTATCGGTACCGGTCTCGCGCTGCGCGGCCACAAGACAGTTATCGTCGACTTCGACGTCGGCTTGCGTAATCTCGACCTGATCATGGGTTGCGAACGTCGCGTGGTGTATGACTTCGTCAACGTGGTCAACGGTGAAGCCAACCTGCAACAGGCCCTGATCAAGGACAAGCGCCTTGAGAACCTGTACGTGCTGGCCGCCAGCCAGACCCGTGACAAAGAAGCGCTGACCAAAGAAGGCGTAGGCAAAGTCCTGGCCGAGCTGAAGGAAACCTTCGAATACGTGGTCTGCGATTCGCCGGCCGGTATCGAAACCGGTGCTCACCTGGCCATGTACTTCGCCGATGAAGCCATCGTCGTGACCAACCCGGAAGTCTCCTCCGTACGTGACTCGGACCGCATGCTGGGCCTGCTGGCCAGCAAATCCAAGCGCGCCGAAGAAGGCCAGGACCCGATCAAGGAGCACTTGCTGCTCACCCGCTACAACCCGGAGCGCGTCAGCAACGGCGAAATGCTTGGCGTTGAAGACGTGAAGGACATCCTCGCCGTGACCCTGCTGGGCGTGATTCCAGAATCCCAGGCCGTCCTGAAGGCTTCCAACCAGGGTGTTCCGGTGATTCTTGACGACCAGAGCGACGCCGGCCAGGCGTACAGCGATGCCGTCGATCGCCTGCTGGGCAAGACCGTGGAACACCGCTTCCTCGATGTCAAGAAGAAGGGATTCTTCGAGCGTATCTTTGGAGGCAACTAAACAATGAAATTTCTCGACTTCTTTCGCGCCAACAAAAAGCCAAGTACCGCGTCGGTAGCGAAAGAGCGTCTACAGATCATCGTGGCGCACGAACGCGGCCAACGCAGTACACCGGACTACCTGCCAGCCTTGCAGAAGGAACTGGTCGAGGTGATCCGCAAGTACGTCAATATCGGCAACGATGACGTGCATGTCGCCCTGGAAAATGACGGCAGCTGCTCGATTCTGGAACTCAATATCACCCTGCCTGATCGTTGATCGAACAGGCGGCCGCCACGGCGGCTCGTTCACCCTGATCCCTTTTTGGGGGCCGGGTGGGCGAGCCGCCGTTGGCGTTTGTTACGAGGCTGTTTAATGCCGCTGTCCAACATTCATATCCTGCATCAGGACGACGCCGTCCTGGTGGTGAACAAGCCCACCCTGCTGCTTTCGGTGCCTGGCCGCGCCGACGACAACAAGGACTGCCTGATCACCCGCCTGCAGGAAAATGGCTACCCGGAAGCCCGTATCGTCCATCGCCTGGACTGGGAAACCTCAGGCATCATCCTGCTGGCCCGTGACGCCGACACCCACCGCGAACTGTCCCGCCAGTTTCACGACCGTGAAACCGAAAAGGCCTACACCGCCCTGGCCTGGGGCCAACCGGAACTGGACAGTGGCAGCATCGACCTGCCCCTGCGCTACGACCCGCCGACCAAGCCGCGCCACGTGGTGGACCACGAATTCGGCAAGCATGCGCTGACCTTCTGGAAAGTGCTGGAACGCTGTGGTGACTGGTGCCGCGTAGAGCTGACGCCGATCACCGGGCGTTCGCACCAACTGCGTGTGCACATGCTCTCCATCGGCCACCCGTTGCTGGGTGATGGCCTGTATGCCCATGAGCAAGCTCTGGCCGCCTGGCCGCGCCTGTGCCTGCACGCGAGCATGCTGAGCTTCACCCATCCGCAGAGTGGCGAGCGTTTGCGCTTCGAATGCCCTGCGCCGTTCTAACGCTGCAAATGCATTCAATGTGGGAGCTGGCTTGCCTGCGATAGCGGTCTATCTGTGCCAAATGTATTGGCTGATACACCGCTATCGCAGGCAAGCCAGCTCCCACAGTAGTTTGTGTGGTGCTCAAGAAGGTAGCTTCACGCCAAATCGCGAGCCAATACGGTAAACTCCGCGCACTGCTGTCTGGAGCTATTTATGCGCGAAGCGTTGAATCAAGGCCTGATCGACTTCCTCAAGGTCTCCCCTACTCCTTTTCATGCCACTGCCGCCCTGGCCCAGCGCCTGGAAGCGGCCGGTTACCAGCGTCTCGACGAGCGCGAGACCTGGACCACCGAGGCCAACGGTCGCTACTACGTGACCCGCAACGATTCCTCGATCATCGCCTTCAAGCTCGGCCGCCATTCGCCGTTGCAGGGCGGTATCCGCCTGGTCGGTGCCCACACCGACAGCCCGTGCCTGCGGGTCAAGCCCCAGCCTGAGCTGCAACGCCAGGGCTTCTGGCAACTGGGCGTGGAAGTCTACGGCGGCGCGCTGCTGGCGCCGTGGTTCGACCGCGACCTGTCCCTGGCTGGCCGCGTAACCTTCCGCCGCGACGGCAAGGTCGAAAGCCAGTTGATCGACTTCAAGCTGCCCATCGCCATCATCCCCAACCTGGCCATTCACCTGAACCGTGAAGCCAACCAGGGGTGGGCGATCAATGCCCAGACCGAACTGCCGCCGATCCTCGCGCAGTTTGCCGGTGACGAGCGCGTGGACTTCCGCGCCGTGCTCACCGAGCAGCTTGCACGGGAACATGGCTTGAACGCCGATGTGGTGCTCGACTACGAGCTGAGCTTCTACGACACGCAAAGCGCTGCGGTTATCGGCCTGAACGGCGACTTCATCGCCGGCGCACGCCTGGATAACCTGCTGTCGTGCTACGCGGGCCTGCAAGCCTTGCTCACCAGCGACAGCGAAGAAACCTGCGTACTGGTGTGCAACGACCACGAAGAAGTCGGCTCCTGCTCGGCGTGCGGTGCCGATGGCCCGATGCTGGAACAGACCCTGCGTCGCCTGTTGCCGGAAGGGGATGAGTTCGTACGCACCATTCAGAAATCCCTGCTGGTGTCTGCGGACAACGCCCACGGCGTGCACCCCAACTACGCCGAGAAGCATGACGCCAACCACGGCCCCAAGCTCAACGCCGGCCCGGTGATCAAGGTCAACAGCAACCAGCGCTACGCCACCAACAGCGAAACCGCCGGGTTCTTCCGCCACCTGTGCATGGCCCAGGAAGTACCGGTGCAGAGCTTCGTGGTGCGCAGCGACATGGGTTGCGGCTCTACCATCGGCCCGATCACCGCCAGCCATCTGGGCGTGCGCACCGTAGACATCGGCCTGCCGACGTTTGCCATGCACTCCATTCGTGAACTGTGCGGTAGCCATGATTTGGCGCATCTGGTGAAGGTGCTGGGCGCGTTCTACGCGAGCCGCGACTTGCCCTGATGTGGCATGGCGTTGATGTGTTTCTGATACACATCAACGCCACTTCCTGCAAACCGACCTAGACTTGTCAGTATTCCCACTCCGACAAGGCTGTCGCACTATGATCTCCATGTCCTCCTTCCACGCCATGCTTATCCCGATCCTGATCGGCATGATCATGCTCGCCGTGGGCTTCAACTTCCGTGACAAGCCCCTCGGTGTGTTTGGCATGTGGATTGGCATGCTGCTGATCCTGGGCACCGTGGTGTACAAGATCCTCGCAAAACTGGCTGAATGACGATTGCACTCGTACACTCGGTCAACTCGTCGTTTCCAAGGTTGACCGCCTCGTGCTTTCCCGTCTGTTTGCCCTGCCCTGCTACTGCCTGATCGCCCTGCTGACGCTGCTGCCGCTGACACCTGCCCACGCCGTGGGCTTGCCCGGCTTGCTCGGCAACACCAACAAGACCCAGCCCCAGGCCGAAGTGCCGCTGGGGCAGTCGTTGGACGAGGTGATCAAGACCTTGGAAAACGACCAGCAACGTACCCAGTTGCTGAGTGACCTGAAAAAGCTGCGCGAAGCCACGAAAAAAGCTCAACCGGCCGCGGAAGAAGGCGTGCTGGGGTTGATCGGCGGCACCCTGGCGAACCTGGAAGCGCAGTTCTCTGGGGCCGACAGCCCGCTGGGGCGCTGGTCCAATGAAATCGACCTGGCCAAAGAAGAACTCAGTGCGCTGATGCTGCCAGCCAACGAATGGCTGCCGATCATTTTCGGTTTTGCCCTGATCCTTGCCGTGTGGAGCCTACTCGCCGCCGCGCTGATCTGGCTCAGTCACCGCGTGCGCGAACGCTTCGGCCTGCCCGAAGAACTGCCGCAACACCCGCGTACCTGGGACATGGTGCGTTTTGCCCTGCGTAAACTCGGCCCATGGCTGATCGCGCTAGTGATCACCGTGTACCTGAGCTACGCCCTGCCCTCGTCCCTGGGCAAATCCCTGGCGATGGTGTTGGCCTACGCACTGGTGGTCGGCACCTGTTTCTCGGCGATCTGCGTGATTGCGTTTTCGGTACTCGACGGCCCGCATCGCCATCGAGCGCTGTATATCCTGCGTCACCAAGCTTTCCGCCCACTGTGGTGGATCGGCAGTTTTGCCGCCTTCGGTGAAGCCCTGAGCGACCCACGACTGGTCGCAGCACTTGGGCAACACTTGTCCCATACCGCCGCGACCGTCGCCAATGTGATGGCGGCGTTGTCCACTGGCGTGTTCATCCTGCGTTTCCGCCGGCCCATCGCCCACCTGATTCGCAACCAGCCGCTGTCACGCCGCCTCACACGCCGCGCCCTCAGCGACACCATCGAAATCATCGGCTCCTTCTGGTATATCCCCGCTTTGCTGCTGGTAGGCATTTCGCTATTCGCCACCTTTGTCTCTGCTGGCGATACCAGCACGGCATTGCGTCAGTCGCTGTTGTGTACGGTGCTGCTGGTGTTGTGCATGGTGATCAACGGCCTGGTACGGCGTCACTCCCTCAAGCCGCAACGCGGGCACAAGCGCCATGCGCTGTACTCCGAACGCCTGAAGAGCTTCGTCTACACCCTGGCCCACCTTATCGTATGGCTGGTGTTTATCGAGCTGGGCCTGCGGGTGTGGGGCCTGTCGCTGATCCGCTTTACCGAAGGCGACGGCCATGAAGTCAGCGTCAAGCTGTTCGGGCTGGCCGGGACCCTGCTGTTTGCCTGGTTGATCTGGATCCTCAGCGACACCGCGATTCATCACGCCCTCACCCGCTCGCGCAAAGGCCTGGCCAATGCCCGTGCACAGACCATGATGCCGCTGATCCGCAACGTGCTGTTCGTGACCATCTTCATCATCGCCGCCATCGTCGCCCTGGCGAACATGGGCATGAACGTCACGCCGCTGTTGGCGGGTGCTGGTGTGATCGGCCTGGCCATCGGTTTCGGCGCACAGTCCTTGGTGGCGGACTTGATCACCGGCCTGTTCATCATCATCGAAGACTCCCTGGCCATCGATGACTACGTGGATGTCGGTGGTCACCTCGGCACCGTCGAAGGCCTGACCATCCGCACCGTGCGCCTGCGTGACATCGACGGCATCGTGCACACCATCCCGTTCAGCGAGATCAAGAGCATCAAGAATTACTCGCGGGAGTTCGGCTACGCGATCTTCCGCGTGGCCATCCCCTACAACATGGAGATTGACGACGCCATCAAGCTGATGCGCGATGTCGGCCAGAAAATGCGCAACGATCCGCTGCAGCGCCGCAATATCTGGTCACCGCTGGAGATTCAAGGCGTGGAGAGCTTCGAGTCGGGCAGCGCGATCCTGCGCGCGCGATTCAAGACCGCACCGATCAAGCAGTGGGAAGTGTCGCGGGCGTTCAACCTGTCCCTCAAGCGTCATCTGGACGAGGCCGGGCTGGACCTGGCTACGCCGCGCCTGAGCGTGCAGGTAGTAACCGCTGGTACTGTGCAGGAGAAAGATCAACAACAATAAACTCAGGAGAGGTCCTTATGCGTTTAACCGGTCTGACACAACCGTGGGTTTTCGGCGCGCTGTGCGCCGTTGCCAGCAGTGCCGTGATTGCCGCCAGCAGCGGCCAGGACAGCGCCCGTGAGGAAATTGCCACCCAGGCAAAAGCCCTTGAGCCGGCGCTGCTGGAAACCCGACGCGACATCCACGCCCACCCGGAATTGGGCAACACCGAAATCCGCACGGCCGAACTGGTTGCGAAACAACTGCGCGACCTGGGCCTTGAGGTAAAAACCGGCGTCGCCCGCACGGGCGTCGTTGCAGTACTGAAAGGCGCCCTCCCCGGCCCCACCGTGGCCCTGCGCGCCGACATGGACGCGCTGCCGGTGAAGGAAGTCGCCGACCTGCCCTTCGCCTCCAAAGCCAAAGGGACCTATCTGGGCAAGGAAGTCGACGTGATGCACGCCTGCGGCCACGACGCCCACGTCGCCATCCTGCTGAGCACTGCGAAAATCCTGACCGGTATGCGCGAACGCCTGCCGGGCACTGTGGTGTTCTACTTCCAACCGGCCGAGGAAGGCCCGAGCGACTTCATCCCCGACGGCAAAAATACCTGGGGCGCCAAAATGATGGTGCAGGAAGGTGTGATGAAGGCGCCCAAACCGGACGCGGTGTTCGGCCTGCATGTATGGGCCGGCGTGCCCGCTGGCCAGATTGCCTACCGTCCTGGACCGACCCTGGCCAGCTCGGACGATTTGCGCATCAAGATCCTCGGCAAACAGACCCACGCCGGGCGCCCTTGGGACGGCATCGACCCGATCACCGTGGGCGCGCAGACCATTGTCGGCCTGCAGACCGTGGTCAGCCGCCGCACGGATATCTCGTCATTCCCGTCGGTGGTGAGCATCGGCACCATCAATGGCGGCACGCGTTACAACATCATTCCGGAGTCGGTGGATATGACTGGCACCATTCGCTCCTACGACTACGGTATCCGTCAGAAACTGCACGCGGACGTGCGCCAGACCGTGGAAAAAATCGCCGAAAGCGGCGGCGCCAAGGCCGAAGTCACCATCATTGAGAAGTATGATCCCACCATCAACAACCCGGCGCTGACCGAGAAGATGCTACCGAGCCTGCGTTGGGCGGCCAAGGATGATGTGGTGCAGGGCCCACTGGTGGGCGGTGCTGAGGACTTCTCGTTTTATGCCAAGGAGGCACCGGGGCTGTTTGTGTTCCTGGGGGTGACGCCGAGGGATCAGGACATGAGCAAGGCGGCGCCGAACCACAATCCGGGGTTCTTTGTGGATGAGTCGGCGTTGGTGGTGGGGGTGAGGACGTTGGCGTCGTTGGCGACAGATTATCTCTATACCAACTAACCGCCGAGATGGTTTCCTGTGGTGGGCAGGGTTGGTGGGCGAGCGGGCTTGACCTGTGGTGAGCGGGCTTGCCCCGCGCGGGGCTGCGCAGCAGCCCCTAAAAAGCCGGGAGCGCTTCGCACTCCAGCGCGAGCAAGCTCGCTCACCACAGAAACTCGCTCACCACAGTAAGCCCACCCGACTCAGCCCGCGAGCGCAGCCCCGTCCATCTTCTGGCGCAAGCTCAACGGACGCATATCCGTCCAGACTTCTTCAATGTAGGCCAGGCATTCTTTCTTCATGCCACTCTTGCCCACGGTGCGCCAGCCTTCCGGAACGGCCTTGTAGTCGGGCCAGATGGAATACTGTTCTTCGTGGTTGACCACTACCTGAAACAGGATGTCGTCGCGGTCAAATACTGAGGTCATTGCTGTTCTCCATCGCTAAAAGGCTGGCTGCGCACCGTGCGCAGCACTGATATCTGTAAAAACGTACCAAGCCTGCAAAAAATTAGAGGCTGGCGACCGCCGCCGCCAACGCACGTCCGAAGATGTCCGCCACTTGGTCGACTTCAGCCGCCGTGATCACCAGCGGCGGCAGGAAACGCACCACACTGCCGTGCCGACCACCAAGTTCCAGGATCAAGCCGCGCTTTAGGCATTCACGCTGTACCAACGGCGCCAGTTGGCGATGCACAGGCGGATGACCCTGAATGTCTAGTGGGCCATTTGGGTCCACCAGTTCGACACCCAGCATCAGCCCCCGACCGCGAATATCCCCCAGGTGTGGGAAGTCGCGTTGCAGAATGCGCAGGTGTTCGCCCAGGCGTTCGCCCATGGCCGCCGCGTGACTGGCCAGGTCGTGGTCCTTGAGGTAGCGCATCACCGCCGAGCCCGCCGCCATCGCCATCTGGTTACCACGGAAGGTCCCGGCATGGGCGCCCGGCAGCCAGGTGTCGAGCCAGTCGCGATACACCACCACCGCCAGTGGCAGGCTGCCGCCGATGGCCTTGGACATCACCACCACATCCGGGATGATGCCGGCGTGTTCGAAAGCAAACATCTTGCCGGTACGACCGAAACCACTCTGGATTTCATCGACGATCAATGCCACGCCCGCCTGCTCGGTGATACGGCGCAGGCCACGCAGCCAGTCGAGATCCGCCGGAATCACACCGCCCTCGCCCTGCACCACCTCGACAATCACCGCCGCCGGCAGTAGCACGCCCGCTTCCGGATCATTCAGCAGGTTTTCCAGGTAATGCAGGTTGACCCGCACGCCCTCCGCGCCACCCAGGCCAAACGGGCAACGGTAGTCGTAGGGGTATGGCAAAAACTGCACGCCATTGCCGAGCAAGGCACCCAAGGGTTTCTTCGGCCCCAGGCTGCCCATCAGGCTCAAAGCGCCTTGGCTCATGCCGTGGTAACCACCCTGGAAGGACAGCACCGTGCTACGGCCAGTGGCAGTGCGTACCAACTTCAATGCAGCTTCCACCGCATCGGTGCCGGTAGGTCCGCAGAACTGGATTTTCGCTTCCCGCGCTAAGGCGGGCGGCAACAAGCCGAACAGGTCCTGTACGAACTGATCCTTGACCGGCGTCGTCAGGTCCAGGGTGTGCAGGGGCAATTCATCGGCCAGCACTTGCTGGATCGCCTCGATCACCACCGGGTGGTTATGCCCCAGCGCCAAAGTGCCCGCACCGGCCAGACAGTCAATGAAGCGGCGGCCTTCCACGTCTTCCACGTAGAGGCCCTTGGCGCGCTTGAGCGCCAGGGGGATGCGTCGCGGGTAGCTGCGGGCATTGGATTCCTGCTGGCGCTGGCGGGCGAGCAGCGGGGTTTCGTCGAACTGGTAAAGCGTTTCCTGCACCGGGGCGTCTTCGATACGGCTGGTAGCGACTGACATTTCTCGATCCCTCAATACGCTGATGATGGTGACCAAACTGCCGATCCGCTGGCGTCTGGCCCAAGGGGCATGCGCACGGATTTCCTGTTCTGGAAACGCACCAGCATCAGGAGGATTTACTCCTCCGGTCGCGAAAAACCCTCAACCGCACAGCCCGTGGTACTTTTCATTCAACGCATAAAGAATCGCGCAGGTCTGCGCGTCCATAAGCCCAGAATAATCCCCCGGGCGAAAGTGCATCTGAAACGCTCGCGTGCGCTGTTCAAACCCCTGCCGATTCTTTGCAGGCGCATACCCATAGCGCTGAAACGCACGCTCCACCTCGACTTCCGACGGCAACCCCAGGCAGAAGCGGCGTTGATACATCGCCTGGGTCGCGTCATCAAACCAGGCCCCCACTCCGGCGTCATGCAAGCGCCGCCATGGCAGACGCGGCCCCGGATCACTCTTGCGGCTGAACGCCACGTCCGAATGCCCGAGAATGTCGGTAGGTCCAATCTGTGGATAACGCCCAAGGATGTCGCGCACCAGAGCAATCAACACCTGGATTTGTTCTTCACCATAGGCTGGAAAGGTGAACACCCCGTCGTCATCCAGTGCCAGGTTGACGATTTCGATGCCAATCGAGCGGCTGTTGAGATTGTCGCGACCTGCCCAGTGGCTCGCCCCGGCATGCCAGGCGCGCTTGTCCTCTTCCACCAACCGAAACACCCGCAACTCCTCATAGCCTGCGGCGCGGTAGCTGGGATCGCCTGGGTCGGGCAGCAGGTAGTGCGCACTCACACCGTCCTGGGTCAGGGTGCGCAGGGAGGAGCCAAAAGGCACCGCTGTGTAATGCACGATCACCTGCCGCACGGGTTCGCCGTTGCGCTCGTTGAAGCCTTTGGCAGGGAAGCTTGTATCGATGACCAACATAAGAACCGTCCTTTTCAATACAGGCCGAGTCGTTCAGCCCGCTCAAGCGCAAAAAATTACCGCCATCCTGAAGGCTTGATCCTCAGGAGGGCGGTAACTATGTGGCACTTGAAAGAAAAGTGATCAGCGCCGCAGCGGCATGCCCAATTCGACGCGCAGGCCATCCGGCTGGCTGTCGAACTTCAAGGAGCAGGAGCAGCGCTGCACGATCGCTTGCACGATCGCCAGGCCCAGCCCGCAGCCTTCGCTGTTGCCATTGCGCCAAAAGCGTTGGGTCAGGTATTGCAGGTCCTCCGGCGAAATCTGCTTGCCGTGGTCACGCACGCAGAACACCACGTTATCCGCCTCGATCAATACGCGCAGTTCCACCCGCGTGTCCGCCGGCGTGTGGCGCAAGGCGTTGTCCAGCAGGTTGCGCAGGGCCGCAACCGCCAGGCCCACCGGCATTTCCACCGGGGTAACCGAGAGGTTATCCGGCAGGATCAGGTCGATGCGCGAGTTATCACCGGCATTGGCATCCTGGATGGCCAGCCGTGCCACGTCCTCGGCACTGGAGTGCATGCCATCGTCAAATGACAGGTTGCCCTCCACCCGCGCCAGCAGCAGCAATTGCTCCAGGGTGCGATGCAGGCGGTCGGCGCCTTCCTCGGCGTGGGCCAGGGATTGGTCGCGGGCTGCGCCGTCGGTCATGCGCGCCACTTGCAGGTGGGTCTTGATCGCTGTCAACGGGCTGCGCAGTTCATGGGCGGCGTCGCCGGTCAGGCGGCGTTCGCGCTCGATGGTCTTGGCGATGCGTTGCAACAGTTGGTTCTGGGTGTCGAGCAGTGGCTTGAGTTCGCTGGGCAATGGGTGGATCTGCAGCGGTTCCAGGGAGTCCGCACTGCGCCGCATCAGAGCGTCACGCATGCGGTTGAGCGGCAGCAGGCTCTGACCGATGCCCAGCCACAACAGGCACAGACAGCCGAGCATTGCCACACCCACCGGCACCGAAGCGGCCAGCAGAATCGACAGGTTCAACGCCTCACGCTCCACCTGACGGTCGGCGGTGGTGATCAACAGGTCGCCACGGGATAGCGTGAAGCTGCGCCAATTCACCCCATCGATCACTTGATCACGAAAGCCACTCTGGCGCGATTCCAGGCCTTCATCCGGCGTGGCATGACTGCGCGCCAATACTTCGCCACGCAACGAACTGACCTGGCACGCCATGCCACCCGGCACGTTGAGTTGTGCCCCATGGAAATGCGCGCCGCCACTGACACTGGCCAGGCCCGGCATCTGCTCGGTCAGCCCCGCCACCATGCGCGCCGATGCCACCAGGCGTTGGTCGAGGGAGAACATCATCTGGTTGCGCAGATCGTTGAGCATCCAGGCTGCCGCCAGGGCCCAGATCAACACAAAAGCGGCGCCCAGCTTGAACGTCAGGCGCAGGCGCAGGCTTTTCACGATGCGTCCTCGCCCCCATCCGCAGGGCCCAGGCGATAGCCCAGTCCGCGCACGGTCTCGACAACACCATTGCCCAATTTGCGCCGCAGGTGGTGGATATGCACGTTGAGGGCGTTGCTTTCCAACTCGTCGTTGAAACCGTAGACGCTGTCCTTCAGTTGTTCACTGGACAGCACCCGGCCTTTATTGTGCAGCAGGGCTTGCAACAGCGCCTGTTCGCGGCGCGACAGGTCCACCGGCTCGCCGCCCAGGAAGGTCTCGCGGCTGCTGGGGTCGTAGGCCAGGCGGCCATGTTCGATCAGGTTGACGCTGCGTCCCGCCACACGGCGCAGCAGGGTTTGCAGGCGTGCGGCGAGTTCGCGCAGGTCGAAGGGTTTGAGCAGGTAGTCATCGGCGCCGGCTTGCAGGCCGTCGACACGGTTGGTCACCGAATCGCGCGCGGTGAGGATCAGCACCGGAATCTCCAGGCCCTGGCTGCGCTGTTGCTGCAGCAGCTTGAGGCCGTCTTCGTCCGGCAGGCCGAGGTCGAGCACCATGATGTCGAACGTCGCCGCCTTGAGCATCGCGCGCGCAGCACCCGCCGTGGCCACGTGTTCGACGGTGAAACCTTGGGCGGTGAGGCCGGCCACAATGCCGCTGGCGATCAGTTTGTCGTCTTCACAGACCAGTACGTGCATGGTGAACCCTTCATGAAAGATGGGGAGATTAAAGGGGCAGCGGATTAAGCGCAGATTATGCCGCTAAACACCCCACACTCAATCTAGAATAGCCGTGGTTAATCATCGGTTAATCAACGCCACACATTGTGTGCCTACTTGCATCGAACTAAGGCTTGACCATGCGGCATCTGTTTACCTTTCTGCTGGTGTTGTTCGCGGGATTCGCCCAGGCCGCGCCGGGCAATCCGTTTGAGACCAAACCCGACTTCCTGCCGGTGGGCAAAGCCTTCACCTTTACCTCCGAACGTCTTGAAAGTGGCGAGACCCAGCTGTACTGGCAGATTGCCGACGGTTATTACCTGTACAAGCAACGCATGAAATTCGATGGCCTGGCCGAGAAGCCCGCGTTGCCGCAAGGCGAGGCGCATAGCGATGAATTCTTCGGCGACCAGGAGGTGTATCGCCAGGGCCTGGAAGTGAAGATCCCGGCTGGCGCTACCGGCCAGGTCAAGCTCGGCTGGCAGGGCTGTGCCGATGCGGGCCTGTGCTATCCGCCGCAGTCGATCACCGTGGACCTGGGCGGCAACCCGGCCGTCGCTGCGACCGCCGAAGCTCAGGATCAGAGTCTGGCCAGTGGCCTGCAACAACGCAGCCTGGGTTGGAGCCTGCTGATTTTCTTTGGCTTGGGACTGCTGTTGGCCTTTGCCCCGTGTTCATTGCCGATGCTGCCGATTCTCGCCGGTTTGGTGGTAGGCAGTGGCGCCAGCCCGCGTCGCGGGTTTGCCTTGGCCAGCAGCTACGTCGTGTGCATGGCGCTGGTGTATGCCGCGCTCGGCGTATTGGCTGCGTTGCTTGGCGCCAACCTCGCCGCGCTCCTGCAAACCCCATGGATCCTCGGCAGTTTCGCTGCGCTGTTCGTGATCCTCGCCTTGCCGATGTTTGGCTTCTTTGAACTGCAACTGCCGGCCTTCCTGCGTGACCGCCTGGACAACGTCAGCCGCCAGCAAAGCGGCGGCAGCCTGGTCGGCGCGGGAGTTCTCGGCGCCTTGTCCGGCCTGCTGGTGGGCCCGTGCATGACCGCACCGCTCGCCGGCGCCCTGCTGTACATCGCCCAGAGCGGCAATGCGCTGCACGGTGGCCTGATCCTGTTCGCCATGGGCATCGGCATCGGCATTCCGCTGTTGCTGCTGGTGACCGTGGGCAATCGCTTCCTGCCCAAGCCAGGCACCTGGATGAATGTGCTCAAGGGCATCTTCGGCTTCCTGTTCCTCGGCACCGCCGTGCTGATGATCCGTCCAGTGCTCGATGAAAGCCTGTGGATCGGCCTGTGGGGCACGCTCGCGCTGGTGATGGCCTACTGCGGCTGGACCCTGGCCCGCGAATACGGCCTGGCCGCCAAAGTGTTTGGCGCCGGTTCCCTGGTGCTCGGCCTGTGGGGAGCGGTACTGGTGGTGGGCGCAGCCGGTGGCAGCGATGACCTGTGGCAACCGTTGAAGGTCTACAGCGGTTCGCGGACCGCCGCCGCGCCGAGCGCCCACGACGCCTTCATGACCATCAGCGACCCCGCCGTGCTGCAAAGCCAGCTCGACAGCGCCAAGGCCCAAGGCCAGTGGGTGCTGGTGGACTACTACGCTGACTGGTGCGTGTCGTGCAAGATCATGGAAAAACAGGTGTTCGGCAAACCCGAGGTGATGGCTGCCCTGAAAGACGTACGCCTGCTGCGCCTGGACGTCACCGCCGACAACGCCGCCAGCCGTGAGCTGCTCGGCCGCTACAAAGTCCCCGGCCCTCCGAGCTTCGTGTGGATCGGCCCGGACGGTGAAGAACGCCGTGCCCACCGCATCACCGGCGAAGTGGATGCCGCCGCCTTCCTGCAACGCTGGACGCAAACACGGGACGCCCTCTGAATGCTGACCCTGACCATCGGCACCTTCGCCATCGCCCTGAATCACATCCTACTGATCAGCGCGCTGATTCTCGCCACCCTGGTGGGCTGGCGCGTGGCCAAGCGTGGTGGTGAAAACCCGGAATCGGTGCTGTTCAGCCTGTTCCTGCTGGGTATGCTGGTGGCCCGCGTCAGCTTTGTGCTGATGTACTGGAGTGATTACAGCCACGCTCCGCTGCAGATGGTCGACCTGCGTGACGGCGGCTTCCTCGCTTGGCCGGGTGTGATCGCGCTGATCCTGGGTGCGCTGCTCTACGGCGGGCGCCGCCCGGCCCTGCGCAAGCCGCTGGGCGCCGGGGTGATCACCGGCCTGGTGTTCTGGGGCCTGACCAGTTTGTCCCTGAGCCTCTACGACAAAGGCTCGCAACTGCCGGACATCACCTTGCGCAACGCCAATGGCGACGTGGTGCAACTGGCCGATTACAAAGGCGGCCCGCTGGTGATCAACCTGTGGGCCACCTGGTGCCCGCCGTGCCGTCGCGAGATGCCGGTGCTGGAACGTGCCCAGCATCAACGCCCCGACGTGACCTTCCTGTTCGTCAACCAGGCCGAAAGCATGCAGAGCGTCAGCACCTTCCTCGCCACCCAAGGCCTGACCCTCGACAACGTGCTATTCGACGCCAGCGGCCGCCTCGGCCAGGCCGTTGGCTCGATGGCCTTACCGACCACCCTGTTCTACCAAGCCGATGGGCGCCTGATCAACAGCCACCTCGGTGAACTGTCCCAGGCCAGCCTGGCCCGTGCCATGGAACCCTTCGACGCCACAATAAGGAAACCGACATGCCAAGCCTCCGCCACCTGCTGATCTCGCTGCCGCTGACGCTTGCGGCCACCCTGGCCCAGGCCGAAGACTGGCCGGCGCCGATCAAACAGATCGAAGCCAAGGGCGCCAAGATCCTCGGCAAGTTCGAAGCCCCCAGCGGCCTCACCGGCTACGCCGCGCAATACCAGAACCGTGGCATGGCCCTGTACCTGACCGCCGACGGCAAAAGCGTGATCGCCGGCAACCTGTACGACGCCCAGGGCAACGACCTGAGCAGCGCGCCGCTGGAGAAACTGGTATACGCGCCGATGGCCAAGGAAGTCTGGGCCAAGATGGAAAAAAGCAGCTGGATCCAGGACGGCGACGTAAAAGCCCCACGCATCGTCTACCTGTTCAGCGACCCCAACTGCCCTTACTGCAACATGTTCTGGGAACAAGCTAGGCCGTGGGTAAAGGCCGGCAAAGTGCAGCTGCGCCACATCATGGTCGGCATCATCCGCGAAGACAGCCCAGGCAAATCCGCCGCGCTGTTCGCCGCCAAGGACCCGCAAAAGGCCTTGGAAGAACATGAAGCCGCTGGCAAAGGCAGCAAGTTGCAGGCGCTGGAGAAGATTCCGGTGAATATCGAGGCCAAGCTTGATGGGAATATGAAGTTGATGGATGAGCTGGAGTTGTCGGCGACGCCGGCGATTTTCTATCTGGATGACAAGGGTGGGTTGCAGCAACAGCAAGGGGCGCCTTCGCCGGAGAAGTTGGTGAAGATCATGGGCTCGAAGTAAACTCAGCCGAATCGGTTCACTTTAAAAAACGCCCATGCAACTCGCATGGGCGTTTTTTATGTAGTAGCTACAACCAGAAGGTGAAGAAATCCAGGTACATCCAATCTCCACTTCTGATATCTATGCGGCCAATAGTTGCATTTTCCGGAGCAGGAAAGTCTACCCAACCGTTTGTGGGGTTTCCGTTCAGGCTAACCGTGCTTAGGTAGTCACCTGTCGAGCTGTAGAAGGCAAATGATGTAGGGAAGTGATTCCATGTATAGGCGAACTTCACGCGCTTACAGGTGAAAGTCAGATCCATGCGAATATGTTGCGGCGAAGACGCCTGCCCCACGCCGTTGGATAAAACAAGTGCCTGCCCTTCAAGCATTCCAGGGGTTGTTGAAAAGCTGGAGATGCCCGCTTGCCCCGGGCCTGAAATAAAACTAATGAGCATCGTCGAAATACTAATGCTTTGCCCCGCCGAGATAAGGTTGGTCGGCTCTCCGGTGAAGTTCTCATAACGAATTTCAGGTGGCGCAACCACTTTAAGCACCCGCGATGGACATACCACATTCGCAATCAAGCTACCGTGAGTTGCTACGCTGAAAGTTAAGGTCAACTCGGTGCTGTCCTTGAACTTGTCCAACTCGGATCGCAACACAGGACCCGCCACCCCTTCGGACGCCTCTGCTGCCGTAATGGTTCTGGCCGAGTACACATAGAACGAGTAGGGGTTGCCGTCTTTGCCCGTCCCGGCCACGTGCAGCCAGCACTTCTGCCCTTCCCGCAAGAACCACATCGAATCTACGAGAGAATTGGCATTCCCAATAAATGTTCTCAGGTCCAGAACGGCGTTCTGAGTCCTGGGCGGCGTCGCCTCCAGCGCATTCGGAGTTTCTAGACGCACTGGAAGACTGATCGTCAAATTCAACGGAGGAGACGTCTGCACCTTACACGCGGTCGTAACGGTGTAAACGATTTCCACCGTTTTCCCCATACTCTCGATCACTGCTTCCGCAGGCAGTGCGAAGATGACAGCTCCCGAGGAGCTGCCCGGTTTCGATACCAACGGCCAGCAAGTGCCATTCGGTCTTTTCCAGCAGACACTGATGGAGTGCTTGGACTGGTTACCCACATAATCCACTTCGACGTGGACGCCGTGGCGCCCGTTGTAGGCCGTCAAGTTGGTGCCCACGGCCTCCGTTACCTTGGGCGGAGTCAGGACCAGAGGCTCCTGCTCGATTTTGAACGTCTGGGCAGGAAACTCGTGAGCGTTCTCCAGCCCGATCGCCTCACAAAAGCTCACTGCAAAATGCAGCTTAAACTCGCTGCAATCCGCCAGCTTTTTCAGGTCTGCTCTTAGGATAGGCGCATCAACTCCGCTCTCTTTCCACTCGTCTGTAACAGGCGCACCCACCAAAACATCGAATCGGTAGGCAGCACCGCCTTCATATTCACCAGTGATCCACATCCAGCAACATTTCGAACACTCTGCGTAATCCCATACCGGAACCAGAGCGGTTGCGTCCCCAGCAAACGTCCTGAGGTCCAGAACAGTGCCCGTTGCCTGCTCAATGCCAGAATGGGGAAACTCAGGCGCTGACACAGTAACGACCTGTTCGGGTGATGTCTGAGGCTCCTCACCATTCGGGAATTCAAGGGTGTAGGACAGTGTCATTTTTTTATTGAAGAAACACGCAATGTCACAGGCCGACAGTTCAACGGTCGCCATATCGCCGTCGTTGGCGATTGTCACACAGCCGAGCGGCTTGGCGTCGTGGCCCGCTCCGCTCAAGGTGAAACAGACATGGTCGCCTGCATAGGTGTCCAGGTTGGGTACATCGACCTCCCCACCGTTTTTAGTGAGTGCGGGGTTAAGGTGCCACTCGCGGTTGTACAGCACCGACTGGCGCAGATGTGGCGGCGGTTTATCGATCCCGGGATCCACAATCAAAGCGACAGAATCGCGATACTGGATTTCGAGAGCGTTAGCCGGTAGTTGCGTCTCCAGGTGGGCAGGAACATCAGCTGGGCCGTCGGCCGGTAATCCACTTGTGATCCAACCGGTTTGGATCGTGAGTACCCTCCAGGCTTTGCGCCGCGCCAACCAACCACGTCGAATGAAGAAGTGGAGTACACGGCCCCCAGACACATCTTCCTCCGTCAGCGTATAACCAGTTACCAAGTGGTAAAAAACGTGCCGAGCGGCGTCCTGCTCAGTGGCAATCGTGCAGTAAAGCTTGTCTCCCGCTTTGGCAAGGTAAGGGACTGGTACATTAACCTGCTCATCCCCCTCATGGTCCTTCATGTCGTAGGTAGGCGTGTTATGGACAATTTTCCTGTGATGCAACCTAGGGGCCAGGGCTTCACTTTCGTCTGCCGAGTAAAACGACACACCCGCTTCTTCGACAAGGGACTCCGCCGGTTTGCCTTGTGAGGTCCCTTTATACGAAACGAGGAGCGTGAACCCCATGGCCAACGTCAAGTAATTCTGTGGAATAGCAGTTTGTCTCGCCCCCGATTCACCGCTCGAATCAATAATGGGTTCAAACTGAGGTCCAGGCTTCTCTTTTGTTTCAAACGTAAAAGTGATGTCGCCGGCATCCATGCGTGCGTCGACCTTCATGGCCGAACCTGGAATTCGGGGCGGGGTAATCGTTCCGTCCACTTTGCTGGAAATCAGGGGGGCCGCCACTTCCAGTACGTTGGGTTTGACCGGTTTCGACGTCGTTACTTCGACGGAATCTGACGTAGTTTCAGGGGCTGCTTTCTCTTTAGCCATGACATGAGCTCCGTGTTCCAAGGGTTCTGCCCTCAGCCCATCCGAGGCTGAGGGACTCGCCTCAATAAGCTCTTTTTCCTTTCTTTTGCCTACTGTCAGAATTGACAGTTCTGACGCAAAACCAGGCATTGACCGACCAACAGCCCCCTCACAACCCCTCCAACTCCGCCATCAAATCACTCAACCGATCCACCTTCTCGGCACTGATCTCATTGGCCGCCAGCCCATCAATGTACTCAGCCAACTCCGCCACCGTGCTGCACTCGAACATCGCCCGCAGCGGCACATCCCGCTGCAAGGTCTTCTGCACCCGCGAGGCAATCTGCGTGGCCAGCAGCGAATGCCCGCCCAGTTCGAAGAAGTTGTCTTGCACCCCTACCCGCTCAACCTTCAGCACTTCGGCCCAGATCGCGGCCAAGGTGGTTTCCAACTCGTTGCGCGGCGCCAGGTAGTCCTGGCTTTGCAACTGGCCGATCTCCAGCGCAGGCAGCGCCTTGCGGTCGAGTTTGCCATTGGCGTTGAGCGGCAGGCGGTCGAGCCACAGCCAGTGCAGCGGCACCATGTATTCCGGCAGTTCAGCACGCAGGCGTTGCTTGATGCGGTCGAGGCGTTCGCTTGGGTTCAGTACCTCATCCGCCGCCACCAGGTAGCCGACCAGGTGCTTGCCGTTGACGCCTTCCTGCACGCCTACCGCCGCATCGCGCAATTCCGGTTGTTCGTGCAGGCGTGCTTCGATTTCACCCAGTTCGATGCGGTAGCCGCGAATCTTTACTTGGTGGTCGACACGCCCGACGTACTCCAGCACACCGTCACTGCGACGGCGCGCGAGGTCGCCGGTGCGGTAGAGGCGTTCGCCCGCTGCGCCGAACGGGTTGGGTACAAACACGGGAGCGGTGCGCAGCGGGTCGCTGACGTAACCGCGACCGACGCCCGTACCGGCAACGCATAGCTCACCCACAGCACCTTGCGGCACCAACTCCAGCGCGCCATCCAGCAGATACAAACGGTTGTTGTCGGTCGGCGTACCAATCGGCAAGTAGGTGCCACGGGTCGACGCCAGGTCGACGCGGTAGAACGCCACATCGTCCGAACATTCCGCCGGACCATAAGCGTTCACCAGCCCGATCTCGGGGTAACGCAACAACCACTGATGCGCCAGCTCCGGTGGCATCGCTTCGCCGGTTGGCAGCATCCAGCGCAGGCCATCCAGGCTGATGCGCTCCTGGGCCAACATGCCCTGGATCAGTGATGGCACGCTTTCCAGCACGGTGATCCCTTGGGTCTGAACGTGTTCGAGCAGGCCTTGGGGATCATGCGCGATGGTGTTCGGCACGATATCCACCCTTGCGCCAAACAGCGGCGCCGCCAGGAACTGCCATACGGAAATATCGAAGCTCTGCGACGCGGTCTGCGCGATCACATCGGCGTCGCTCAAGGTCAGGTATGGGACCTTGCTCAACTGGTTATTGAGCATGCCGCGCTGTTCCACCATCACGCCTTTGGGCAGGCCGGTGGAGCCCGAGGTGTAGATCACATAGGCGAGGTTGTCCGGGCGACTGTAGACGCCGGGGTTTTCGCCACGTGCCGGTATCTCTTCCCACACCAGCAACTGGCAGTCGAAACCCTCCAGCAATTCGATGGCCCGCTCGCGCGATGCTTCGGTGCAGACCAGCAACGGCGTACGACTCAGGTCGATGATGCTGCGCAGGCGCTGGCTGGGCAGGCCTGGGTCCAGCGGTAAGTAGCCTGCACCCGCCTTGAAGCTGCCGATGATCATGCCGAGCAGGTCGAGATTACGTTCGGCCAGCAATGCCACCGGCTGATCCAGACCGACACCCGCGGCTATCAGCGCATGGCCGAGGCCGTTGCTGCGGCGGTTCAGTTCGTCATAGCTCCATTGCTGATCAAGGCAACTGGCGGCAATGCGCTGTGGATGCGCGGCGACCTGTTCTTCGAACAGTTCGATGTAGCTGCGCTCCAGCGGGTAAACATGCTCACTCTGGTTGCAGCCCTCCACCAGGAACTCACGCTCCTGCTCGCCAATCAGCGGCAGGTCGGCCATGTCGCCATGGAAGCCTTGGACCAACGCCAGCAGCAGGCGCTTGAACTCGCCGAGCATGCCTTGCACGGTGGTTTCGTCGAAGTAGCGCTGGTCGTAAGACAGGTGCAGGCCCAGGTCATCGCCCGGATAACACACGGCCGTCAGCGGGAAGTTGGTGTGGGTGCGGCCGGAGTCCGAGGTGGCATTCAGGCTTTGTGCGCGGTCCAGCACCGAGACTTCCACCGGGGCGTTTTCGAACACGAACAGGCTGTCGAACAGCGGTTGGCCCTTGGGCAGTTCGCTGTGTTCCTGGATCGTCACCAGCGGCAGGTATTCGTACTCGCGCAGCTGCATATTGCTGTCGAGCAAACCACTCAGCCACTGGCGCACGCTGCAACGCTGGTCATCCTCGGGCAGTTTCACTCGCAGGGCGATGCTGTTGATGAACAGGCCGACGGTGCGTTGCATCTCCGGCATTTCCACCGGGCGGCCGGCCACGGTCACACCGAACAACACGTCGCGATCGCCGCTCAGGCGACGCAGCACCAGCGCCCATGCCGCCTGGGCAAAAGTGTTGACGGTCAGTTGGTGAGCCTGGGCCAGTTCACGCAGTTGCGCACCGTCGCGGGCATCGAGGCGGGTGTAGCAGTCGCCCACCACCATGCCGCCGCTGTGGCCCGCGTGCTCACGCAGGAACGGCCGGTCGCTCGGGATCGGCGTGGTGCGTTCGAAGCCTTGCAGGTTCTGCTGCCACCATTGGCGTGCCTCATTCAGGTTCTGGCGTTGCAGCCAGGCGATGTAGTCGCGATAACGCGGCGGTGTGGCCAGTTGCGGGTCGCGGCCTTCACCGAGGGCCATGTAGAGCTCGAAGAAGTCATTCATCAGCAACGAACGGCACCAGGCATCGATAAGGATGTGGTGGTTGCTCATCATGAACCAGTAGCGCTCGGCGCCGACGCGGATCAGGCGCAGGTGGAACGGTGCCTGGTTGAGCAGATCGAAACCGGCTTCGCGCTCTTGCTTGAGCAGCGCTTGCAGGCGCGGCTCCTGTTCGCTTTGCGGGTCGTTGCTCCAGTCCAGGTACTCAATCGGCGTGCTGCCCGGTTTGTGGATCACTTGCAGCATGTCTTCGCCGACGTTCCAGCAGAACGAGGCGCGCAGGGCTTCGTGACGGGCGATCACCGCCTGCCAGGCCTGGGCGAAACGCTCGGGGTCGAGGGCGCTGTTGATGCGGTAGCGGTCCTGCATGTAGTAGAGGCCGGTGCCGGGCTCCAACAGGGTGTGCAGCAGCAGGCCTTCCTGCATGGGGGTCAGCGGGTAGACGTCTTCGATGGCGCTGGCGGCAATCGGCAAGCTGTCGAGTTGCGATTGGGTCAGGTGCGCCAGCGGGAAGTCGGACGGCGTGAGGCCACCGGCATCGTCTTGCAGGCAATGCGCGACCAGGCTTTGCAGCTCAGCGAGATAGGCATCTGCCAGTTCATGGATGCTCTGTTGATCATGGCGTTCGCGGCTGAAGGTCCAGCGCAGCACCAATTCACCGCCGTACACCTGGCTGTCGACGCTCAACTCGTTGGGCAGCGGCGCGTCCGGGTCATGGGCCAGGCCGGCGGGCTCGTCCAGCGGATGGAACAGCGCATCGGCGCCGAAACTCTGGTCGAACTGACCGAGGTAGTTGAAGGTGATCTGTGCGCTCGGCAGCGCAGCCATGCTCTGTTTGCACAGGTCATCGGCCAGGTAGCGCAGCACGCCATAGCCCAGCCCTTTATGAGGCACGCCGCGCAGTTGTTCCTTGATCGCCTTGATCGAATCGCCCTGCCCGGCGTGCGGGGTCAGGCGCAGCGGATAGGCACTGGTGAACCAGCCGACGCTGCGGGTCAGGTCGATTTCATCGAACAGGGTTTCACGGCCGTGGCCTTCCAGTTGGATCAACGCCGAAGGGTGGCCGCTCCAGCGGCACAACACGCGGGCCAAGGCGGTCAGCAACAGGTCGTTGACCTGGGTGCGGTAGGCACTTGGCGCCTGTTGCAGCAACTGGCGGGTGTGTTCGGCATCCAGGCGCACGCTGACGGTGTCGGCATCGCGATTACGCAGCGAGCCTTGCGGACGGGCCACCGGCAATACGGTTTCCGGCCCAGCCAATTGGTCTTGCCAGACGCTCAATTCTTCACGCAGGGATTCGCTGCCGGCATAGGCCTGTAAACGCGCGGCCCAGTCACGCAAGGCGCTGGTCTTGGCCGGTAGGCTGACGGACTGACCGTCGCTGAGTTGACGGTAGACGTTTTGCAGGTCTTCCAACAACACGCGCCACGACACACCGTCCACCACCAGATGATGGATCGCGATCAGCAACCGTTGCTGCCCCTCGGGACCGTCCACCAGCAAAGCACGCAACAGCGGGCCGTGTTGCAGGTCGAGGCTGCGCTGGGTGTCGGTGAACAGCGCGGTGCAGTGCGCCATGTCGCGCACTTGCGCCTGCATCAACACGCCGCCTTCCGGCACGGCCAAATGCTCGGCGTGCCATTGCGCGTCGCGCTGGCAGAAGCTCAGGCGCAGGGCGTCGTGATGTTCCAGCACTGCCAGCAGCGCTTGCTCCAGGCGATGGGGATCGAGCAGTTGCAGCGGCTTGAGGACCAGCGACTGGTTCCAGTGCTGACGGTTCGGGATCTCGGTGTCGAAGAACCAATGCTGAATTGGCGTCAGCCCCGAAGGGCCGGTAAGCACGCCTTGCTCTGCGGTGATTTGCTCGGAACGCGTGGCTACGGCGGCCAGGGTCTGCACGGTCTGGTGCTGGAACAGATCACGCGGGCTGAAATGAATCCCGGCCTGCCGCGCACGGCTGACCACCTGGATCGACAGGATCGAGTCGCCACCCAGCTCAAAGAAGTTATCGTCCAGCCCGACTTGCTGCACGTTCAGTACCGCACACCAGATCGCAGCCAGGGTGCTTTCAAGTTCATTGCGTGGCGCCACATATGTTTGGCGGTTTGCCTCAGGATCTGGTTGCGGCAGGGCACGGCGGTCGAGCTTGCCATTGGCGGTCAGCGGCATGCTGTCCAGCACGATCAGGTGCGCGGGCACCATGTAGTCCGGCAGTTGCGCCTTGAGATGGGCCTTCAGCGCGTCACGCAGCGCGCCGTGCTCGGCATCGCTGACCAGATACGCCACCAGCTGTTTGCCGCTCGGCGAATCCAACGCCAGCACCACCGCTTCGCGCACGGCTGCATGTTCCAGCAGACGGGTTTCGATCTCGCCCAGCTCGATACGGAAACCACGGACTTTCACCTGATGGTCGATCCGCCCCAGGTACTCCACCAGGCCATCGGCGCGTTGGCGCACCAGGTCACCGGTGCGGTACAGGCGCCCGCCGTTGCGCGCAAACGGGTCCGCGACAAAACGTTCGGCGGTCATGCCCGGACGCTGGTGATACCCCTGGGCCAGGCCCGCCCCGCCGACGTACAACTCGCCGGTCGCGCCTTGCGGCACCAGGGCCAGGTCGGCGTCGAGAATGTAAGCCACGCGGTCACCGATGATGCTGCCGATCGGCACGCTGGCGGCGCCCTCCTCCAACTGCTCCGGTGCAAGGCTGGCCAGCGGCATCACCACGGTTTCAGTCGGGCCATAGGCGTTGAAGAACACCTGTGGCTGGAACGCGGCACGGATGCGCTGCAAGTGTTCGCCGGTCAGGGCTTCGCCACCGGTGATGCACATGCGCACCGGCAAGGTCTGCTGCTGAGTCGCCAACCACTGCGCCAACTGGCTGCCGTAGCTCGGGGTGAAGCCCAGGATGTTGATGCCATGGGTGCGGATCAATCCGCAGATTTCCTCGGCATCCCACTGACCCTGGGCACGCAACACCACCTGCGCGCCGCTGAGCAGCGGCACCAACAGGCGCTCAGTGGCGGCGTCAAAGTTGATCGAATAGAAGTGCAGCTCGCAGTCATCCGCGCGCATGCCAAACCGCTCGATCACCGCCGCGCAATGCATGGCGATTTCCCCGTGGGACACCACCACGCCTTTCGGCTTGCCGGTGGAGCCGGAGGTGTAGATCAAGTACGCCTGGTGTTGCGGCAGGCTGATAAGCGGCAGCGCATCGGCCGGGTAGTTGGTCAGCACCGGCAAATCATCCTCCAGACACCAGCAGGCCACGGCGGCCGGCAACTCGCCGAGGGCTTCGAACATCGCCGCATCGCTGAGCAGCAGGCCGATGCCGCTGTCTTCGATCATGTAGTGCAGGCGATCCAGCGGATATTCCGGGTCCAGCGGCACGTAGGCGCCGCCCGCCTTGAGGATCGCCAGCAGGCCGATGACCATTTCCAGGGAGCGCGGCAACGCCAGGCCGACACGCACCTGCGGGCCGACGCCACGCTCGCGCAGCATCCAGGCCAGGCGGTTGGCGCGGGCGTCGAGTTCACGGTAGCTGAGCGTCACGCCAGCAAAGGTCAGCGCTGGCGCATCGCCACGGGTTGCCGCCTGCTGGCTGAACAGTGGGTGGATGCACTGATCGAGACGGTGCTCACCTTTCTCGATGCCCAGGCTGTCTTGCAACACACGCTGTTCATCCACGCCCAGCAACGGCAGTTCGCTGAGGCGTTGTTGCGGATCCGCGATCAAGGCTTCCAGCAGGTTGCGCCAATGTTCGGCCATGCGCGCAATGCGCGGTTCGTCGAACAGGTCGGTGCTGTAGGTCAGGCAGCAACCCAGGCGATGGTCGAGGTCGGTGACTTCCAGGTTGAGGTCGAACTTGGTCGCACGGGCATCGTTGGCCAGGTATTCGACGGTCATGCCAGCCAGTTGGCGGCTTTGCTGGAACTCCCAGCGCTGCACGTTGCACATCACCTGGAACAGCGGGTTGTACGCTGCGCTGCGCGGGGGTTGCAGGGCTTCCACCAGATGATCAAACGGCAAATCCTGATGGGACTGGCCCTCGATCACGGTGTGGCGCACTTGCTCGAACAACTCAGCGACATTCATCTGCCCATTGAGCTGGCAACGCAGCACCTGGGTATTGAGGAACGCGCCGATCAGGCCTTCGCTTTCCGGGCGAATGCGGTTGGCGACCGGAGCGCCGATACGCAGGTCGGTCTGGCCGCTGTAGCGGTAGAGCAACACAGCCAGGGTGGCGGTCATGGTCATGAACAGGGTAAGGCCGCGTTCGGCATTGAAGGCACGTACGCGGGCCGCAAGGGCGTCGCTGAGGTCGAAGCGATACAACTCGCCCTGGTGGCTTTGCACAGACGGACGCGGACGGTCGCCGGGCAGTTCCAGCAGCGGGTGTTCATTGCCCAGTTGCGCAGTCCAGTAATCCAATTGGCGTTGACGCTCGCCGGATTCCAGCCACTGGCGCTGCCACACGCTGTAGTCGAGGTATTGCACGGGCAGCGGCGCCAGCGGCGAGTCGCGCTCGTCGATAAAGGCTTCGTACAACGCGCTGAGTTCACGGGCAAATATGTCCATGGCCCAGCCTTCGGTGACGATATGGTGCAGGGTCAGGACCAGGTAGTGTTCCTGCTCGCCGGCCTTGACCAGGCACGCACGCAGCAACGGCCCGGTTTCCAGATTGAATGGCGTGTGCGCCTCGTGATCGGCCAGTTGTTGCAGGCGCGGTTGGCGTTCGGTTTCGCTCAGCGCGGAAAAATCCTGCCAGTCCATGCGCAGTCCCGTTTGCGGCGAAACCTTCTGATAGGCCACACCGTCGACGCTCGGGAACGTCGTGCGCAGCGTTTCGTGGCGCATGATCAGCGCTTGCAACGCCGCCTCGAAACGTCCCACATCCAGCACGCCGCGCAGGCGCGCCATGCCGCCGACGTTATAGGCCGGGCTGTCCGGTTCCATCTGCCACAGGAACCACATGCGCTGTTGGGAATAGGACAACGGCACCGGTTGGCTGCGGTCGACCTTGGCGATGGCAGTCTGTTGGTTGCGCTGGCCCGACGCTTGGATCAGGCCGACTTGCTCGGCAAACGCCCCCAACTCACTGGCTTCGAACAGGGTGCGCAACGGCAGCTCGACGTCACACGCGTGGCGGGTGCGAGAGATGATCTGCGTGGCCAGCAACGAATGGCCGCCAAGGGCGAAGAAGTCATCGCGCAGGCCGATGCTTGGCAGGCCGAGGACTTCGCGCCAGATGGCGGCGATCTGCTGTTGCAGCGCGGTTTCGGGTTCGACATGTTCACGCACTTGCCACACCGGTTCCGGCAATGCACGGCGGTCCAGCTTGCCGCTGGGGCTCAGCGGCATGGCGTCCAGACGCATCAGCAGCGCGGGCACCATGTACTCCGGCAGCTCGGCGGCCAGGGCGGTTTTTACATCCTCCTCATCCAGTTCGCCCTGGGCGGTGAAGTAACCGATCAACTGCCCGTCACGCACCCTCACCACGGCTTGGGCGATACCCTCCAGGGCGAGCATGCGCGCTTCGATTTCTTCCGGCTCCACACGAAAGCCGCGTAGCTTGACCTGCTGATCGAGGCGACCGAGGTACTCGATCACGCCGTCGGCATTCCAACGGGCGCGGTCACCGGTGCGATACAAGCGTGCGCCTGCTTCACCATAGGGATCGGCAACAAAACGCTCCGCCGTCAACCCGGCACGTCCGAGGTAACCGCGGGCCAGGCCGATTCCGCCGATGCACAGCTCACCCGGCACGCCCAACGGCACAGGGTTGAGCTGTTCATCCAGCACACGGCAGATCACATTGCCCAGCGGCCGGCCAATCGGCGAGCGCTCGCCGTCTTCGGCGCGGCAGTGCCAGTGAGTCACGTTGATCGCGGTTTCGGTCGGGCCATAACGGTTGTGCAATTGCACCGCTGGCAACTGTGCCAACACACGGTTGCGCAACTCGGCGGGCAAGGCTTCGCCGCCGGAGAACAGGCGACGCAGGCTGGTACATTCAGCCACCAACGGCTCGTCGATAAACAACTGCAACAGCGGCGGCACAAAGTGCAGCGTGGTCACGCCGTGTTCCTGCACCAGCTGCGCGATGCGGTGCGGGTCGCGATGCTCACCGGGGCCAGCCAGCACCAGACGGCATCCGGTAATCAGTGGCCAGAAGCATTCCCACACCGACACGTCAAAACTGATCGGCGCCTTTTGCATCAGCACGTCGGTTTCATTGAGTTGATAAGTGGCCTGCATCCACTGCAAGCGCTCGGCCAAAGACGCATGCGTATTGCCCACGCCTTTGGGCTGGCCGGTGGAACCGGAGGTGTAGATCACGTAGGCGAGGTTATCGCCGTGCAGGTGCAGGCCGGGCGGCTGGGTTGGCCAGCTATCGAGGTGCAGGCTGTCCATGGCGATCACGCAAACGCCCTCGGCACTCGGCACCTGTTCCAGCAGCGCAGTCTGGGTCAGCAGCAGGTGTACGCCACTGTCCTTGAGCATGTAGGCCACGCGCTCGGCGGGGTAATCCGGGTCCAGCGGCACGTAGGCGCCACCGGCCTTGATGATCGCCAGCAAGCCGACCAGCAATTGCGGCGAACGCTCGGCGGCGATGGCCACGCACACGTCCGGGCCGACGCCTTTGTCGCGCAGGTAATGGGCCAGGCGGTTGGCCTGGGTGTGCAGTTGGGCGAAGGTCAGGCTGCCGCCGTCCCAGACCAGCGCGGTGGCGTCCGAGGTCTGCTGGTTAAGCAGCTCCGGCAGCCACTGCTGGGCTGGCGCGCAGGGTGCTTCGCTGTAAAGCGCCTGTTCGTCGTGTTGCATCAGCGCAAGGTCGCCGATGGCTTGCTGGGGCTGCTCGCAGACGGCGTGCAACAGGTTGATGTAGTGCTCGGCCAGGCGCTGGATGGTCGCGTTTTCGAACAGTTCATCAGCGTAGTCGAACGACAGGCTCAGGCGCCCGTTGCGGTCTTCTTCGGTGTGCAGTTGCAGGTCGAACTTGGCTTCGCGACTGTGCCACGGCAACTCGTCGGCGAGCATGCCCGGCAGGCGACGCAAAGCGCTGAGGTCGCGTTGCTGATGGTTGAACATGACCTGGAACAGGCCCTGCTCGCGGGCCTGCGGGAAGGCTTCCAGCAGTTGTTCGAACGGCAGGTCCTGATGGGCTTGGGCACCCAGCGCCGCCTGGCGTGTCGCGGCCAATAGCTCGTTGAACGGCAGGCGTCCATCCAGCTCGGCACGCAACACGAGGGTGTTGATGAAGAAGCCGACCAGGCCTTGGGTTTCCTGGCGCGGGCGGTTGGCGTTGGGCACGCCGATGCGAATGTCGCGCTGGCCGCTGTAGCGATGCAGCAGGCTTTGGAATGCCGCCAACAGCAGCATGAATGGGGTGGACTCGTTGGCCTGGGCTGTCTGGCGAATCGCTTCGCTGAGGCTCGCGCCAAGCCGCACGGTGTGGCGTGAGGCACTGTGACAGTGGTGTGCCGAGCGCGAGTGGTCGGTCGCCAGGCTGAGGGTGGGATGCTCTTCACCCAACTGCGCTTTCCAGTACGCCAGTTGACGCAGGCCTTCACCTTCGGCCAACCATTGACGCTGCCAACTGCCGTAGTCGGCGTATTGCAGGGCCAGGGGCGGCAGTTCCAGGGTTTGGCCCTGGGCTGCGGCGGCGTAGAGGCGTGAGAATTCGTCGATCAAAATGTTGAGCGACCAGCCGTCGGCGATGATGTGGTGCAGCGTCACCAGCAGTTGGTGATCTTCATCGTCCAGGCGCACCAGGGTCACCCACAGCAGCGGGCCTTTTTCCAGGTCGAACTGGGTGCGCGCTTCGTCTTCGCGGATCTGTTGCGCACGGGCTTCGCGCTCGGCAACGGGCAGGTCGCTGAGGTCGATGACTTGCAGCTCGAAATCCGCTTTGGCGTCGACACGCTGGAAAGCCTGGCCGTCGCGCTCATAGAAGCGCGTACGCAGGGCTTCGTGGCGCTGGATCAATTGCTGGAAGCTGGCGCGCACGGCGTCTTCATCCAGCTCACCGCGCAGGCGCAGGGCGCCGGGGATGGTGTAGGCGCTGCTGCGGGGGTCCAGTTGCCAGGTGATCCACAGGCGGTTCTGTGCCAGGGATTGGGGCAGTTCCTCCTGGCGCGACAAGCTGTGAATCGCGCCTTCGGCGACGCCACCGTCTTGCTGCAACTGCGCAACGTTGGCGGCGAAGCCTTCCAGGGTCGGCGCTTCGAACAGCATGCGCAGGTTCAGTTCCAGGCCGAGGGTTTCGCGCAGGCGTGCGACCACCTGGGTGGCGGTGATGGAGTTGCCGCCGAGCAGGAAGAAATGATCATCGGCGGCAACGCTTGCGATGTTCAGTTGCTCACACCAGATCGCCGCAATCTGGTTGTGCAACTCGGATTCCAGCGCCCCATCGCTCGCCTGCGTTTGCAGGTCGGGGAACTGGGCATAACTGTCGAGGCTGCCGTCCTTGTGACGAAGCGCACAGGCTGCGCGCTGCACTTTGCCGCTGGAGGTCTTCGGCAAGGCGCCGGGGTTGAGCAGCACCACCACGCTTGGCGCCTCTTGATACGCCTCGGCGACAGCCTGGCGGATCGCCTTGATCAGCGCTTCAGGCGGTAGGATTTTCTGCACGCTGCGGCTGATTTCGGCGGCAATGCCGATACCTTCCAGGCCCTGTTCATTCACCGCAAATGCCGCAACCCGCCCTTTGCGCACCACTTCCACTTCGCGCTCGATGGTCTGCTCGATGTCCTGGGGATACAGGTTGTGGCCGCGTACGATCAGTAAATCCTTGAGGCGACCGGTGATATACACCTCGCCGTCACGGATGAAGCCCAGGTCGCCCGTGCGCAGCCAGGTACGACCAGCGTGCTCTACGAAGGTCTTGGCGGTGGCTTCGGGGTTGCGCCAGTAGCCGTGGGCGATGCTCGGGCCGGTGGCCCAGAGTTCGCCGACGCTGTTGTCGCCCAGCTCGGTGAGGGTGTAGGGGTCCGCGATCAGCACCGCGTGTTCCGGCTGGCTGGTGCCGCAGCTCATGATCGCACTGCCCTGCCCCGGTTCGGCGCGGTTGGCGGCCAGGGCCTGCTCGTCGACACGCAGCGCTGGGATGCCATGGCCACGGCTGCCGCCTGCGACAAACAGGGTCGCCTCGGCCAGGCCGTAGGAGGCAAAGAAATTGTTCGAGGTAAAACCGCAGGTGGCGAACTTCTCGGCGAAACGTTCCAGGGTGTCGAGGCGGATCGGTTCGGAACCGGAATAGGCCACGCGCCATTGGCTCAGATCCAGGCGTTCCAGGGCCGTCTCGCTGACCCGTTCGCTGCACAGGCGATAGGCGAAATCCGGACCGCCGCTGATGGTACCGCCGTATTCGCTGATCGCTTCCAGCCAGCGCAAGGGGCGACCGAGGAAGTAAGCCGGCGACATCAGCACGCAGGGCACGCCACTGAAGATCGGTTGCAGCAGGCCGCCGATCAGGCCCATGTCGTGGTACAGCGGCAGCCAGCTGACGATCACGTCATCCGGGTTCAGGTCGATGCCAAAACCGCGACGGATCAACACTTCGTTGGCGACCAGGTTGCCGTGGCTGACTTGTACGCCCTTGGGAAGCGCGGTGGAGCCAGAGGTGTATTGCAGGAACGCGATGTCGTCCGGATGCAGGTCAGGGGCGACCCAATGGCCGAGGTTTTCCAAGCTATCGACGCTCAATACCGGCGGCGCGTTTTCGATCTGCGACAAGCCATCGGCGAGGCTGGCGATGGTCAGCAACAGGCGCGGCTCGGCATCGCTGATGATCGACAGCAGGCGCTCCTGATGGTGACGACGGGTGGACTCCGGTGGATAGGCCGGCACTGCAATCACACCCGCGTAGAGGCAACCAAAGAACGCCGCAACGTAATCCGGGCCGCTGGGAAACAACAGCACGGCACGGTCACCCTGGTCCGCATTGGCTTGCAAGGCGGCGGCGATGGTGCGGGCGCGCTGGTCCAGGTCGCGGTAACTGAGCACAACGCTGTGCTCGGCGGACTCGGCGAGGAAGCGCAGGGCGACCTGGTCCGGGGTCTGCGCGGCGCGACGTTGAAGGGACTGGACCAGGGTGCGGGGAAGTTCGAAGGCGTCCATCATGGGGTTCCTGCCTGAAATCGGCTTACGGGAAATTCAAGAATTCGGGGGGGGGGGCTTGTTCAGCCGACGGCGAGTGACCGTGCCGCGCCATTGCGCCAGCGGGCCAGGTGTTCGTCGGCGTAGCGCCGCATGCAGCGCAGCACGGCGCTTTCGTGTTGCATGAGGAAGAAGTGGTGGCCGTCGAACATGTCCAGGGAAAAGCCGCTGGCGGCGTCGAGCTGCCAGTCGAGCAACTGGTCGGCGCGCACGCTGTCCTGCTTGCCGCCAAACACGTGGATCGGCATGCCCAGCGGTGTGCGCTCGCCGTAGGTGAAGCTGCCGCACAACAGGAAATCGGCGCGCAGGATCGGCAGCATCAACTGCATCAACTCGGGGTTGGCCAAGGCCTCTTCGGCGGTGCCTTGCAGTTCGCGCAGACGGGCGATCAGTTGTTCATCGGTCTTTTCGATGGCGTACTCGCTGACGTCGCGACGCGCCGGTCCGGCCGTTCCGGAAGCGAAGAGGGCAAGCGGCGGCGGCACGTTGCGCGCACGCAACGCATGCGCCAGTTCGAAGGCGAGCAGGCCCCCAAGGCTGTGACCGAACAAGGCGTAGGGGCCGCTCAAGTCGTGGCTGATTTCGTCCGCGAGCTGGGCCGCCAAGGCCTTGATATCGCGCTGCAACGGCTCGTCCATGCGCATGCCACGCCCGGGCAACTCCAGCGGACACACCTGCAACCATTCAGGCAGGGCCCGGCGCCAGCGCGCATAAACCATGGCGCTGGCGCCCGAATAGGGCAGGCAGAACAGGCGCAGTCGGGTCGGCGTACTCATCGAGTGACGACTCCAAACTGAAACACGCTGTATGCACGATAGAAACCCATTTCGTCCTCCTGCGGGTGCTGATCCTTGGCCGTATTGCTAACGGACCTGTCACCCAGAAGAACGGACGGCACCGGCAAATAATTAGTCGCCGGGTACGAGAGAGACGTGGTTCACACCTAACAAGAAAGCATAAGATTAGTTCGCCTTCTCATTTGACAATCATTATCATTCAGCATAATTTGTTGCCCGATGTGTAGGAGGCCTCAGCAAGGACGCCCTCCCCTAACCTCTTTTGCGACAAGGTGATTTCCATGACGGAACAAGTATCCACAGGCAGGTGCGACTCACCGCTTCTCCAGGCATTCGTCGATAATCGGCTGATTCTGGTGAAGATCGCGGCGCGCATTACCGGCTGCCGCTCCCGTGCAGAAGACGTAGTGCAGGACGCCTACTTCCGGCTGCAGTCGGCACCGACGATCACGTCATCGTTCAAGGCTCAATTGAGTTATCTGTTCCAGATCGTGCGCAACCTGGCCATCGATCACTACCGCAAGCAGGCCCTGGAGCTCAAATACTCCGGGACGGAAGAGGAAGGCTTGAATGTGGTTATTCACGGCGCTTCACCGGAAACCTCGCACATCAACTTCAACACCCTGGAAAACATCGCCGACGCCCTGACGGAGCTGCCGCAACGCACGCGCTACGCGTTCGAGATGTACCGTTTGCACGGCGTCCCGCAAAAGGACATCGCCAAGGAACTCGGCGTGTCGCCGACCCTGGTGAACTTCATGATCCGGGATGCGCTGGTGCACTGCCGCAAGGTGTCGGGGAGCCATAGCGATACGTTTGCACGTCGGGTTTGACGCTCAGCAGAGTGATCTGACACTCAGCAAATTAAATGTGGGAGCTGGCTTGCCTGCTCCCACATGAGCCTATGTCCACCAGGACGATCTGTATCGTGCCTGTCAGGGCACCGGCATCACATCGATACGATACGGCTCGAAAATCTTCAGCATCTCGCCATCATCGCGCAAACGCTTGAGCAACGCGGCAAACGCTTCCCCCGTAATCGGCGCTTTCGGGCGCAACAAGGCGTAGTGGTGATAGACCTGGTCAATGCGTTCCGACACCAGGAACTGCCCGGCCATATCCGCGTTGCGCACCATGAAGTCACTCAAGTACGAACGCGTCACCAGGGCGATGTCGGCTCGCCCGCGCGCGACCATCAACAGGTTGCTGTCATGGGAGTAGGTCAACGTGGCATTGAAGTGCTCGGCCATGTACTTGGGGTCGGGGTTGAAGTTGGCGAAGGCGTAGTGATAACCGCTGAATACCGCCAGGCGCTTGCCGTTCAAGTCAGCGAAGTAAGCCTGATCACGGCCGGGCTCTCGCTGGGCGACGAAAATTTCCGCGTCTTCCAGACCCATGTCGACTGTCGTGTGGGAAATCTTCTGCCAGCCCCAGGCGGGGTTTTCGAAGATCGCCATATCGACTCGGCCCTGCTCGAAATCGCGGAAGCGTCGAGGGATAGAGGTGGGCACCAACACAAACTGGTAATCGGTTTGCGCGGCGTTCAAGGCCTCGACCAGTTGCGGCAGCAACCCCGTATCGGCGCCCTGCTCCGGGCGCACGGTGTAGGGTGGAAAGTGCGCCGCACCGATGCGCACCAACTGCGCAGCCGAGGCTGGCATCCACCACGCGGTGCCCAGTGCCCAAAAGGTAAGTCCTGCAGCCAGCCGCCATGGCGAAAACATCAAGGCACACACCGTTCAAAAACACTAATGGCAATAAGCTAGGCGTTTTTGTCTGGCGAGACAACTTTCTACCGGCAAATTAATAGCTTGCACTTCAATCGGCCTTCAAAACCATCAACAGGGCTTCTTCAGCCAGTTGTTCGAGGGTCATGCTGCCTTCTGCGCGGAACCAGGTGGTCGTCCACGACAACGCCCCGGTCAGAAAACGTCGGGTGATAAATACATCGCCCCTGATGTAACCGGCGTCCTTGGCCTCGCCCAGCACCTGCAGCCACAGTGCCTCATACACGTCACGCAGGGCCAGCACCTGGGCCTGGCCGTCGGCCGACAAGGAGCGCCATTCGTACACCAGCACCGCCATCGCCTCGCCGCTGCCGCCCATGATCGACTGCAATTCGCAGCGGATCAGCGCCAGCACCCGCTCGCGTACGTTGGTGGCTTCCTCAAGGGACGCGCGCATCATCGCGGTGTTGTAGTGGATGGTTTCTTCCATCACCGCACGCAGGATCTCGTCCTTGCTCTTGAAGTGGTGAAAGATACTGCCGGACTGAATGCCCACAGCACTGGCCAGGTCACGCACGGTCGTGCGCTCGAAGCCTTTGTTGCGAAACAAGTGGGCGGCCGTCTGCAGCAGCTTGCCCCGGGCGCTGTCGGGGTCGGTCAATTGGCCGCCGTCGACCATGGTGCGCATCACCCGCTGGGCTTTATGCTCATCCATGCCTCTCTCCTCTACTTCCACGGACGTCTTGGCCGGCAATTTAGGCCGTGGCGGCCACCCAAGCAAGCGCTTGGCTAAAACTTGTGACTGGAGTTTACAAACCAAGCGCTTGCTTGGTAGTCTCGCCCACAGCCATTCGAGGAAGGATTTCTCATGAGCAAGACGGTTCGTATCGGCTGTGCCAGCGCCTTCTGGGGCGACACCTGCACCGCCGCCGCCCAACTAGTGAACGGCGGCACGCTGGATTACTTGGTGTTCGACTACTTGGCGGAAGTCACGATGTCGATCCTCGCTGGCGCGCGCATGAAGGATCCCCAGGCGGGCTACGCCACGGATTTTGTCGACGTGCTCACGCCGTTGTTGGCGGATATCCAACGCCAGGGCATTCGCGTGATCAGCAATGCTGGCGGCATCCATCCACAAGCCTGTGCCGCCGCCCTGCAAGCGGCGTGCGACAAAGCCGGTGTCGAACTCAAAATCGCCGTACTGTTGGGCGATGACCTGCTTCCCCAGCTCAAGCCACTGCACGGCATCACGGACATGTTCAACGGCACCCCCTTGCCGCCCGTGTGCGTGTCCGCCAATGCTTATCTCGGCGCACCGGGCATCACCCAGGCACTGGCCCTGGGCGCGGATATCGTCATCACCGGCCGCGTGGTCGACAGCGCCGTGGTCAGCGCGGCGCTGGTGCATGAGTTCGATTGGTCCTGGCAGGACTACGACCGCCTCGCCCAGGCCGCATTGGCCGGGCATATCATCGAATGCGGCGCGCAGTGCACCGGCGGTAATTTCACTGATTGGCGCGACGTGCCGGACTACGCACACATCGGTTTTCCCATCGTTGAAGTCAGCGCCGACGGCCAATTCACCGTCAGTAAGGTCGACGGTACCGGTGGGTTGATCAGCGAACTCAGCGTCGCCGAACAATTGCTGTATGAAATCGGCGACCCGCGCGCCTATCTGCTGCCGGATGTGATCTGCGACTTCAGCCAGGTCAAATTGCAGCAGCAGGGCAAAAACTGCGTGCGCCTGCACGGCGCCAAGGGTTTGCCGCCCACCGATCAGTACAAGGTCAGCGCGACCTACCCGGACGGTTTCCGCTGCACCGCCAGTTGCCTGATCGCCGGAATCGACGCAGTGGCCAAGGCCGAGCGGGTCAGCCAGGCAATCATCGACAAGACCTCGGAGCTGTTCAGCCAACGCGGCTGGGCGCCTTACACCGAGGTGAATATCGAACTGCTCGGCAGTGAAGCGACCTATGGCACTCACGCAAGGCGCCAGGACTGCCGTGAAGTGGTGGTGAAACTGGCGGTGCGTCACCCGAATAAACAGGCGCTGGTGCTGTTCGCCCGTGAGATTGCCCAAGCCGCCACTGGCATGGCGCCGGGCCTGACCGGCATCGTCGGCGGACGACCGACCGTGTACCCGTTGATCCGGCTGTTTTCATTCCTGATCGATAAATCCGCCTGCGAGCTGCTGATCGACTTTCAAGGGGAACGCCACGCCTGCACCCTGCCGGTTGCCGACGCCCCCGCCCTGCCCGAAGCACCGATTGACCCTCCCAAGCCACAAGGCCGCGCCGACGCCAGCGTACCGCTGGTGAAACTGGCCGTGGCGCGCTCCGGCGACAAGGGCAACCACAGCAATATCGGCGTGATCGCACGCGATCCCGAGTACTTGCCGTGGATCGCCGAAGCGCTGACCCCGGAAGTGATCGTCGACTGGATGGGCCACGTGTTGGACCCCGTGCACGGTCGCGTCGAGCGCTGGTATTTGCCCGGCAGCCACAGCCTCAACTTCCTGCTGGAAAACGCCCTGGGCGGCGGCGGTATCGCCAGCCTGCGCATCGATCCGCAGGGCAAGGCCTTCGCCCAGCAACTGCTGGAAATCCCTATCGCCGTGCCGCAACAGATCGCAGATTTACTCAAATAACAGGAGCGTTGCCGTGGCCTTCGACTCGATCTTCAAAACCGACCTGTTCCAGGGTCACACCGTGATTGTTACCGGCGGCGGCAGTGGTATTGGCCGCTGTACCGCCCATGAACTGGCGGCCCTGGGTGCCCAGGTGATCCTGGTGGGGCGCAAGCCGGAAAAGTTGGAGAGGGTCGCGGCAGAAATTGCCGAAGATGGCGGCGTTGCGCAGTGGGGCGCTTGCGATATTCGCGACGAAATCAGCGTCACCACACTGGTCAGCCACCTCATTCAACAATACGGCCCGATCCACGGCCTGGTTAACAACGCCGGAGGGCAATACCCGTCACCGCTGGCTTCAATCAACCAGAAAGGCTTTGAAACCGTAGTCCGCACCAATCTCGTCGGCGGCTTCCTGATGGCCCGCGAAGTGTTCAACCAATCCATGAGCAAACACGGCGGCGCCATCGTCAACATGCTCGCGGACATGTGGGGTGGCATGCCCGGCATGGGTCACTCGGGTGCCGCGCGCGCCGGCATGGACAACTTCACCAAGACCGCCGCCTTCGAATGGGGCTACGCCGGGGTAAGGGTCAACGCCGTTGCGCCGGGCTGGATCGCCTCCAGCGGCATGGACACCTATGAAGGCGCGTTCAAGGCGGTGATCCCGACGTTGCGCGAACACGTGCCGCTCAAGCGTATCGGCACCGAATCCGAAGTCAGCGCGGCCATCGTGTTCCTGCTCAGCCCCGCCGCCGCGTTTATTAGCGGCAGCACCTTGCGCATCGACGGCGCGGCCAGCCTGGGCAGCCGCGCCTGGCCGTTGCACAAGGCGCAGGCACCGAGCGAGTCCTTCAATGGCTTTCATCGTGCTTACCTGCCGGATGTGCTCAAGGCGGAGAAATAAACCATGCCGGTGATTGAATCCCTGATCGACGCCCACAGCGCCCAGTTCGCACAAAACCGCGCGGCCATGCTCGCGACCATCGCCCAACTTCATCAGTTGGAATCCAACCTGCTCGCCAAGGCTCAGGAGGCCAAGCCCAAGTTCGACAAACGCGGCCAACTACTGCCCCGCGAGCGCCTCAACCTGCTGCTGGACCCCGGCGCGCCGTTCCTGGAACTTGCCAGCCTGGCCGGCTACAAGCTGCACGATGACAAGGACGGCAGCGCCGCCGGCGGTGGGTTGATCGCCGGCATCGGCTACGTCAGCGGCGTGCGCATGCTGGTGGTGGCCAATAACAGCGCGATCAAGGGCGGCACCATTTCCCCCACCGGCCTTAAGAAGTCCCTGCGCCTGCAACAGATCGCCATGGAGAACAAACTGCCGGTGGTGACCCTGGCCGAAAGCGGCGGCGCCAACCTCAACTACGCCGCAGAGATTTTCGTGGAGGGCGCGCGCAGCTTTGCCAACCAGGCACGCATGTCGGCCATGGGCTTGCCGCAGATCACTGTGGTACACGGCTCGGCCACGGCCGGCGGCGCCTATCAGCCGGGGCTGTCGGATTACGCGGTGGTTGTGCGCGGGCGGGCCAAGCTGTTCCTCGCCGGACCGCCGCTGCTCAAAGCCGCAACGGGTGAAGTGGCGACGGATGAAGAACTCGGGGGCGCCGAGATGCACGCGCAAATCGCCGGCACCGCCGAATACCTGGCGGAAAACGACGCTGATGGCGTGCGCATCGCGCGGGAGATCGTCGGCCTGCTGCCCTGGAATGATCGCCTGCCCGCAGTGCCCAGACGTCCCTATAAAGAACCGCTGTACCCCATTGAAGAACTGCTGGGCCTGATCCCCGACGACCCGAAAAAACCCTACGACGTCCGCGAAATCCTCGCGCGCCTGGCCGACGGCTCGCACTTCCTCGAATTCAAAGGCGAGTTCGATGCCCACACCGTCTGCGGCCACCTGCACATCCAGGGTCGCGCCGTCGGTGTGATCGGCAACAATGGCCCGATCACACCCAAGGGCGCGAGCAAGGCCGCGCAATTTATCCAGCTCTGCGACCAGAGCCGCACGCCGTTGCTGTTCCTGCACAACACCACCGGTTTCATGGTCGGCACCGAGTCGGAGCAGCAAGGCGTGATCAAGCACGGCGCGAAGATGATCCAGGCAGTGGCCAATGCACGGGTGCCTAAACTGACGATAGTGGTGGGCGGTTCTTATGGCGCCGGCAACTATGCGATGTGCGGCCGTGGGCTCGACCCTCGCTTCATTTTCGCCTGGCCCAACAGCCGCACGGCGGTGATGGGCGGCGCACAGGCGGGCAAGGTGCTGCGCATTGTCACCGAGGCCAAGCAACTGAAAGATGGCCTGGTGCCGGACCCCAAGGTGCTGGACATGCTGGAACAGGTCACCGCGCAGAAGCTCGACAGCCAGTCCACTGCGCTCTACGGCAGCGCGAACCTATGGGATGACGGACTGATTGATCCACGGGATACGCGAACCTTGCTGGGCTTTCTGCTGGATATCTGCCATGAGGCCGAGGTGCGTGAGTTGCAAGCCAATACCTTCGGTGTAGCACGCCTCTAAATTTCGCCCGAGACGCTCCGCGTCGCGATAAGGAGCACAATAAAAATGATCTTTACCCAGGAACACCGGGAATTGCGCCGCACCGTCCGCGCCTTCGTCGACCGCGAGATCAACCCCCATGTGGACGAATGGGAAAAAGCTGGGCGCTTTCCCATCCACGAGATCTTCCGCAAGGCCGGCGACCTCGGCCTGCTGGGCATTTCCAAGCCGGAGCAATTCGGTGGAATGGGCCTGGACTACAGCTACTCCATCGTCGCCGCCGAAGAGTTCGGCACCATCCGCTGTGGCGGCATCCCCATGTCCATCGGCGTGCAGACCGACATGTGCACCCCCGCCCTCGCCCGCTTTGGCAGCGATGAACTGCGCGACGAATTCCTGCGCCCGGCGATCAGCGGCGAGCAGGTCGGCTGCATCGGCGTCTCGGAAACCGGCGCCGGCTCCGACGTGGCCGGGCTCAAGACCCACGCGCGCAAAGACGGTGACGACTACGTGATCAACGGCAGCAAAATGTGGATCACCAACTCGCCGAGCGCCGACTTCATCTGCCTGCTGGCCAACACCTCCGACGACAAACCGCACATCAATAAGTCGCTGATCATGGTGCCGATGAACACCCCCGGCATCAGCGTCAGCCCGCCCCTGGAAAAGCTCGGCATGCACAGCTCCGAGACTGCCCAGGTGTTCTTCGACGGCGTGCGCGTGCCCCAACGTAACCGCATCGGCCACGAAGGCGCGGGGTTCATGATGCAGATGCTGCAGTTCCAGGAAGAACGCCTGTTTGGCGCGGCCAACATGATCAAGGGCCTGGAGTACTGCATCGACAGCACCATCGAATACTGCAAAGAGCGCCAGACCTTCGGCAAGGCGCTGATCGACAACCAAGTGATCCACTTTCGCCTGGCCGAACTCGCCACCGAAATCGAATGCCTGCGCGCGTTGGTCTACCAGGCCACCGAGCAATACATCAAAGGCCAGGACGTGACCCGCCTGGCCTCCATGGCCAAGCTCAAGGCCGGGCGCCTGGGCCGCGAAGTCAGCGACAGTTGTCTGCAATACTGGGGCGGCATGGGCTTCATGTGGGACAACCCCGTGGCCCGCGCCTATCGCGATGTGCGCCTGGTGTCGATCGGCGGCGGCGCCGACGAAATCATGCTGGGCATCATCTGCAAACTGATGGGCACCTTGCCGGGGAAAAAATCATGAACACCCTGCTGCTCGAACCGCACAACGGTGTGCTGCACATCACCCTAAACCGCCCGGAATGCCGCAATGCGATGAGCCTGGAAATGGTCAATGAACTGCGCAACGTGCTGGCGCAGCTGGATAGCCAGACGCGGGCCGTGGTGATCAGCGGCGCAGGCGGGCACTTTTGCGCCGGGGCGGACGTGAAAGACCTGGTCACGGCGGGCAATCAACTCCAGGCGCTGAACCGGGCGTTTGGCACCTTGCTGCTGGCAGTGGAAGCCGTGCCGCAAGTGGTGATCGTGGTGCTGCAAGGCGCGGTGCTGGGCGGCGGTTTTGGCCTGGCGTGCGTGAGCGATATCGCCATCGCCGATCACCAAGCGCAATTCGGCCTGCCGGAAACCAGCCTGGGCTTGTTGCCGGCACAGATTGCACCCTTTGTGGTGAAGCGGATTGGCCTGACCCAGGCACGCCGCTTGGCACTCACCGCCGCGCGCTTTGATGGCGTAGAGGCCGAGCGACTGGGGGTCGTGCACTTTACCGAGCGCGATCCGCAGGCGCTGGCAGAACGATTGGATGAAGTGTTGAGCCAGGTACTGAAGTGTGCGCCAGGCGCCAATGCACGGACCAAAGCGCTGCTGCTCGCGAGTGTGGATGAACCGATTGAGGCAGTACTGGATCGAGGAGCGCAGTGGTTTGCCGAGGCCGTGAGGAGTGAGGAAGGGATTGAGGGGACGCAGGCGTTTGTGCAGAAGCGGAAACCGAAGTGGTGCAGATGACGCCATCGCGGGCAAGCCCGCTCCCACATTTTTGACCTCGTACGACGCACAAAAAAGGTCGGCTTTCAGGCCGCCTCGCTTTTGATCTGGAGCGCCCCGTCAAACACGCTGGCCGAACGCAGGCTTGAATCCGTGGGTAACCCGGCAGGACGCCGGGTTAGCCGCACTGGGCCATGGATGGCCCATTGCGGCGGCCCACGGATTCAAGCCGGAGTGAGGGCATGCCGAGCCTAGGCGAGGCACCGAGTGTTGGGGCAAGAGCGTTTTGCTTACTTTTGCGCTCTTCAAAAGTGAGCCGCCGTAAGGGCGGAACCCATAGCAGCCGTTACCCAAACAACGGATATGTACCCGGAGCCCAAAAATGCCGCAGCTAACAAAAATCCTAATCGCCAACCGCGGCGAAATCGCCTGCCGCATCCAACGCACCGCCCAATCCCTAGGCTATCGCACTGTGGCCATCTACAGCGAAGCCGACGCCCAAGCCCTGCACGTCCAGATGGCCGACGAAGCCGTCCACATCGGCCCCGCCCCCGTCCAACAGTCGTACCTGAATATAGAAAGCATCATAAACGCCGCCAAACGAGCAGGCGCCGATGCCATCCACCCCGGCTACGGCTTCCTCTCCGAAAACCCCGACTTCGCCCGCGCCTGCCAACACGCCGGCCTCACCTTCATCGGCCCCAGCGTTGAGGCCATCGAACTGATGGGCAGCAAACGCCTATCCAAACTCGCCATGCTCGAAGCCGGCGTCCCCTGCATCGCCGGCTACCAAGGCAGCGCCCAGGACGACACCACCCTGCAACAGGAAGCCGACCGCATCGGCTACCCCCTGATGATCAAGGCCAGCGCCGGCGGCGGCGGTCGCGGCATGCGCCTCGTACACCAATCGAAAGACCTGCTGGACAACCTGCACACCGCCCGCTCGGAAGCCAAAAACGCCTTCGGCAGCGACGAACTGATCCTCGAACACGCCCTGATCGACCCGCGCCACGTCGAAATCCAGCTGTTCGGCGACAGCCACGGCCACCTCATTTACCTCGGTGAGCGCGACTGCTCGATCCAGCGCCGCCACCAGAAAGTCATCGAAGAAGCCCCCTGCCCTGTCATGACGCCCGAGTTGCGCCAAGCCATGGGCGAAGCCGCTTTGAAGGCCGGACGTGCGGTGAACTACGTCGGCGCCGGCACCGTGGAGTTCCTGCTCGACCGCCACGGTCGGTTCTACTTCCTGGAAATGAACACGCGCCTGCAAGTGGAACACCCGGTGACCGAACTGATCACCGGCCTCGACCTGGTGGACTGGCAACTGCAGATCGCCGCCGGCCAACCGCTGCCGTTGACGCAGGCCGACGTCACCCTCAGCGGCCACGCCATGGAAGTGCGCTTGTACGCGGAAGACCCGACCCAAGGCTTCCTGCCGCAAACCGGCGATGTGTTGCGCTGGGACCCAGCCACTGGCGCGCGTATCGACCATGGCGTGATGGAAGGCCAACGCATCAGCCCGTTCTACGACCCGATGCTGGGCAAGATCATCGCCCATGGCGCCACTCGCGAAGAGGCGCGACGCAAATTGCTCCGGGCAGTGGAAGACACGGTGCTGCTAGGGGTCGCGACCAACCAGCCACTGCTGGTGGATTTGCTCAAGCATCCGGACTTTGTCGGCGGCGATTTCAGTACCGGGTTTATCGCTGAGCACTTCCGCGAAATCCCGCCCCTGACGCCATCAACAGAACAGCTGGCCCTGGCCGCCGCGCTGTTTTACCAGCACAGTGCCAACCAGCACCCCCAAGGCCTGGCGGGATGGCGCAACAACGCCAGCGCGCCTTGCACCTATCGCCTGGAGGTCAACGGGAACATCCATACCGTCAGTGCTGAGCCACTGCAACTCACCACCGACGGTCGCCATGCCACCCTGGTCTTCAATGGCATCCGGCGCCGCACCGCCTATCACCTCGACGCCAATCAGTTGTGGCTGCCCGGCCTCAAGGTGATCAACCGCACCCAGCAAGTCGCCAGCCGCCAGGCCGACGCCAGCAGCGGCACGGTCAAGGCGCCGATGGACGGTGCAATCGTCGATGTGCGGGTCAGCGCCGGCGACAGCGTGACCAAAGGCCAGTTGCTGCTGGTGCTCGAAGCCATGAAAATGGAGCATCCGCTGACGGCCGGTATCGACGGCGTGATCAAGGGCGTGCAAGTGATTGCCGGTGATCAGGTGCGCAATCGTCAGGTTCTGCTGGAGATCGTCTAGCCCCTAGGCGGAACTACAGGGCCGGGCTACGCTCTATCCCCAACAGAAAGGGAAGAGTACGGGAACCTGCACGATGCCTCATTGGCTGATTATTGACCTTGAAGCCACAACGGATGAAGGCGGCTGGCCCGTGACGGAGATGGAAGTCATCGAGATCGGCGCGAGCCTGGTCAACCGCCAGGGCCGCGAGCTGGACCACTTCCAGCGCTTTGTGCGGCCGCTGCGCCGGCCATTGCTGACGCCCTTTTGCCGCCAACTGACCCACATCACCCAGGCCAACATCGATAGCGCGGCGCCGATTACCGAGGTGTGGCCGCTGTTCGAGCGCTGGCTGGGCCAGCATCAGCCGCGCCTGGAAGGCTGGGCCAGCTGGGGCGATTACGATCGCAAGCAACTGGAACTGGAATGGCAACGCCATGGCCTGGCCAGCGCACTCGCCACCACGCCCCATGTGAACCTCAAGCAACGCTTCGCCAAGGCCCGCCGCCTGGACAAGCCCCTGGGGCTCAATGGCGCCCTGCAATTGGCGGGGATGCAGTTTCATGGCCAGCAACATCGGGCGCTGGAGGATGCACGCAATACGGCGCGCCTGCTGCCGCTGATTTTGCCGGTCTAGGCAGCTCCTCTGCCCTTGGGCATACTGGCCGACCTTTCCAGACCCTTTTCCGAGGAATCGCCCATGTTTAAAGTCAACGAGTACTTCGACGGCACCGTCAAGTCGATCGCTTTCGGCACCGCAGAAGGTCCGGCGACCATCGGCGTCATGGCCCCCGGCGAATACGAATTCGGCACCGCCCAACGTGAAATCATGCACGTGGTGTCCGGCGCGCTGACCGTCAAACTGCCAGATGCCAGCGAGTGGGAAACCTTCGCCGCCGGCAGCCAGTTCAACGTGCCGGCCAACAGCAAGTTCCAGCTGAAAGTCGCCGTGGACACTGCTTACCTGTGCGAATACCGCGGCTAAGGCTTTCCCGGAAGCAAAAAAATGCCCGTCTCACAAGAGACGGGCATTTTTTATACGTGAGGAAAACTACTCCAGGATCGTCACCGGCATCCCGACTTCCAACCGCCCAATGCCATCGTTGACCAGGTTCTGGCCGAAAATCGCACCGTCTTCGGTCTTGCGGTAAGCCTCCAGCGTGGCGAAGGGTTCGCGGTCGGCGCTGCGCTCGCCGGTGTGCGGGTCGATGGTGGTGAGGATGCAGCGCGAGCACGGCTTGACCGCACGGAACTCCACGTCGCCGATGCGCAGGCGTTTCCAGCCGTCTTCGGCGAAGGCTGCGCTGCCCTCGATGACGAGGTTGGGACGAAAGCGCAGCATGTCCATGGAGCGGCCGATGCGTTGGGAAAGATCGTCCAGCGACGCCTGACCGATCACCAGCAGCGGGTAACCGTCGGCAAACGCGACCTGATCGTCGTCCTTGCCGTAACCGGCCTGGGTGGTGCGGGCGCGTTCAACGGGGATTTGCACCAGGCGCGTTGGCTTGCCGATGAAGTCGCTGACCCAAGCGGCCGCCGCGTCTCCCGCGTCCGGTACGCGCAGAGTGTCACGCCAGATCGTCACCCCCCGCAATTCGGCGTCGCTACCCGGCAGCGCCACGTCCAGCGCGGCGTAGCCCGGAGAACTCAATGTGAGGCCGCCGCTGCTGTTCCACAGCGCCGACAACTGACTCATCTTAGCCACAGCGCGCTGCGTGAGGAAACGCCCGCTGGCTTCATCCACCAGCATCCAGCGTCGGTCCCCGTCCACCCCGAGCTTATCCAGGCCGACCTGCTGCAGGATTTCGGCCTTGCCGGACTTCAAGGGGTAACGGTACAACGCGCTGAGACGAAGCATGGGCCTGCATTCCTGAGGGGCAAAGCCATCACCCTAAGGTCAAGCGGGCGCTTCGTCCAGCATCAGACGCTGACGCACCACATCGACCAGCTTGTCGGGCTGGAATTTGGACAGGAAGTTGTCACAGCCGACCTTCTTCACCATCGAGTCGTTGAAGCTGCCGGACAACGAGGTGTGCAGCACTACATACAGGCCACGCAGGCGCGGGTCGTTGCGGATTTCGGTGGTGAGGCGGTAACCGTCCATCTCGGGCATTTCGGCGTCGGTGAAGATCATCAGCAGCTTATCGGTCATTACGTGGCCGGCGTCGGCCCAGGCCTTGAGCATGTTCAGCGCCTTGAGGCCGTCACTGGCGATGTGCATCTTCACGCCCAGTTGGCCGAGGGTGTCGCGCAGTTGCGAGAGGGCCACATTGGAGTCGTCCACCAGCAGCACCTCGCGGCCACGGGCGCGCTCCAGCACCGGGTCTTCGAGTTTTTCACGGGAGACCTTGGCGTTGTACGGCACGATCTCGGCCAAGACTTTTTCCACGTCGATGATTTCCACCAACTGGTCGTCGACCTTGCTGATGGCCGTGAGGTAATGCTGGCGACCGGCGCTGGTCGGCGGCGGCAGGATAGCTTCCCAGTTCATGTTGACGATGCGGTCCACACCGCCCACCAGGAACGCCTGCACCGAGCGGTTGTACTCGGTGACGATAATGGTGCTGTTAGGGCCCGGTACCAACGGGCGCATGCCGATCGCCTGGGACAGGTCGATCACCGGCAGGGTCTGGCCCCGCAGGTTGACCACGCCGCAGACGAAAGGATGGCGCTGCGGCATCAAGGTCAGCTTGGGCAGTTGCAGGACTTCCTGCACCTTGAACACGTTGATCGCGAACAGCTGGCGCCCGAACAGGCGGAACATGAGGATCTCCAGGCGATTCTCACCCACCAGCTGCGTGCGTTGATCTACCGTGTCGAGAATGCCAGCCATTAAAAGCTCCTGATGCGCAAAGGGATTGTGCTGCTCACTTAAGGCTTGTTATCGGCGGCAAGCGCCAGACCTTGACCCTTGTAAAATGCCACGTAAATTCATTGATGTCACACTGACATCATGGTTTACTGCGCTGGCCTCTCCACAGAGCGGCACAGCGACGTTGCACGACATTCAATTCGATGCAAGGTTCCGCTATGTAAGGGATTCCCCTATGCACAATCAGGCCCAACCTGATATTCGCAATATCTAATAGCCATTAATGTGACGCCATTCTCAATGCATGAATGGAGTCAGGCTTTTGTTTGCCATCCCAAGCCCTCGGCCCACGGCCCTTCCAGACCTCCAGATGTCGGCAATTGAAGGTGCGCAATTGACCCCGCCTACGAGGGCCGCGCAGAGCCGTCGCCGTCACTCTAATAAACGCCCTACTAAAAACTCGGAAGCAACCTACAGATTCCAGTCATATTTGATCGCTACTTTTAAGCCATTCACCCGGTGCGACATCTCATCACCCGACCTTATGTTGTGGAGACTTGCATGATGAACGACGGTAAGGAGTGGCAACTTGCTCTTCCCGAATTCCTGCATGAAGCTGAAAAGCTGCTGGTCAAGTCGGAAGAGTGCCTGAGCCACCTGCACTTAATCCGAAACGACAGTGACGCCATCGACTGCATGAAGATCAGCCTGATCAAGCTCGCTGAAAAGGCCGACTGCCTTGCCCTGCAAGCGATCAGCGAATTTTCACGGCACATCCAGTACCTGATCGCCAATGCCGAAAGCCCCCTGCAATTGCATGATCAAGCCTTGGACGCCCTGGAGGAGTGCCTCAAGTTGCTGGCCTGGCAGTTGGAGTTGATTGATGTAAAGACAGGTCAGTTGGCACTGGATGAAGCGGAGCAGACCACGCTGATTGCTACGGTAACGCTGCATATTCCACAAAAGGATTTCAGCTTTAAACCACAGCAACGCACGCATCACGCGTCCTGAATAGATCGCAGGTCGTATTTAAACCTGAAGTTGTCTGAAAACGACATAAGCCGTTAATCCAACCGAGTTGAACTGAGCAGAAAAAGATATCAATTAGCCATTAACGGTAATATCGATACAACCAAACAAAAATAATATAACCCCCCCACTCCATGAACTCTGGGAATACCGCCCGGAGCATTTGCGCAGTTAATACCCCTTGCCAGGCACGGCACCAGGCGACCAACGGTAACAGTGGTGGTACTATGCCCGACTCGAAGTGACTCAACTTCATCATGCATAAAAACGATTCGATAACGCATTCCAAACAGAGTCCTGTCAGCCGCCGTGACCGGACTTCCCGCAGCGAACCTTCATTGGCTCCATCCGCTATGTACGCCAACCTCAAGACACTCATCGCAAGGTCCGCGTCCCGCAGCAATGCACGCCGTCTGATCCTCGCCCTGTGCCTTGGCTCGCTGCTGCTGAGCCTGTGGGCCTACAGCTTCTCCGCCGCCTTGCCGCTGCTGGTGGTACTTAACCTGGCCACGCTGGTGGTGGTCGGCCTGCAACAGTGGCACTCGCGTAAATCCATCAAGTTCCAGCCCCAGGAACTGGCCGATCGCCTGCTGCAAGTGCAGGAAAACGAACGCCACCGCCTCAGCCGCGAATTGCATGACGATATTGGCCAACTGCTCACCGCCGCCAAGCTGCAAAGCGAATGGCTCAAGCGCCGCCTGCCCGAAGACCTGCAAAGCCAATGCACGGTGCTATGCAACACCCTGAATGAAACCCTGGCCAAGGTGCGTGACGTCTCCGCCATCCTCAACCCTCGCCAATTGGCCAGCCTGGGTTTGGAAGCCAGCCTGCGCGCGCACCTGCTCAAGACCCTGGAAAACACCCCAATTCACTGGAGCCTGGAATGCCAGCAGCGGTTGACCGGCATCCCGGAAGAAATGGCCGTGGCGGCCTTTCGCATCACCCAGGAAGCGGTGACCAACATGCTACGCCACGCCCAGGCGCGCAATCTGCTGGTACGCCTGCAACGTCTCCCCGAGGGCCTGTCGCTGAGCATCTGCGATGACGGCCAGGGTTTTTCGCCGGCCATCAACCCGGGCCTGGAAGGCCAACGAGGCATGGCCGGCATGTCCGAGCGGATTGATCAGCTTGGCGGTTCGTTATCCGTCAACAGCCAGCCAGGCAAAGGGACACGGATCGACGCGCTTTTCCCATGGGCGCCCCGCGCCCTCGAACGGGCCAGTTCCCCTAAGGTTATCGAGTGACCTGCACATTACTCCTGGTGGATGACCATGCTCTGATCCGGGCCGGCGTACGCGCGCTGGTCCAGGACATTCCCGGCTACACGGTGGTCGGTGAGGCCAGCGATGGCGTACAGTTGCTGGAGCAGTTCAGCGCCCTGCTACCCGATATCGTGCTGTTGGACCTGTCGATGAAGCACACCGGTGGGCTGGATGCCCTGCAGCAACTCAAGCGCGCCTACCCCAAGAGCCGCGTGCTGATCCTGTCGATGCACACCGACCCGGAACTGATCATGTGCGCGCTGGAATCCGGCGCCCACGGCTACCTGCTCAAGGACACCACCGCCAACGAGCTGGAACACGCGTTGCTGGCCCTGCGCAACAACGAGCGCTACCTGAGCCCGGCGATTGCCCACACGGTGATCAACCAGGCGCTGGTGCGCAGCCAGGGCCCCACCACCCCGGCCGGCCATAGCCATAACCTTACCGCGCGGCAGCTGGAGATTCTGCGGTTGATTGTGCGCGGCAAGTCCACCCGGGAAATCGCCCACGGCCTGGGCCTGAGCATCAAGACCGTGGAAGCGCACCGCTCGCAGATCATGAAGCGTTTGCAGATTTTCGACGTGGCGGGCCTGGTGTTATTTGCGGTGCGCGAGCAGATCATCAGCCTGGACGACTAACGGCGAATCCACCGGCAGGTGCACGCGCAGGGCCTTGGGCAGGGCCTCGAAATGCAGGTCATCGCCCTCCAGAGGTTCGCCATCCAGGTTGATATACAGGCCTTGTGCGACCTTGATATTCACCCATGGCAGGCGCGCCCGCACAAACATGGTGTCCAGGCCCCAGCCATTGTTCATCAGCTCGCGCAGAGTGCCGACCACTTCCTGGGGTGCGGGCAGGATGCTGATATCCAGCAAACCATCATCGGCCATGGCGCCTGGGCATAGCTCATGCCCTCCGCCCGCCTGGCGACCGTTGCCGATACCCAGCGCGAGCAACTCGCCTTTCCAATGGAAATCCGGGCCATCCAGCTCGGCGTAGGCGGCCTTCAATTCGCTGAACCGCGTCAAGCCCGTGAACAGGTAGGCGGCGCCGCCCAGGACTTTCTTCAAGTCCTCGGAAGTGTTGGCGGTGACTTGGCTGCCGAAGCCGCCGGTGGCCATGTTGAGGAAGATCTGCCCGCCGACCTGGCCGAGGTCGATCGCCTTGGCCGGTACGTCCAGCAGCGCCAGCGCCGGACCCGGCTCCAACGGCACACCGGCAGCCTTGGCGAAGTCGTTGGCGGTCCCGAGGGGCATCAGCACCAGGCTGGCGTCGGTCTTGGCCTGGGTCATGGCTTCGGCGACGTCACGCAAGGTGCCGTCGCCGCCGCCGGCGATGATGTGGGTGTAGCCATCGGCTAGGGCTTCGTTGACCAGGCGTTGGGCGTCGCCGCCTTCCCATGTGACCCGTACTGCCAACTCCCAGCCTTGTTCACGGCGAGCCTTGACCGCTGCGCGTACGTCCTCGTTGAGGGCTTGCTTGCCGTGGAGGATCAACAGGGCTTTGGGGGTGGTCATGGGTGGGTTACTCCTGGATTCAAAGGTGCTTGGAAGATGTGGACCTTTGGGGAGGGGGTTTGGTTTAGCGGGTGTATATCCATTTTTTTGGTAACGGCCACTATTGGTTCCGCCCTTACGGCGGCTCACTTTGGAAAAACCGGAGCCAGCGCCAGAGCAGATTGATATGTGCCTGATACAAGAGATCTAAATTGTGGGAGCGGGCTTGCTCGCGAAGGCGATGGATCAGTTAAATCAACTGTGACTGACACACGGAAGTGCGCACCAACATTTGATCCAGGAGAACGCCTTTCGTCGCCACTGTCATTTCTGACAGTAGAGCGTTTACATCTATAGCGTTTTACTGACTCCCGCACCTACACACTAAATGTAAAGGAGCTTCAAATGGAAAACGCCTCTGATCCGAAAAAGACCACAAACCCCGGCCACTCTACGCTGGCAATCACTAAAGTAACTAATCACCTAGGCGAGGTGGTTCCTCCTGGTGGAACCTTAATCACTCGCCAGTTCGCAACCTTCAGCGGCACCTGCCCTCCTCACCCTAAGACCAGGATGCTTATATTCACCCGCCTAGACACCCCCGGTGCCTATGAGTTTCCAGTGGTGGCGAACGCCACCACTTGGGAGACAAAAGCGAATTTCCGAAACCCGGGGAGTTGGGAGCATGTCATCAAGGATTCGGATTTTGACGAAAGTTCTCCCCCAGTCACGTATGTATGGATGGATGTAACGAACCCGCTCGTTGAGTGAGATTGCGTGCGCCAGCAGTCAACGGCGAGACCGCTTTTAAAACGATGGCCGGGCCAGCGATCCGTCGCAGGTTCGATTTTCAAGCGGCTCTCGCCAACGCTTATTCAGCCTTTGTGCAACTTGCTCATCAACTGCGCTTCAGCCTGGGTCAGTCCGCAGGATTGGGTCAACTCATCCACCGTAGCCCCCATCCCCACCAGCTTCGCCGCCTGCGCAAACGAAAGACTCGAAGGATCCCGCTGCTCAATCTGCGCCAGTTTGTCAGGCAACGGCGCAAGAATCGCGCGCAACTCATGCACCTCGTCCCCGACTTTCACCGCACTCTGCTGAAAGTGATCAACCCGCTTCACCAACTCCAGCACCCGCCGATCACGCAGAGCATCACGCTCAGCCTGCTGCAACAACAGTTCACGCTGCTGACGCACATAGCGCAACAGAAATGCCAAAGTCCCGGCCCACAACAGGGCCAGGACAATCACTGCGGCCTCAAGGAACAATCAGATGCTCTCCAGTTCCGACCATTCTTCTTCGCTCATCATCTTGTCCAGCTCAACCAGAATCAGCAGCTCGCCGTTCTTGTTGCACACGCCCTGGATAAACTTGGCGGACTCCTCGTTACCCACGTTCGGCGCAGTTTCCACTTCCGACTGGCGCAGGTAAACCACCTCGGCCACGCTGTCGACCATGATCCCGACCACTTGCTTGTCGGCCTCGATGATGACGATACGCGTGTTGTCGTTAACCTCAGTCGGCACCAGGCCGAAACGCTGGCGGGTGTCGATCACTGTCACCACGTTGCCGCGCAGGTTGATGATGCCCAGCACGTAGCTTGGCGCACCCGGTACCGGAGCGATCTCGGTGTAGCGCAGCACTTCCTGCACGCGCATCACGTTAATGCCATAGGACTCGTTGTCCAGTTTGAAGGTCACCCATTGCAGGATCGGATCATCCAAACCTTGTGCGGACGCTGACTTGTTCATACCCCTGACCCCTTCAAATGCCGTTGAGTACGGCGTGTGTGCTTCGCTGACCGCATTCGCATGCGGCCCTTATTGTTCAATCAACTGTGTTTGTTCAGTGGCATCGATTTGACGGCACCGCTGGCGATCAACTCAGCCAGTTCGGCGACGTCGAGCAACGCGCACATGTGTTCGATCACGGTGCCCGCCAGCCAAGGCCGTTGGCCCCGGTGGCTGCGCCATTTGATTTCGTTCGGGTCCAGGCGCAACGAGCGGCTGACTTGATGCACCGCCAGCCCCCACTCGTAGCCCTGCACCGAGATCACGTATTGCAGGCCCTGACGGAAGTCGTCGCGGTAGCGGTCGGGCATGACCCAGCGCGCGGTATCCAGGACTTTGAGGTTGCCGGCCTGGCTGGGCAGAATGCCGAGGAACCACTCCGGTTGCCCGAACAACGGCGTCAGCTCCTGGCCCTCCAGCGAATAGATCGAGCCCAGGCACACCAGCGGCACCGCCAGGGTCAACCCGGCGACGTCGAACAGCAGGCATTCGAACGGTTCGGCAGCCCAGCTCGGGCGGCCATCACCGGTCACCGGCGGCGGTGTGATGCTCGGCGGCAGGTGCACTTGCACCACCGGCTCGACCACAACAGGAGCAACCACCACAGGCGCCACCACTATCGGTGTGATCGGCACTACGACCTGCGCATCGCGGGCTTGTTCTTCCAGCACCGCCAACTGGAATTCATCCAGCGCGGCTTCGGGTTCAACAGCCGGTTCCAACACCAGGATCGGTTCCGGCAGTTCTTCGGCGGTCGCATCCTGCAGCAGGGCATCCAGATAGGATTCCAGCGCCAGTTGCGGCCGAGTCTTGAGTTCGACAGGACGGTTCATCACGCCACCTGCGCCACAAGCTGCTGCGACAGCAGGTGCTTGAGCAACGCGCGGTAGGCGAGTACGCCACGGCTCTTACCGTCGAACTGCGATGGCGCGAGACCTGCGCGGCTGGCGTCACGCAGGCGCGTGTCCACTGGAATGTAGCCATTCCAAATGGTGTCCGGATAGGCATCGCGCAACACGCGCAGGGTGCCGAGGGACGCCTGGGTGCGGCGGTCGAACAAGGTCGGCACGATGCTGAACGGCAGCGCTTGTTTGCGCGAACGGTTGATCATCGCCAGGGTGCTGACCATGCGCTCCAGGCCTTTGACGGCCAAGTGCTCGGTCTGCACCGGAATCACCAGTTGCTGGCTCGCCGCCAACGCGTTGACCATCAACACGCCGAGCAACGGCGGGCTGTCGATGATTGCGTAGTCGAAATCCTGCCAGAGTTGCGCCAGGGTCTTGGCGATCACCAGGCCCAACCCGCTCTGCCCCGGCGACTGGCGCTCAAGGGTGGCCAGGGCGGTGCTGGACGGCAGCAGGGAAATACTTTCGTTGCTGGTGGGCAGCAGCAGTTGCCCCGGCAGATCGGCCGGCACGCTGCCCTTGTGCAGGAACAGGTCGTAGTTGCTGTGTTCCAGCGCATCCGGGTCGTAGCCGAAATAGCTGGTCATGGAGCCGTGAGGGTCCAGGTCCACCACGACCACGCGCTTGCCCGCCTCGGCCAGCAAGCCGGCTAGGGCGATGGACGTGGTGGTCTTGCCGACCCCACCTTTTTGATTGGCAACTGCCCAGACTCTCATTCGGTTGGTTCCTCCCGGCAGGCACAGGCGCGACCGAGACATTGCATAAGGTTATTGAGCCGGCGACGGAGAATTGACGGCGCTCTGACGAACCGGCGGTTTTACAGGGGGCGGTGCAGTTTGTGTGCCAGCCCGCTTCAAGGCGGCATCCGGTGTTGCATTGGCGGTACCGGTGCCGGTCAGGCTGCGGCGCACATCCAGGTTGCGCGACACTACCAACACCACCCGGCGGTTCTTCGCGCGGCCCTCTACCGTAGCGTTATTGGCCACCGGCTGGAACTCACCATAACCCACCGAGGCCAGGCGCCCAGGGTTCACGCCCTGCATCGCCAGCATGCGCACGATGCTTGACGCACGGGCCGAGGACAGCTCCCAGTTGGTCGGGTACTGCGCGGTGCTGATCGGGAAATTGTCGGTGAAGCCTTCGACATGGATCGGATTTTCAAACGGCTTGAGAATCGCCGCCACCTTGTCGATGATGGTAAACGCCTGGTCGCTCGGCAACGCGTCGGCGCTGGCAAACAACAGGCTGGAATTAAGCTCGATTTCCACCCACAACTCGTTGCCGCGCACGGTCATCTGGTTGGAGCTGATCAGGTCGCCAAACGCTGCGCTGATGTCATCGGCGATGCTTTTCAGCGGATCGCTGGTGCCACCCACGCCGGCAGCGGTTTCATCGCTGTCGTTGACCAGCGGCTTGGCCGGGGTCACGGTCTTGGGCCGTTCTTCACCGATCGGGATCGGCTTGAGGGCGCGGTCGGCGTCGTTGAACACGCCAATCAGCGCCTGGGAAATAACTTTGTACTTGCCTTCGTTGATCGACGAGATCGAGTACATCACCACGAAAAACGCGAACAGCAAAGTGATGAAGTCCGCGTAGGACACCAGCCACCGTTCGTGGTTGACGTGTTCTTCGGGCTCGCGACGGCGACGGCTCATAATCGATATCTCCCATCAATCCATGAAGCCCTGGAGCTTCAATTCGATGGAGCGCGGGTTCTCACCCTCGGCAATCGACAAAATACCTTCGAGCAACATCTCGCGGTAACGCGACTGGCGCAGGGCAATCGACTTGAGCTTGCTCGCCACCGGCAACAACACCAGGTTGGCACTGGCCACGCCGTAGATGGTGGCGACAAATGCCACGGCAATGCCGCTGCCCAGTTGTGAAGGGTCGGCCAAGTTGCCCATCACATGGATCAGGCCCATCACCGCACCGATGATGCCGATGGTCGGCGCGTAGCCGCCCATGCTTTCGTAGACTTTGGCGGCGTTGATGTCGCGGCTTTCCTGGGTGTAGAAATCCACTTCCAAAATGCTGCGGATCGCTTCCGGTTCGGCGCCATCTACCAGCAATTGCAGGCCTTTGCGCGCGTAGCTGTCGGGCTCGGCATCGGCCACGCCTTCCAGGCCCAGCAGGCCTTCCTTGCGGGCGGTGAGGCTCCAGTTGACCACGCGGTCGATACCGCCAGGCAAGTCGACACGTGGCGGAAAAATGATCCAGATAAGGATCTGCATGGCGCGCTTGAAGGAGCTCATGGGCGACTGCAGCAACGCCGCGCCCACGGTGCCGCCGATCACGATCAGGGCGGCCGGGCCGTTGGCCAGGGCGCCGAGGTGACCGCCTTCGAGGTAGTTGCCGCCGATGATCGCGACAAACGCCATGATGATACCGATCAGGCTCAAGACATCCATCAGAGGCAAGCCTCCACCAGATGCTTGCCGATGTCGTCCAGGCTGTAGACGGCGTCAGCCAAGTCGGCCTTGACGATGGCCATGGGCATGCCATAGATCACGCAGCTGGCCTCGTCCTGGGCCCAGATGGCGCTGCCGCCCTGCTTGAGCAGGCGCGCGCCCTCACGGCCGTCGGCGCCCATGCCGGTGAGCACCACCGCCAGAACTTTGTCGCCGTAGGACTTGGCCGCCGAACCAAAGGTGATGTCCACGCACGGCTTGTAGTTCAGGCGCTCATCGCCCGGCAGGATTTTGATCGCGCCACGGCCGTCCACCATCATTTGCTTGCCACCCGGCGCCAGCAACGCCAGGCCAGGACGCAGGATGTCGCCATCCTCGGCTTCCTTGACGCTGATGCGGCACAGCTTGTCCAGGCGCTCGGCGAAGGCCTTGGTGAAGGCGGCAGGCATGTGCTGGATCAACACGATTGGCGCCGGGAAGTTGGCCGGCAGTTGGGTCAACACGCGTTGCAGGGCCACCGGGCCGCCCGTGGACGTGCCGATAGCCACAAGTTTGTAGGCCTTGCGCTTCGGCGCAGGCGAATGGGCAGTCGCAGGCGCAGCAGCGCGAACCGGCGCCACGGCTGGCCGTGCAACCGGCGCTGGCGCTGGGCGAGCAAACGATGACGTCGGTGCAGGCGGCGCTGCAACCGGTGCAGGCGTCGGCGCTGGCGCGCTGAACAGGCTGCGACGGTTACTGCGGGAAATACTGTGCACCTTCTCGCACAGCATCTGCTTGACCTTCTCGGGGTTGCGCGAGATGTCTTCGAAATTCTTCGGCAGGAAGTCCACCGCGCCGGCGTCCAGCGCATCCAGGGTGACCCGGGCGCCTTCGTGGGTCAGCGAGGAGAACATCAATACCGGGGTGGGGCAGCGTTGCATGATGTGCCGGACCGCGGTGATGCCATCCATCATCGGCATCTCGTAGTCCATGGTGATCACGTCCGGTTTCAACGCAATGGCTTGATCAATAGCCTCTTTGCCGTTGGTGGCCGTGCCGACCACCTGGATCGTTGGATCGGCGGAAAGAATTTCCGAGACGCGGCGGCGGAAGAAACCCGAATCGTCCACCACCAGGACCTTGACTGCCATAAACACTCCGTTAGGCGGGGCGGGCACTACCGCCCTGCCCCACCAGAATCAAATACGCCGAGCGGCGTAACGCTTGAGCATGCTCGGAACATCGAGAATCAGCGCGATCCGACCGTCACCCGTGATGGTCGCACCCGACATGCCCGGGGTTCCCTGCAGCATTTTGCCCAAAGGCTTGATGACCACTTCTTCCTGGCCCACCAGTTGATCGACCACAAAACCGATGCGCTGGGTGCCCACGGAGAGAATCACCACATGGCCTTCGCGCTGCTCTTCATGCTTGGCCGATGCCACCAGCCAGCGCTTGAGATAGAACAGGGGCAACGCCTTGTCGCGCACGATCACCACTTCCTGGCCGTCCACCACGTTGGTACGCGACAGGTCGAGGTGGAAGATCTCGTTGACGTTGACCAGCGGGAAGGCGAACGCCTGGTTGCCCAGCATCACCATCAGGGTCGGCATGATCGCCAAGGTCAAAGGCACCTTGATCACGATCTTCGAGCCCTGGCCCTTGGTCGAGTAGATGTTGATCGAGCCATTGAGCTGGCTGATCTTGGTCTTCACCACGTCCATGCCGACGCCACGGCCGGACACGTCGGAAATTTCGGTCTTGGTCGAGAAGCCCGGGGCGAAGATCAGGTTGTAGCACTCGGTGTCGGTCAGGCGGTCGGCGGCGTCCTTGTCCATCACGCCGCGCTTGACCGCGATATTGCGCAATATGGCCGGGTCCATGCCCTTGCCGTCATCAGTGATCGACAGCAGGATATGGTCGCCCTCTTGCTCCGCCGCCAAGATCACTTTGCCGTTGCGGGACTTGCCCGAGGCTTCGCGTTCTTCAGGGGTTTCCACGCCGTGGTCGACGGCGTTGCGCACCAAGTGGACCAGTGGATCGGCCAGGGCCTCGACGAGGTTCTTGTCGAGGTCGGTTTCTTCACCCACCAGTTCCAGGTTGATCTCTTTCTTGAGCTGACGCGCCAAGTCGCGAACCAGGCGTGGGAAGCGGCCGAAGACTTTCTTGATCGGCTGCATCCGGGTTTTCATCACCGCGGTTTGCAGGTCGGCGGTGACCACGTCGAGGTTCGACACGGCCTTTTGCATGGCTTCATCGCCGCTGCTCAGGCCCAGGCGCACCAGACGGTTACGTACCAGCACCAGTTCGCCGACCATGTTCATGATGTCGTCCAGGCGCGCGGTATCAACCCGCACGGTGGTTTCGGCTTCACTGGCAGGCTTCTCGGCAACCGGTGCTGCGGCGGCACGCGCCGGAGCAGGAGCCGCTACAGGCGCAGGCTTGGCGGCCGGAGCCGGCGCGGCGGCCTTGGCAGCAACCGGTGCAGCCGTGGCAACAGCAGCAGCGGCCGGGGCCACTTCGCTGAACTTGCCCTTGCCGTGCAACTCGTCCAGCAGCGATTCAAACTCGTGATCGGAGATCAGGCCGTCGCCGGCCGGTGCTGCACTGGCTGCGGCAGGCGCCGCAGCCGTGGCGGCGACTTCCGGCAGGGCGTCGGCCGCGAAGGTGCCCTTGCCATGCAGTTGGTCGAGCAACGCTTCGAATTCGTCGTCGGTAATGTCGGTGTTGGCATTAGCAGCAGGCGCCTCGGGCGCAGCGGCAGGTGCCACGGCGTCCGCTGCAAACTGGCCTTTGCCATGCAACTGGTCGAGCAGGGATTCGAACTCAGCGTCAGTGATGTCTTCGCTGGTTGGCGCAGCGACGGGCGCCTTGGGTGCCTCAGCCTCGGCCTTCACGGCACTGAGGGAGTTGAGCAGCTGTTCGAACTCGCTGTCGGTCACATCCGGCTCAGCTTCGGCCACAGGCTCGGGAGCCGCCTCAACCACAGGCGCAGCCGAGGTGTCGGCCGGTTCCGCCAGGCGCGCCAGGGCGGCCAGCAGCTCCGGGGTGGCAGCGGTGATCGGTGCACGGTCGCGCACCTCGCTGAACATGCCGTTGACCGCATCCAGTGCTTCGAGAATCACGTCCATCAATTCCGAATCAACGTGACGCTCACCCTTGCGCAGGATGTCGAACACGTTCTCGGCGATGTGGCAGCACTCCACCAGCTCATGGAGCTGGAGGAAGCCGGCGCCCCCTTTTACAGTGTGAAAACCGCGAAAAATTGCATTGAGCAGGTTCGCATCATCCGGGCGGCTTTCCAGCTCGACCAGTTGTTCGGACAGTTGCTCTAAAATTTCGCCGGCCTCTACAAGGAAATCCTGAAGGATTTCTTCATCGGCGCCGAAGCTCATGTGGGTGCTCCTTAGAAGCCTAAACTGGATAACAGGTCATCGACATCATCTTGACCCGATACAACGTCTTCACGTTTATCGGCATGAATCTGCGGACCTTCACCCTTGGCGAGATGTTTTTTTGGATCTTTTTCCGAGAGGATCGCTTCGCGGTCATGTTCAATACCGGCAAAACGGTCAACCTGGCCTGCCATAAGCACCAATTTGAGCAAGTTGCTTTCCACTTCGGTGACCAACTGGGTCACACGCTTGATCACCTGACCGGTGAGGTCCTGGTAATCCTGGGCGAGCAGAATGTCGTTGAGGTTGCTGGAAACCGTGCGGTTTTCCTGCTCGCTGCGTGACAAGAACCCTTCGACACGACGCGCCAATTCACGAAACTCTTCTGCGCCCACTTCGCGGCGCATGAAACGGCCCCAATCGTTGCTCAGGGCCTGGGCTTCGTTGGCCATGCCGTTGACCAGGGGCGTGGCGTTTTCCACCAGGTCCATGGTGCGGTTGGCCGCCGCCTCAGTCAGCCTGACCACGTAGGACAGGCGTTCGGTGGCATCGGTGATCTGCGAGATTTCCTCGGCCTGGGGCATATGCGGGTCAATCTGGAAATTGACGATCGCACTGTGCAGCTCGCGTGTGAGCTTGCCCACTTCCTGGTACAGGCCGCGGTCACGGGTCTGGTTGAGCTCATGGATCAACTGCACCGCGTCGCCGAATTGGCCTTTTTCAAGGCTGTCGACCAACTGGTGAGCATGCTTTTTCAGGGTCGACTCGAAGTCTCCCTGTGACGTTTCTTTATGCTCCATAGCTCCCCCGCGATGGCATTAGCCGTGGATGCGTTCGAAGATTTTTTCGATCTTCTCTTTCAAGGCCAATGCAGTGAATGGCTTGACCACGTAACCGTTGACCCCGGCTTGGGCGGCTTCGATGATCTGCTCACGCTTGGCTTCGGCGGTCACCATCAGCACAGGCAGGCTGCGCAGCTTTTCGTCAGCGCGCACGTGGCGCAGCAAGTCGATACCGGTCATGCCCGGCATGTTCCAGTCCGTTACCAGAAAGTCGATGCTGCCGCTGTTGAGGATCGGAATCGCCGTAATGCCGTCATCCGCCTCGACCGTGTTAGTGAACCCAAGGTCACGCAACAGGTTTTTTATGATCCGCCGCATCGTTGAGAAGTCATCAACGATGAGGATTTTCATGTTCTTGTCCAATTCGACCTCCAAGCAGTCTTAAACGCGCCCAGCACCTGGACACGCCATTTCAATCAACAGGCATTACACAAAAAGGACTGCCGGGGCACCACGGGTCGAACCCGCAAAGGTTTGTGGCCTTCACGGTATCGTCTGCAGTGTCCCCACACTGCCTGTCAGCGCGCTCGCCACTCTCCCAAACGCCCCCGCAAGCGGGCAGCGCACTGGCTGTGCAACTGGCTGACCCGCGACTCGCTGACCCCCAGGACCTCACCGATTTCCTTGAGATTCAGCTCTTCGTCGTAGTACAGCGCCAACACCAGTCGCTCACGCTCCGGCAAATTGGCAATCGCGTCCGCCAACGCCCCCTGGAAACGCTCATCTTCCAGGTCACGCGATGGCTCCATATGAGCGCTCGCGCCGTCCTCGTGCAGCCCTTCGTGTTCGCCGTCCTGCAACAGGTCGTCGAAACTGAACAGGCGGCTGCCCAAGGTATCGTTCAAAATCCCGTAGTAATCGTCGAGACTCAATTGGAGTTCGGCCGCAACTTCGTGATCTTTAGCGTCGCGACCGGTTTTTGCTTCAATTGCGCGAATTGCATCACTGACCATGCGCGTATTGCGATGCACCGAACGCGGCGCCCAGTCACCTTTGCGTACTTCATCGAGCATCGCGCCACGGATACGGATACCCGCGTACGTCTCGAAACTCGCACCCTTGCTCGCGTCGTATTTGGTCGACACTTCGAGCAGGCCGATCATGCCCGCCTGGATCAGGTCTTCGACCTGGACGCTGGCGGGCAGGCGTGCCAGCAAGTGATAGGCAATGCGCTTGACCAAGGGCGCGTAGCGCTCGATCAACTCGCCCTGACTGTCACGGGCAGACTTCTTGTACGCGTTGTAGCCAGTCGCTGTCATAGCACGGGTCCTGCGCTCGTCTGATGCACCAATCGCTCGACGAAAAACTCCAGATGCCCCCGAGGGTTGGCAGGCAACGGCCAGGTATCGACCTTCTGAGCAATAGCCTTGAACGCCAATGCGCATTTGGAACGAGGGAACGCTTCGTAGACTGCACGCTGCTTTTGCACAGCCTTGCGCACACACTCGTCGTAGGGAACTGCGCCGACGTATTGTAAAGCGACATCGAGGAAGCGATCCGTGACCTTGGTCAACTTGGCGAAGAGGTTGCGCCCTTCCTGCGGGCTCTGGGCCATGTTGGCCAGGACGCGGAAGCGGTTCATGCCGTAGTCACGGTTAAGCAGTTTGATCAGGGCATAGGCGTCGGTGATCGAGGTGGGTTCATCGCAAACCACCAGCAACACTTCCTGCGCGGCGCGCACGAAGCTGACCACGGACTCGCCGATCCCGGCGGCGGTGTCGATCACCAGCACGTCGAGGTTGTCGCCGATATCACTGAAGGCCTGGATCAGGCCGGCATGCTGCGCCGGGCTCAGGTGCACCATGCTCTGGGTGCCGGAGGCGGCCGGCACGATGCGGATGCCACCGGGACCCTGCAGCAGCACATCGCGCAGCTCACAGCGGCCCTCGATCACATCGGCAAGGGTGTGTTTGGGTGTCAGCCCCAGCAGAACGTCCACGTTCGCCAAGCCCAGGTCAGCATCCAGCAGCATGACGCGACGGCCAAGCTCTGCCAGGGCCAGGGACAAATTCACTGACACGTTAGTTTTCCCGACGCCACCTTTGCCGCCGGTCACCGCGATCACCTGTACGGGATGCATGCTGCCCATTTTATTTCTTTACCTTGTCTTGCTTAGACGCAGGCTACATGGCTTGGCCGCGTGAATCGCTTGCAGACCATCGATGTAGATACATTTCACGGTGTTCATCCTGCCTCAACCGACCCGTTTTGCCGGGCTGTGGTAGAGGTCGGCGAACATATCGGCCATCGCTTCCTCGCTAGGCTCTTCTTGCATTTGCACGCTGACTGCACGGCTGACCAACTGATGACGGCGCGGCAGATGCAGATCATCCGGGATCCGCGGCCCGTCGGTCAGGTAGGCGACCGGCAATTCATGACTGATGGCCAGGCTTAGCACCTCGCCCAGGCTCGCGGTTTCATCGAGCTTGGTGAGGATGCAACCGGCCAGGCCACAACGCTTGTAACTATGATACGCAGCGGTAAGAACCTGTTTCTGGCTGGTGGTTGCAAGCACCAGGTAATTTTTCGACTTGATGCCACGCCCCGCCAGGCTTTCCAACTGCATGCGCAATGCCGGGTCGCTGGCTTGCAGGCCGGCAGTATCGATCAATACCACGCGCTTGCGCAGCAGCGGGTCGAGGGCGTTGGCCAGGGACTGGCCCGGGTCGACATGGGTCACCGACACATTGAGGATCCGGCCCAGGGTCTTGAGCTGCTCCTGGGCACCAATACGGTAGCTGTCCATGCTCACCAGCGCGATATTCTGCGCGCCGTATTTGAGGACGTACCGGGCAGCCAGCTTGGCCAGGGTGGTGGTCTTGCCCATGCCGGCAGGGCCGACCATGGCAATCACACCGCCTTCTTCCAGAGGCTCGATTTCCGGGGTAACGATCATCCGCGCCAGGTGGGCCAGCAACATGCGCCAGGCCTGGCGAGGCTCTTCGATTTCGGTGGTCAGCGCCAGCAGGTCGCGGGACAACGGGCCGGACAGGCCGATGCGTTGCAGGCGACGCCACAGGTTGGCTTGTTGCGGCTTGCTGCCTTGCAGCTGGTTCCACGCCAGCGAGCCCAACTGCACTTCCAGCAGTTCACGCAGGCCGTTGAGTTCAAAACGCATCGAATCGAACACCCGCTGGTCAACCGCAGGCGCCGGGGCCGGCGCAGCAGGACGCGGTGGCTCTTTGAACGTCGGCTCGACCAACGGCTCGGCAGCGGTCAGTGGCAAGCCGGCGAACAACTGGCGATTGGTGGTGGCATCGCTGTCGCCGCGCATGCTCAGTTCAGCCTGGGCCGAAACGATGCGCGAGGCGGTTTTGCGCAGCTCGTCTTCGAGTTCCATGTTCGGTACACGCGGCGCCAGCGCCGAGGGGGTGTAATCCAGGGCAGCCGTCAGCTCGACACCGCCGGCAATACGACGGTTTCCGATAATCGCGGCGTCGGCGCCCAGCTCATCACGCACCAGTTTCATGGCCTGACGCATATCGGCGGCGAAAAAACGCTTCACTTGCATAACCCACTACCCTCAGCCGTTGGGCCCTACTGTCGCGACGATAGTCACTTGCTTGTTGTCAGGAATTTCCTGATAAGCCAAAACGTGCAAATTCGGTACTGCCAAACGCCCAAACCGCGACAACATCGCCCGGACGGGGCCTGCCACCAGCAGAATCACCGGTTGGCCCTGCATTTCCTGGCGCTGTGCGGCGTCGATCAACGAGCGCTGCAGCTTCTCAGCCATGCTTGGCTCCAGCAGAACGCCCTCTTCCTGGCCTTGTCCTGCCTTCTGAATACTATTGAGCAATATTTGTTCCAACCTTGGTTCCAAGGTGATCACAGGCAGCTCGGAGTCAAGCCCTACAATGCTTTGGACGATTGCACGCGACAATCCGACGCGCACCGCAGCCACCAGGGCGGCAGTATCTTGACTCTTGGCGGCGTTGTTGGCGATGGCCTCGGCAATGCTGCGGATATCGCGTACTGGCACCTGTTCGGCCAACAGCGCCTGCAACACCTTGAGCAACTGCGACAGCGACAGAATGCCCGGTACCAGTTCTTCGGCGAGTTTTGGCGATGCTTTGCCCAGCAAACCCATCAATTGCTGGACTTCCTCGTGGCCAATCAGCTCGTGGGAGTGTTTGTACAGGATCTGGTTGAGGTGAGTCGCGACCACAGTGCTGGCGTCCACCACGGTGTAACCGAGGGATTGCGCCTGGCTGCGCTGGCTGATTTCGATCCAGACCGCGTCCAGGCCAAAAGCCGGATCTTTGGCGGTAATGCCGTTGAGGCTGCCGAACACCTGCCCGGGGTTGATCGCCAGTTCGCGGTCCGGGTAGATCTCGGCTTCGGCCAGGATCACGCCCATCAGGGTCAGGCGATAGGCACTCGGGGCCAGGTCGAGGTTGTCGCGGATGTGCACGGTGGGCATCAAAAAGCCCAGGTCCTGCGACAGTTTCTTGCGCACGCCCTTGATCCGCGCGAGCAATTGGCCACCCTGGTTGCGGTCCACCAGCGGGATCAAGCGGTAGCCGACTTCCAGGCCGATCATGTCGATCGGGGTTACGTCATCCCAGCCAAGCTCCTTGGTTTCCTGGGCTCGGGCCGGGGATGGCAGCAGTTCCTGCTGGCGGGCGATCTCTTGCTGGGCGATGACTTTGACCTGGTTCTGCTTTTTCCAGAACAGATACGCAGCGCCGCCAGCCAGGGCCGCCATGCTCAGGAATGACACGTGCGGCATGCCCGGCACGATCCCCATGATCGCCATGATGCCCGCCGCCACGGCCAGGGCCTTGGGCGAAGCGAACATCTGCCGGCTGATCTGCTTGCCCATGTCTTCGGAGCCCGAAGCACGGGTCACCATGATGGCCGCCGCTGTTGATAACAACAGTGATGGCAATTGCGCCACTAAACCGTCACCGATGGTCAGCAACGCGTACACCTTGCCCGCATCGCCGAAGGTCATGCCGTGCTGGAAGATACCCACGGCCATGCCGCCGATGAGGTTGATGAACAGGATCAGCAAGCCGGCAATGGCGTCACCGCGCACAAATTTGCTGGCACCGTCCATGGAACCGTAGAACTCAGCCTCCTGGGCGACTTCCAGGCGACGGGATTTGGCTTGGTTCTGGTCGATCAGGCCGGCGTTGAGGTCGGCGTCGATGGCCATCTGTTTGCCGGGCATCGCGTCGAGGGTAAAACGCGCGCTCACTTCGGAGATGCGCCCGGCGCCTTTGGTGACCACCACGAAGTTGATGATCATCAGGATCGCGAACACCACGATACCGACCACGTAGTTACCGCCGATCACCACCTCACCGAAGGCCTGGATCACCTTACCGGCAGCGGCATGGCCGTCCTGGCCGTGCAGCATGACCACACGGGTCGACGCCACGTTCAGCGCCAGGCGCAGCAGGGTCGCCACCAGCAGAATGGTCGGGAATACCGCAAAATCCAACGGCCGTAGGGCGTAGACGCACACCAGCAGGACGACGACGGACAGCGCAATGTTAAAGGTAAAGAACACGTCGAGCAGGAACGGCGGCATCGGCAACATCATCATTGCCAGCATCACCAGCAACAACAACGGCACACCCAGATTGCCTCGCGAGAGGTCAGTCAGGGTGCTGCGGGCGTTGCCGAGCATTTGAGAGCGATCCACCACCGGTATTCCTCGTGTCCTTTGAAGCAAAGTTTTGACGCGGTTGGGCGTCTTGCAGGCGGTATTGCAAGAAGCCTTCCAACTTTTGCTCTAAGGGTCAGATCGCTCTCAGGCATTGCCTTGAAACCATCGGCGAGGACGAAACTACAAGGGTTTGACGTTATCGGCCTGTAGGCCTTTTGGGCCTTGAACGATGCCGTATTCGACTTTTTTGCCTTCTTCGAGGGTTCTGAAGCCATCGATTTTTATCGCGGAATGGTGGACAAATACATCTGCGCTTCCATCGTCCGGCGAAATAAAACCAAACCCCTTCTCCGCGTTAAACCATTTCACCGTACCTGTTGCCATTGCCGTTCTCCTGACTTACGGGATAACGCAAACGTCGGATGCATAGACCGCATCGCGCCCATGAACTCTCTTGACCTCAACCCGCAGGCCCACGGCAAGCCGAATACCTCGCGAACCGATGAAATCCACTCGCACGTCGTCTTCACCGTTTTCCAGGGCAATCAAGCCCATCCCGGATTTCTGGTCGTAATATTTGACAGCGCCTCTGACCGCCTTCAAAACCACTCTCCCTGCATCTCATCTACAGCTTTCGCGCAGTGCTTTAAGCAATGGAACCGCGAGAACGAGCTTCTGGCTACTGTCAAAGTTGACAGGTAGACAGGCATTCACGACGAGTGGTAGGGAGTGAAAAATCAGGAATCGCGGCGCAAATCCGGTGGAATCGGCAGATCCTTGAGTGGATCCGGGCGCTTACCCTTGCCCGCACGGTATTGGCGAATCTGATAAACGTACGCCAACACCTGCGCGACGGCCAGATAGAGCCCAGCGGGGATCTCGTGGTCGAGGTCGGTGGAATAGAAAATCGACCGCGCCAGCTCCGGCGACTCCAGCAGCAGGATGTCGTTGGCCACGGCGATTTCGCGGATCTTCAGCGCCGTAAAGTCACTGCCCTTGGCCAACAGCATCGGCGCGCCGCCCTTCTCTGGGTCGTACTTGAGCGCCACGGCGTAGTGGGTCGGGTTGGTGATGACCACGTCGGCGTCGGGCACTGCGCCCATCATCTTGCGCTGGGACATTTCCCGTTGCAGCTGGCGAATACGCTGTTTGACCTCGGGCCGGCCTTCCTGGTCCTTGTGCTCGTCGCGCACTTCCTGCTTGGTCATCAGCAGTTTCTTGTGGCTTTCCCACAGCTGGATCGGGGCATCCACGGCAGCGATGATGATCAGCCCGGCCGCCATCCACAGCGCGCTCCAGCCCACCACCTGCACGCTGTGGATAATCGCCGACTCCAGCGGTTCATGGGCGATGCGCAGCAGGTCGTCGATGTCGGACGACAACACCATCAGCGCCACAAATAGAATCAGGATGAATTTGGCCAATGCCTTGAGCAACTCCACCAGGGCCTTGGCGGAAAACATGCGCTTGAGCCCGGCAGCCGGGTTCATGCGGCTGAATTTCGGGGCCATGCTGCCGGCGGCAAACAACCAGCCACCCAGGGCGACCGGGCCGATCAGCGCAGCCAGCAGTAAAGTGATCAGGATCGGCTGCACCGCCAGGATCGCGATCTTGCCCGAGTGCAGCAGGTACTGGCCCATGGCGTCAGGGTTGAGCAGCACGTCGCGGGGCAAGGTGAAGTTGTGCTTCATCAACTCCATCAAGTCCAGCGCCAGACCGCCGCCGTAGATCAGCAAGGCGCCGGCGCCGGCCATCATGGTTGCAACGGTGTTCAGCTCTTTGGAGCGCGCAATCTCGCCCTTTTCCCTGGAGTCCTTTTTGCGCTTCTCCGTGGGGTCTTCTGTTTTGTCCTGACCACTCTCGCTCTCGGCCATGGCTCAGCGCGCCCGTGCCAGATCACGTAAGAACTGCAAGGCGTCGGTCGCCAGCGGTTGATACTGATTGAGAATGTCGGCCAGGCCGATCCAGAAAATCCCCATGCCCAATACCAGGGTCAACGGGAAACCAATCGAGAAGATGTTCAGCTGTGGCGCCGCACGGGTCATCACGCCGAACGCGATGTTGACCACCAGCAACGCGGTAATGGCGGGCAACACCAGCAACAGCGACGCGCCAAACACCCAGCCCAGGCGCCCGACGATTTCCCAGAAATGATTGACCACCAGCCCCGAGCCCACCGGCAAGGTGGTGAAGCTTTCGGTCATCACTTCAAAGGCTACCAGGTGGCCGTTCATCGCCAGGAACAGCAAGGTCACCAGCATGGTCAGAAACTGCCCGATCACCGCCGCCGATACGCCGTTGGTGGGGTCGACCATGGAGGCGAAGCCCATGCCCATCTGAATCGAGATGATCTGCCCGGCCACCACAAAGGCCTGGAAAAACAGCGTGAGGGAAAAGCCCATCAGCGCGCCGATCAGGATTTGTTCGGCAATCAGCAGCAACGCGCTGAGATCGATGGCATTGACCGGTGGCATCGGCGGCAACCCTGGCACGATCACCACGGTAATCGCCACCGCGAAGTACAGGCGCACCCGGCGTGGTACGAGGGTGGTGCCGAACACCGGCATGGCCATCAACATCGCCGTCACGCGGAACATCGGCAGGATGAAGGACGCCACCCACGTGCTGATCTGGGTATCGGTCAATGCCAGCAACGACTGCATCCGGTCAGCCGATCAACTGCGGAATACTGCCGTACAACTGCAGAATGTATTCCATGAAGGTCTGCACCAGCCAAGGGCCGGCCACGATCAGGGTGACCAGCATCACCAGCAAACGCGGCAAAAAGCTCAAGGTTTGTTCGTTGATCTGCGTCGCGGCCTGGAACATCGCCACCAGCAGGCCCACCAACAGGCTCGGCACGACCAGCACGGCGACCATCACGGTGGTCAGCCACAGCGCTTCACGGAACAGGTCGACAGCTACTTCTGGCGTCATTGCGCTATACCCCGCCGAAACTGCCGGCCAACGTGCCGATAATCAGCGCCCAGCCGTCCACCAGCACAAACAGCATGATCTTGAACGGCAACGAGATGATCAACGGCGACAGCATCATCATACCCATGGCCATCAACACGCTCGCCACCACCAGGTCGATGATCAGGAACGGGATGAAGATCATGAAGCCGATCTGGAACGCGGTTTTCAATTCGGAGGTGACGAACGCCGGCACCAGGATGGTCAGCGGTGCCTGGTCCGGGGTGGCGATGTCGGTGCGCTTGGACAGACGCATAAACAGCTCAAGGTCGCTGGAGCGGGTTTGCGACAGCATGAAATCCTTGATCGGGCCCTGGGCCTTGTCGATCGCATCCTGGGCGGTCATTTTCTCCGCCAGGTAGGGTTGCAGCGCTTGCTGGTTCACCTTGTCGAACACCGGCGCCATGATGAACAGCGTCAGGAACAAGGCCATGCCGGTGAGGATCTGGTTCGACGGCGTCTGCTGCAGGCCCAGGGCCTGGCGCAGGATCGAGAACACAATGATGATCCGCGTGAAGCTGGTCATCAGCATGACGAACGCCGGGATAAAGCTCAGCGCGGTCATGATCAGCAGGATCTGCAGGCTGACCGAATACTCCTGCGCGCCGGCCGCGTTGGTGCCCAACGTGATCGCCGGGATCGACAACGGGTCGGCGCCAAACGCCAGTGGCGCGGCCAGCAACAGCATGAGCGCCAATAAAACGCGCATTACTTCTTATCCTTTTGATCCTTGCCCAGCAACTCCATCAGGCGCTGGGCGAATTCTGGCGTGGCGGACTGGCTCTGATCCACGCTCACCGGGGTCTTGAGCACATGCAGCGGGGTGATGCGACCGGGCGTGATGCCCAGCAGGATCTGCTCCCCGCCCACTTGCACCAGCACCAGCCGATCACGCGGGCCGAGGGCGCGGGAACCGATCATCTCGATCACCTGGCCATTGCCCGGCCCCACGCGCTGCACCCGGCGCAACAGCCAGGCCAGTGCGAAGATCAAACCCACCACCAGCAACAGGCCCAGCACCAGCTGGGTCAATTGCCCGCCAATGCCGCTGCTCACCACTGGCGCAGCGGCAGCGGTGGCCTGCGCGGCCGGCTCAGCCGCGAGGGCGCTCAATGGCAGCGCCAGAAACAGTCCCGCCATCGAATACTTCATCTCAGCGCAACTTCTTGATGCGTTCGCTCGGGCTGATCACGTCGGTCAGGCGGATGCCGAACTTCTCGTTGACCACCACCACTTCGCCGTGGGCAATCAGGGTGCCGTTGACCAGCACGTCCAGCGGCTCACCGGCCAGGCGGTCCAGCTCGATCACCGAACCCTGGTTGAGTTGCAGCAGGTTGCGGATGTTGATTTCGGTGCTGCCGACCTCCATGGAGATCGACACGGGAATGTCGAGGATCACATCCAGGTTCGGGCCGTCGAGGGTCACCGGGTCGTTGTTCTTCGGCACGCTGCCGAATTCCTCCATCGGCAGACGGTTGCCGGCCGGAGAGGTGGCGGCGTCAGCGGCCAGCAGCGCATCGATGTCGTCCTGGCCAACATCGCCGGTTTCTTCCAGGGCAGCCGCCCATTCGTCAGCCAGGGCCTGGTCTTCGGCGGAAGTGTTTTCGTGTTCGGTAGCCATTACATGTCCTCGGCGAAGCAAAAATGAGTGTTGATCAGCGACGATTGATCGGTTCGACCACTTGAAGAGCCAAGTTGCCCTTGTGGGAACCGAGCTTGACCTTGAATGACGGCACACCATTGGCGCGCATGATCATTTCGTCGGGCAATTCGACGGGGATGATGTCCCCTGGCTGCATGTGCAAAATATCGCGCAGGCGTAACTGGCGACGGGCCACCGTGGCGCTCAGGGGTACGTCGACGTCCAGCAGGTCTTCGCGCAGGGCCTTGACCCAACGCTCGTCCTGATCGTCCAGGTCGGACTGGAAACCGGCGTCGAGCATCTCGCGCACCGGCTCGATCATCGAGTACGGCATGGTCACGTGCAGGTCGCCGCCACCGCCATCGAGTTCGATGTGGAAGGTGGACACCACAATGGCTTCGCTGGGGCCGACGATGTTGGCCATGGCCGGGTTCACTTCCGAGTTGATGTACTCGAAATTGACTTCCATGATCGCCTGCCAGGCTTCCTTCAAGTCGATGAAGGCCTGCTCCAGCACCATGCGCACTACCCGCAATTCGGTCGGGGTGAACTCACGGCCTTCGATCTTGGCGTGACGGCCGTCGCCGCCGAAGAAGTTGTCCACCAGTTTGAACACCAGCTTGGCATCCAGGATGAACAGCGCGGTACCGCGCAACGGCTTGATCTTGACCAGGTTGAGGCTGGTGGGCACGTACAACGAGTGCACGTATTCACCGAACTTCATCACCTGCACGCCGCCCACCGCCACATCCGCCGAGCGGCGCAGCATATTGAACATGCTGATGCGGGTATAACGGGCGAAGCGTTCGTTGATCATCTCCAGCGTCGGCATGCGTCCACGGACGATGCGATCCTGGCTGGTGAGGTCATAACTTTTGACGCTGCCGGGCTCGGCAGCCATTTCGGTGTGTACCAGACCATCGTCGACGCCATGCAGCAGCGCATCGATCTCATCCTGGGACAGCAGGTCTTGCACGGCCATGTCGTGATCCTACTGCAATACGAAGTTAGTGAAGAGCGCCTGCTCGACCACGACTTTGCCGAGTTCCTTCTGGGCCACTTCCTGCACGCTGGCAGTGACCTTCTGGCGCAGCATTTCCTGGCCCACCGGGGTGGCCAGGCTGTCGAAGCTTTGACCGGAGAACAGCATCACCAGGTTGTTGCGGATCACTGGCATGTGCACCTTGAGGGCATCCAGGTCCGACTGGTTACGCGCCAGCAAGGTGATGCTCACCTGCAGGTAGCGTTGGCGGCCATTCTGATTGAAGTTGGCGACAAAGGCCGGAAGCATCGGCTCGAAAATTGCCGGTTGCTTGACGTTACTGGCGGTTTCGGCGGCGGGTGCCGGCTTGCTGGCACTGCTGTGCATGATGTACCAGGTGCCGCCGACCGAGGCGCCGATGGCCAGGAGCAGGCCCAGGACTATCAACAGGATAAGCTTGAGCTTACCTTTGCCTGCGGGTGCTTTTGCTGCGTCGTCGCTCTTCGCCATGCCAATAATCCGTCACTATTCGGGGATTCATAGATCTACGGAAAGGCAAGAGCAAGTGTTATGCCAGAGTTGTCTGGAAGTCGAGGACGTACGGGCGCAGCAAATCAAATTGTGGGAGGGGGCTTGCCCCCTCCCACATTTCGTCCGGCGCCAGGCTCGGATCAGGCGTAGTAGTCGACGGCGCTGGAGCCGATTACGGTTGAGGTGACCGGCGCCACGGCTTCAGCCACATCAATGTGGTTACCACTGTCGCTGTTATCACCACCGCGCCCGCCGCTGCCGCTCACGCCACGGGTCTGGGCCTGTTGCTGCTGTTGCTCCTGGCCACGGGACTGGTCGGACACGTTCACATCCACCTGCCCCATGCCCTGCTGGGCGAACATCTCCCGCAAGCGGCCGGACTGGCTTTCCAAGGCTTCACGTACCACCGGGTGGGCGCTCATGAAGTTGACCTGGGCTTGCTGGTCGGCGGTCATGTTGACCTTGATATCCAGGCGACCGAGTTCGGCCGGCTGCAACTGAATCTCCGCCGACTTGAGGTTGGCGCTGGACAGGTACATCACGCGGTTGACGATTTCATCGGTCCAGCCGCTCTGGTGCATGGCCAGCGGCGCATTGGTTACCGGCGGCAAGGCGTTGGCGGTTTTCGGTGTGGCGGCCTGGGTCAATGCAGCCAGGCGGTTGGCGAAGTCGTCGACACGGGTGTCGCTGCTGGCGTTTTTCAGGTCCTTGAGGCCGTCCTCGATCAACCCGCCGAAGGCCTTGTCACCACCCGTGTCAGTGCTGTCCTTGGTGGCTTGCTGGTCGACCATATTGGCCAGGCCGGCGGCAAAGTTCTGTGCGGCGGTGGGTTGATCCTGAGTTGGCGCCGGGGCGGTTTTGGCCTGGGCCTGACTGCTGGCCGAGACATGACCGCCCTGCTCCATCGCCAGGCGCACGGCTGGCATGGCGTCCAATGGGTCGGCTTCCGGATCAAAGACAGGCTTGGCTTCCTCGGTGGCCGCGACGGGTGCCGCGACTACCGGCTGGGTCTTGTCATCCTTGGCTGTGGTGACAGGCGCCGGGGTTTCCACCGGCACTGGCACGGCGACTGGAGTGACGGTGGCAATCAGGGCCGGATCGACCACCGGGTCAGCTGGAGGCTGCTGTACCAGGGTCGGGTCGGTTGACGCTTCGTCATCCTTGCTGGCGCTGTCGTCGGTCTTGGCCGGTGGGGTGGCAGGCAAGGGTTTGCCGCTATCGGCAACGGCTGGCGTGCTGGCGGCAGGTTTGTCGCTGCTTGCCGCTGGCTTGGCACTGGCGTCGGAGGACTTGCCGGCGATGGGTTTGGGCGAATTATCGTCGGCCTTGGCCGTGGGTTTGGAAGCCTGGTTGGCGAACACTTGAGCGAAGCCAGGGCCCTTGTCCCGTGGGTCCGCAGCCGCTGCCGGTGGGTTGGCAGCGGGCGCTTGAGGCTTGGCCGCGGGGGCAGCCTGAAGGAGCGAATTCGGGGCGACTGGCATAGGTAAAGGTCTCCACTGCATGGGGGTCGGGGATGCAGTATTGGGAGGTAGAGCAAGAGTTGGGCCAGGTTTGGGGTTGGTTGGTTTTATTGAGTACATATCCGTTTTTTAGGTAACGGCCACTTAGGGTTCCGCCCTTACGGCGGCTCACTTTGCAAAAGCGGCAAAGCAAGCAAAACGCTCTTGCCCCAACACTCGGCACCTCGCTTAGGCTCGGTGTGCCCGTAATCCGACAGTGATTTGGGGGGCCGCCGCCACGCGCCATCCATGGCGCGGGGCGGCTAAACCGGCATCCCTGCCGGTTTACCCCCCAAATCCCTGCCGAATTCCGGCCAGCGTGTTTGACGGGGCGCCTAAGATCAAGATCACGATCAAAAGCAAAGCGCGGCGGCCTAGTAGCCGACCGAATCGTTGAAGCCTGCGCATTTCCCTGTGGGAGCCGGGCTTGCCCGCGATGGTCGTCAACGATGATGCAAAAAAACGGGATACACACCAACGTATC
>NZ_RXYG01000011.1:0-231425 GCF_003970195.1 Pseudomonas sp. C 49-2
CGTCCCCTAGGGGACTCGAACCCCTGTTACCGCCGTGAAAGGGCGGTGTCCTAGGCCACTAGACGAAGGGGACACACGTACAACATTCACTACTTAGCTGCGTTTCGCTGTGTGCTTTACGCGTTAAGTGGCGCGCATTCTATGGATGGATTGAAAGGTCGTCAACCCCCAAGGATAAATTTATTAAAATCAATGACTTCGACCTGCTTTCAGGGCCTGAGGGCGAATTGTGCGTGTCCGGGCTTTGACGCCTATATTCTGGCGCCCGACAAGACGCTATAGTTCGCTCCAGCAAATGATGGCAATGTGCATCCATGCAGGGAGCGCCTATCTATATAGAAGCAAACTACCCGGGCAACTGGTCGATCAGTCCTATCCGCCGGATGGCCCAGTCACTACACTCCACTGTAAACCCTATAAAGAGGTCACACCGGTGACACCACTCATGATCACCCTGCTGGTAATAGCCGGGATCGTAATACTGATCGCCATTGGCTACATGAACCACGTGGTGGAAAACAACAAGCTGGAAAAGAAGCGCACCGAGATCGAGCTTAATGATCGCCTGCGTCGCTGCGGTGAAATCACCGAGACCTTCCCCGGCCAGTTGATGACCCCGGCGCTCAAACTGTTGATGACCCGCCTGGAACTCAACGTCAACCAGCGCCTGTTGAACCTCAACAAAGGCAGCGCACCGCTCAAGGCTCGCATCGCCGAGCTGAATACGCTGGTGGCCCAAGGCGAATCAATCCCGGTGAACAACCCGCCCGCGCCGATCCAGACCGAAGCCAAGGCAAAGGATGTGCGCTTCCTGCTCGAAGCCCTGCACGGCCAGGTCACCCGCGCCGCCCAGGACGGTTTCCTGCCGGCCAACGAGGCCAAGCACTGGATCCGGGAAATCCGCCATATCCTGGTGTTGCTGCACATCGAGTTCTTCAACAACCTTGGCCAGCACGCCCTGCAACAAGGCCAGCCGGGCCAGGCACGCCTGGCGTTCGAGCGTGGCGTGCAATACCTGCGTAAACAGCCGGAGCCGGTGATCTACAGCGCGCAGCTGCAACAGCTGGAAGCCCAGCTTGCCCGCGCCAACTCCACGGTGTTGACCAACAGCAAGCCCGCCGAAGACGAGGTCAACGAACTGACCGAAGGCCTCAAAGTGGTGGATGCCGACGCCGAGTGGAAGAAGAAAGTCATCTACGACTGATTGCGCGGTAGTTGGGCGGGCCTGTGGTGAGCGGGCTTGCCCCGCGCTGGGCTGCGCAGCGGCCCTAAAACCTAACCCCCCGATCTGTCTGCCAGAACGAGGGGTTTTTATTGGGGCCGCTACGCAGCCCAGCGCGGGGCAAGCCCGCTCACTACAAGACCAGGTCTGTACAAACAACCTACCGCTTCACAAGATGCCATCACTTTGCATCTATCCCCCCGCCCCCGACTAGCGTAAAAAAGTGCCCCTTACTCCGTGAAGTCAGAGGCCTGTTATGCCTGTCGCCGTCATTGATGGACAACCGCTGCACTACCTGGACCAGGGCACCGGCCCGGTCGTACTGCTGGGTTCAAGCTACCTGTGGGACGCCGACATGTGGGCGCCGCAGATCGAAGCGCTGTCGCAACAATACCGTGTGATCGTGCCCGAGCTGTGGGGCCATGGTGAATCCGGTGCATTACCCGCGCAAACCCATTCCCTGAACGACCTCGCGCGCCAGACCCTGGCCCTGCTCGACCAACTGGATATCCCAGCGATCAACCTGGTGGGGCTCTCGGTCGGCGGGATGTGGGGTGCACGCCTGGCACTGCAGGCGCCCGAGCGGATCAACAGCCTGGTGCTGATGGACACCTACCTGGGCGCCGAGCCCGAGGCCACGCGCCAGTATTACTTCTCGCTGTTCAAGATGATTGAAGACGCCGGTGCCATCCCCGAGCCGTTGCTGGATGTGGTCGCGCCGATATTCTTCCGTCCGGGTATCGACCGCGAATCAGCGCTGTACCAGGATTTCCGCCGGCAACTGCAGGGTTACTCGAAAGAACGTCTGTTGCAGAGCATCGTGCCCTTGGGTCGATTGATCTTCAGTCGCGAAGACGTACTGGAGCAACTGCCGCGCCTGGACGCCGACACCACGTTGCTGATGTGCGGCGAGCAGGACAAACCGCGCCCTCCCGCCGAGTCCGAGGAGATGGCGAACCTGATCGGTTGCAGCCTGATCCTGATTCCCGAAGCCGGCCATATCAGCGCCAGGGAAAACCCGGACTTCGTCAACGAAGCCCTGCTGACCTTCCTCGCCAACAACGCCTGACCGCCCTCCCCTGTGGTCGCTGCCAACGCGCGGCGATCACAGGCGGAAGTGCCCCACCATGCCCTTGAGTTCCGCGCCTAACTGCGCCAGTTGAATGCTCGACGCGGCATTGCCTTGCATGCTCAGCGCCGACTGATCGGCACTGGCGCGGATACTGGTGACGCTGCGATTGATCTCTTCGGCCACCGAACTTTGCTCCTCGGCCGCCGCGGCAATCTGCTGGTTCATCTGCTGGATCAGCGACACTGCCACTGCGATGCTACCCAACGCACTTTCGGTTTCCAGGGCATCGCTTACCGCCAGCTTCACCAACTCGCCGCTTTGCTGGATCTGCTGCACCGATGACTGGGCGGCGCTGCGCAAGGTGCTGACCAGTCGTTCGATCTCCTCGGTGGATTGCTGGGTACGCTTGGCCAAGGCCCGTACTTCATCGGCGACCACCGCAAAACCTCGGCCCTGCTCGCCGGCGCGGGCGGCTTCGATGGCGGCGTTGAGGGCCAGCAGGTTGGTCTGTTCGGCCACGCTTTTGATCACACTCAACACGGTGCCGATATTTTGAATTTCAGCGCTCAGGCTCTCGATGCTGGCGCTGGCAGAGGTGCTGGATGTGGCCAGCAATTCAATGCGCTGCAAACTCTGGCGCACCACCTGTTGGCCGCTGTCGACTTTATCATCTGCCGTCTGTGCGGCTTGCGCGGCCTCTTCGGCGTTGCGAGCCACGTCGTGCACGGTGGCAGTCATCTGGTTCATCGCCGTGGCGACCTGTTCGGTTTCTTCTTTCTGGCTATTGACCTCGACGTTGGTCTGCTCGGTGACACTGGACAATGAATGCGCCGAACTGGCCAGTTGCTCGATACCGGCTTGCAGGCCGCTGACCATTTGGCTCAGGCCGTTGCCCATCTGTTGCATCGCCTGCATCAACTGGCCGATTTCATCACGACGGCTGACCTCCATGCGCCCGCTCAAATCGCCGGCGGCAATCTGCTGGGCCACGGCAATCACGCTGCGCAGCGGCGCGACGATCAAGCGGGTGATCACCCAGGCCGCAATCAAACCCACCAACAACGCCAAGGCCGAAGAGCCGATGATCAGCAGTGCGCTTTTCTTCAACTGCGCCTGCATCGACTGGTCTTCGGCGTCGTAGGCCTGGTTGACCCGGCTGACGACCTGTTCCGCCCTATCATGCAACTGCTTGTAGACCACCTTTTCCTGCGCCAGCAGCCCGGTGTACTCGCCGAGTTTTTCACTGAACGCGGCGATATGCCCGGAAACTTCATTGAGCACGGTCTGGTAGCCGGAGTCCTTGACTGAGGTCTTCAGTTGCTCGACCTGGGCAAGAGCCTGGTCAGCCTGCTCGATCTTGCCCTGCTCTGCGTCGTCTTGATCGGCCTTGCGGCTCTGGTCGAGCCGCACATGGGCTTCATTCATTGCTTGCAGCATCAGGCGCGACACCTGGCTGACCTGCCCCGCCTGCTCGATAAACTCAGCGCCTTCCCTGCCCTGGCTTTCCTTCAAGCCATAGGCGCCGTCATCCGCCAGCCCGGCCTGCAATACATCTAGATTGTTGGCCACGCTGGACACCGACCAACTGGCCATTTCCAACGCCAGGTCTTTGGTCTGGGTCAATTCGACAAACTCATCGAACGCCTTGCGGTAGGCAGCCAAGGCCTGTTCGACATCAGTCATCACCGGCACGTTGGCCGCCGACTGGGCCTTGAGACTGGCCGCGAGAGCCGCCAGGGCATCGACGCTTTCGTGCAGGGCGTCAACGGCCTTGGGATCGGCGTGCAACGCGTAGTCCTGCTCGATCAGGCGCACCTTGAGCAAACCGCTGTTAAGCAACGACATGGCCTTGAGCCCTTCGAAACGCTGGCCAACGGTTTGCAGGGACCACACACCGATCGCCGCGACCAAGGCCGTCAGCAGCAATACCAGGGTGAAACCCAAGCCCAGTTTTTTCGCCATACCGAGGTTGGCGAATTGTCGTTGCACGGCCGAAATCATTGCACTTGAATCCTCTTGCAATGGCGGTTGCCATCAAGCCCGGTTTACACAGGCGAGATTCGCAACCACAAGGCACTAAACACAAGTCGTTGGCGCCACAATAATGGCAAAAAGCTACACGCCCGTCGTTTTCAGAATGGTCGAGGTCGATCTGGCGGGCCCCATTGCGCGGAACAACGCCAAGGCCCGTTGATCATCGGCATAGGCCACGTTGATGCGCAACCACTCACTGGGCTCGCTGGTTGGACTGAATAGCGCTCCCGACGACAACAAAACCCCGAGTCTGCGGGCGCATGCCTGCAACCGCGATGGATCGCTTGCCCTTGGTCGCGCCCACAAAAACATGCCGCCAGCAGGTGCGGCGAACACCTCCCACTCCTCGTCCTCCAGTACCTGCAGCGTAGCCGTCATTTGCGTATTCAGCCGCTTGCGCAAGCGCTGTACCCATTTGCGATAAGTGCCATTAGCCAGCAGCGTGGCCACCACCGATTCGGCGAAGCGTGAGGTGCCAAAACCGGTCAGGGTCTTGAGGCTGGCCAACTGCGCGATGATCGCGGCGCTGGCACTCAGGTAACCCACGCGCAAGGCACTGCTCAAGGTCTTGGAAAAGCTGGCGACGTAGATCACCCGATCATCATGGGGTAACGCCGAAAGGCGCGTACAACTGGGGTGCTGCAGGTCGCCGAGGACATCCTCTTCGATGATCAGGAAGTTGTCGCGCTGCGCCAGCGCCAGCAAACGCTCGCCCACGGTACGACTCAGGCTGGAGCCGGTGGGATTGTGATACAGGCTGTTGATGAACAGGCACTTGGGCCGATGCTGCTGCAGCAGCGCTTCCAGCGCCGGAATGTCAGGGCCACCAGGGGTTCGCGGCACTTGCAGCAATTGCACGCCGTGGAAGCCTAATTGCCGATAGAGGTTGCCGTACCCGGGTGTTTCGACCACCACGCAGTCGCCGGCCTTGAGCAACGTGCGTATCAGCAAGTCCTGGGCATGGCTCGCGCCCGCTGTGATGAGGATACGGTCCTGGTGGGCGGCAATGTGGATTCGACTCAGACGCTTGAACAGTTGCTCGCGCAGCGCCGGCAACCCCAATGGCGTGCTGTAATTGAACAGGCCGGCGGTGTCGGTTCGAGTGACTTCACGAATCGCGTAACTGATGTCATCGCTTTCACGCCAGGCATCGGGCAACCAACCGCAGCCCAGCTTCAACTCGCCCAGAGGACTATCAACGAAGGCGCCCCATTCCCGCTCCGCGCCTTCATACCACTGGTCCTCATACAACGTTGACGGCTGGGCCACGCTGAAACCCGAACCGTGTTTGGAAACCAGCAATCCCTGGGCGACCATCCGCTCGAACGCCTCGATCACGCTGGATTGGCTGAGCAGGTTATCGAGGGCCACCTGTCGAACGGACGGTAAGCGCGTGCCGGGGCTCACCCCACTCATGCGAATCCATTGCGCCACGGCGCTGATAATTTGCTGCACCACCGGTACAAGGGCTTGTCGATCGATCCCTAAATCCATGCGCCACTCACTTCAACTGACTGATATTCAACCCAGAACAGTTAAGCACAGAAGCGCATTTCGACCGCTCGCCAAGTCTTATTAAAGTATTGATTTTATTGAATTATTTACCTGTTGATACACATTCTGACAGGGCACGGTGCCAGCTATGGAAACGCCCCACAGCCCCCCAAACCTTTTCGAATGAAGGGCGGCGTGAGGTCCTAGATAGCGGTCGCACCACCGTCCACCGCCAAAGCTTGGCCTGTGGTAAATGCGGCGCCATCACTGCACAGGTATAGCACCGCGCTGGCGATTTCCTCGACCTTGCCGATGCGTCCGACCGGGTGCATGGCGGCGGCAAATTCAGCCTTGCGTGGGTCGGCCTCATAGGCGCGCCGGAACATATCGGTATCGATCACCGCAGGGCAGACTGCGTTGACGCGGATTTTCTTCTTCGCATACTCGATGGCCGCCGATTTGGTCAGGCCGATCACCGCATGTTTGGAGGCCGCATAAATGCTCATCTTCGGCGCAGCCCCCAGGCCCGCGACTGAGGCAGTGTTGACTATGGCGCCGCCGCCCTGGGCCAACAACAGCGGCAACTGGTGCTTCATGCACAACCACACGCCTTTGACGTTAACGCCCATGATTGCGTCGAACTCATCCAGGTTGCCGTCGGCCAGCTTGCCCTTTTCGATCTCGATCCCGGCGTTATTAAATGCATAGTCCAGGCGACCATAGGCGGCGATGGTCTGGGCCATCAATTGCTGCACATCCGCCTCCAGCGTGACGTTGCAACGCACAAACAGCGCTTCGCCACCCGCCTGGTGGATCAGGGCGACGGTGCCTTCGCCGCCCACCGCGTCCAGGTCGGCAACCACGACCTTCAAGCCTTCGGCGGCGAACGCCAACGCGGTGGCGCGGCCAATACCGGCAGCGGCGCCAGTCACCAGGGCAACCTGGCCGGAAAACGTCATGCTCATAGAAGATGTCCTGTGGGAGAAAATAGCCGTGGGTCGAGTCTAGCCAACGCCGCCTTGGACGCGTCAGCACTATCAAATCGCCGGTTGGCGCTGCATGGATCGCAGTGATAAGAGACGTAGGTCAACTATCAACACCACCTATCGACCGGCATTCGCGCTCTCGGTGAACCTTGCTCCCTATCCGTTGAAGGTCTATCACTTCAGGTTCATTTCCAGAAGAGTCGCTGCCATGACTGCCCAGACCAACCGCCAATTCCTGCTCGCCAAGCGCCCGGTCGGCGCAGCCACCCGGGACACCTTCACTTATCAGGAAGTCCCGGTGGGCACGCCCCAGGAGGGCCAGGTGCTGGTGCGCAACGAATACCTGTCCCTCGACCCAGCCATGCGCGGCTGGATGAATGAAGGCAAGTCCTACATTCCGCCTGTCGGCATCGGTGAGGTAATGCGCGCACTGGGTGTGGGAGAGGTGATTGCGTCAAACAACCCGAAATTCTCTGTCGGCGACTACGTCAACGGCGCCCTAGGCGTGCAGGATTATTTCCTCGGCGAGCCACGTGGCTTCTACAAGGTTGATCCGAAACTGGCGCCTTTGCCGCGCTATCTATCGGCTCTGGGCATGACCGGCATGACCGCCTACTTTGCGCTGCTGGAAACGGGTGCGCCCAAGGCTGGCGAAACCGTGGTGATCTCCGGCGCGGCGGGCGCCGTGGGCAGCATTGCCGGGCAGATCGCCAAGCTCAAGGGTTGCCGCGTGGTGGGCATTGCCGGCGGCGCCGACAAATGCAAGTTCCTGATAGATGAATTGGGCTTCGACGCCGCCATCGACTACAAAAGCGAAGACGTGCCCGCGGCCCTCAAGCGCGAGTGCCCCAAGGGCGTGGACGTGTATTTCGATAACGTCGGCGGCGATATTCTCGACGCCGTCCTCAGCCGCCTGGCACTGAAAGCCCGCGTGGTCATCTGCGGCGCCATCAGCCAATACAACAACAAGGAAGCCGTGAAAGGTCCGGCCAATTACTTGTCACTGCTGGTCAATCGAGCGCGCATGGAAGGGTTCGTAGTGATGGACCACGCCGCAGGCTTCGCCGCTGCCGGGCAGGAAATGGCCGGCTGGATGGCCCAAGGCAAACTCAAGAGCAAAGAAGATATCGTGGAGGGGCTGGAGACGTTCCCGGAGACGTTGATGAAGCTGTTCAACGGCGAGAATTTCGGCAAGTTGGTACTGAAGGTCAACTGACACCCAGCTTATGTAGGAGCCGGCTTGCCGGCGATGAGGCCCTTGAGTCTTGCATTGATCTAAAGGCCGCTATCGCCGGCAAGCCGGCTCCTACAGGGGGTGTTGTTCAGGCGATCTCTGCAACCACTGCCGCCAACGCTTTGGCCGGATCGGCCGCCTGGCTGATCGGACGGCCAATCACCAGGTAATCGGAACCCGCGTCCAGCGCCTGTCGCGGCGTCAGAATACGGCGCTGGTCATCCTGAGCGCTGCCCGCCGGACGAATCCCTGGGGTCACCAGTTGCAGCGAAGGGTGCGCGGTTTTCAAGGCCTGGGCTTCCAGCGCCGAGCACACCAGGCCGTCGAGACCGGCTTTCTGCGCCAGGGCCGCCAGTCGCAGCACCTGCTCCTGAGGCTCGATGTCCAAACCGATGCCGGCCAGGTCTTCACGTTCCATGCTGGTGAGCACAGTCACGCCGATCAACAAAGGCTTGGGACCGCTGCGCTGTTCCAGCACCTCACGGCACGCGCTCATCATGCGCAGGCCACCGGAGCAGTGCACGTTGACCATCCACACGCCCATTTCGGCAGCGGCCTTGACCGCCATGGCGGTGGTGTTCGGGATATCGTGGAATTTCAGGTCGAGGAACACCTCGAAACCTTTATCACGCAGGGTGCCGACGATTTCTGCGGCGCAACTGGTGAACAGTTCCTTGCCGACCTTGACCCGGCAAAGCTTCGGGTCCAACTGGTCAGCCAGCTTCAGTGCGGCGTCACGAGTGGGGTAATCCAGGGCGACGATGATAGGAGTCTGGCAGACGGACATTGGAATGGGCTCTCAGGCAAGTCGAAATCGGCGCGGATTGTAGCGCAAGCGGCGGCGTTGCGGGATCCGATGATCGGTAAATACTGACCAAGCGCTATCGGGCAGGCATTTACGGGCAATTATTTCAAAGCTGATACATTCACGACATGCCCCCAACACGCCCCACCGCTAGCCTCGCTCGCACGACCCACCGACCAGCACTTCCAGCCATGGGGCTGGACGCCTATGCTGACCGCAACGACCAGGCAGATGATCGCATTATGCAGACCCCTTCCGTCTCTGTGAACGACGAGCAAAAAGGCACAGTGATCGCCGATGACAAGCGCTGGAACACCCGCGCGCTGATCGTTGACGACGATGTACCGATCCGCGAACTGCTGATCGACTACCTCGCCCGTTTTGGCATCCTGGCGCATGGCGTCACCGACGGCACCGCCATGCGCCAGGCCATGCAGGCTGAAACCTTCGATGTGGTGGTGCTCGACCTGATGCTGCCCGGTGAAGACGGCCTTTCGCTGTGCCGCTGGCTGCGCGCGGAGTCGGACATTCCGATCCTGATGCTCACCGCCCGCTGCGAGCCGACGGACCGCATCATCGGCCTGGAACTGGGCGCCGACGACTATATGTCCAAGCCGTTCGAGCCGCGTGAGCTGGTAGCGCGGATCCAGACCATCCTGCGCCGTGTGCGCGATGACCGCACCGACCAGCGCGCCAACATCCGCTTCGACAATTGGCGCCTCAACAGCGTATTGCGCCAACTGGTGGCCGACGATGGCCTGGTGGTGCCGCTGTCCAACGCGGAATTCCGCCTACTGTGGGTCTTCATCGAGCGCCCGCGCCGGGTGTTGAGCCGCGAACAATTGCTGGATGCCGCCCGTGGCCGCTCCATTGAAGCCTTTGATCGCAGCATCGACTTGCTGGTGTCGCGCCTGCGGCAAAAACTCGGGGACGACCCCAAGGCCCCGCAACTGATCAAGACCGTGCGCGGCGAAGGCTACCTGTTCGATGCGCGGGATATCGGTTGATGCGCAACGCCTTCAACACGCTGTTCGGTCGACTGTTTGGCGTGTTGCTGGTGGCGATTGTGCTGGCCCACGTGCTGGCGATCTCCTGGTTTCGCTATTACGGCCCGCCCCCGCCGCCGCCCCAGGAAACCTTTGTCGAACAGCCTGACGGCACGATGAAGCCCCTGCCCAAGCACAAGCGACCGTGGTTTGGCGGCCCGGTGGTGCCGCTGACGTTCCAGTTCATCTCGTTGATCATCGCCGCCTGGTACGGCGCCAAGCTGCTGAGCCGGCCGATTCAGCGCCTGAGCGAAGCTGCCGAGCGCTTGAGCCTGGACCTCGACAGCCCGCCCCTCGACGAGTCGGGACCGCGTGAAGCACAGCAAGCCGCGTCGACCTTCAACCTGATGCAACGGCGCATCCGCGAACAAGTCAGCCAACGCGCGCGCATGCTCGGCGCGGTCTCCCATGACCTGCGCACGCCGCTATCACGCTTGAAGCTGCGCCTGGAACAGATTGAAGACACTCGGTTGCAAGGCCAGATGCGCCAGGACCTGGACGACATGATCGGCATGCTCGACGCCACCCTGAGCTACCTGCACGAACAACGCACCAGCGAAACCCGACACTGGCTGGACGTGCAAGCGTTGGTCGAGTCCATGAGCGAAAACGCCCAGGACCAAGGCTCCGACGTACAATTCGCCGGCACCTGCGCGCCGCTGCAGGTGCAGCCGATGGCCTTGCGTTCGTGCCTCAACAACCTGATCGACAATGCCCTGCGCTATGCCGGTACGGCGCGCATCGAGCTGACGGACAGCCGCGAGGCCTTGGTGATCCGCGTGATCGACCACGGCCCCGGCATCGCCGTCGACAAGCGTGAGGCGGTGTTCGAGCCGTTCTATCGGCTGGAAGGCTCACGCAATCGCAACTCTGGCGGGGTCGGCCTGGGCATGACGATTTCCAAGGAAGCGGCCGAACGCCTCGGCGGTCGGCTGCACCTGGAAGAAACCCCCGGCGGTGGCTTGACCGCCGTGATGTGGTTGCCCAGGGCTTAAAGCAGTTTGTCTTCCCGTCGCCCCTGGGCCTGGGTCGCGCTCCAATCCATCAATAGGCTGTAGGCCACCGCCAGCAGGGTCGGGCCGATAAACAGGCCGATGAACCCAAAGGCGATCAAGCCGCCAAACACCCCAAGCAGCACGATCACCAGCGGCAGGTTGCCGCCACGGCTGATCAGGTAGGGTTTGAGCACGTTGTCCACGCCGCTGATGATGAACGTGCCCCATACGCCAAGGAACACCGCGTAGGTGTAGTCGCCCTTCCAGGCCAGCCAGGCCGTGGCCGGGATCCACACCAGCGGCGGGCCCATGGGAATCAGGCTGAGCAGGAAGGTGACGATGCCCAGCACCAATGCACCCGGCACGCCGGCGATCCAGAAGCCGATCAATGCCAGCAGGGCTTGCGCGGCGGCGGTGCCGATCACGCCGTTGACCACCCGTTGCACCGTGCCGGCCACCAGTTCGATGTAGTAGCCGGCGCGATCGCCGATCAAGCGTTCCAGCAGACGGTGGACGAACATCGCCAGGCGCGGCCCGTCCCGATAGAAAAAGAACACGAATACCAGGCTCAGGGTCAGTTCCAGAATCCCACCACCGATTTGCGCACTGCGCGCCAGCAACCAATTGCCGACCTGCCCCAGGTACGGCTTGATGCTGACCATCAACGCTGCACCCTGCTGATCAATGCTGTCCCACATACCCACCAGCCGCTCGCCGACAAAGGGGATCGAGCCGAGCCAGGTAGGCGCTTCCGGCAAGCCATCGACCTGGATATCCTTGATCAATGCGGTTGCATCGCGCACATGGTCCGCAAGGTTGAAGCCCAGCCACACCAGCGGCAGCGCCACCAGCAGCATCCAACCCAACGTCAGGATGCCGGCAGCCAAGGATTCCCGGCCACCCAGCCAGCGGGTCAGCAGGACCATCAGCGGCCAACTGGCAAACGCCAGCACCGCGCCCCAGAACAGCGCCGACCAGAACGGCGCCATCACCCAGAAGCTGGCACCGAACAGCACCAGCAGCAGGATTTGCACCAGTAGGCGATCGTTATTGAGCATGTAGGATCTCGAAAGGAAGACTGTAGGAAGACAGCTTAGGCGAACGGCGCGGGTCCGTTCGCCCTGTTACGCCTAGCGTATCAGATGCAGGTGCAGGCCCTTGGCGTCACCCGTGCCGGTTTCCATGCGTGCAGCGCGCACGCCTTTGTCGACCAGCGCCTGGCGCCAGGCTTCGGCGGTCGGGCCGGTCAGGCTGACGCGCAACGTGGCATCCAGGTTCAGGCCACGAGAAATCAGGGTCAGCCAGGTGTCGTCAGGCTCGCCCCCCAGGGCGGGAAAATCCAGCTCGCCGGTGCTTTTCAATTCACGCAGCAGGGTCGCCGAGGTGGGTAGCAGGTCGGCCAGCGGCGCGTTGGCATCCAATTGCTCCACATGCAAATAGGCGCGGCGGTTGCCACGGGTAATGCCGTACAGCGCCACCAGGGAGTTTTCCTGCGGCGCCGCGAGGCGCAGCAGCAGGTATTCCTGCTGGCCGTCGGCGCCGACCAGCTTGGCGTTGCCGAACACTTCATTGGCCCACAGGCTGCTTTCACCGCAATCCCGTGCCTGGCACCAGAACAACAACTGCGCGCCCTTCTCCTGCAAGGCTTCACGCGTGGCCTTGAACGCGGCGCTGGAGCTGTGTTCGGCGGGCAGTTCATAGGTGATGGCGGTGGTCTGGCCACGGGCGATGGCCTGGCCTTCATAACGCAGTTGGCCGCTGATCTTGCGGATCGCGCCCATGGGGTAGATACGTTCTTTTTCTTCGGCGGGACGGTAGTCGACGATTTGCGAGTCGACCTGACGGGCCATTGTGGGCAGGTCCTGGCTGCCCGGTACGTCGGCGGCGAATACCAGTGGGCTCAAAAGGCTCAAGCCCAGGATACGGATACATCCTTTACGCACGCTCATAAGATCAACGAGCCCTGGCCATCGGAGGTCGCAGCGGTGTTGAGTTTGTTCATGGTTGACTCCCTTTCAATCCGCCCAGCCTCGGCAGTTGACCGCCCCAAGTCAAGGCGCGGAGAAGAACCGATTGAAACAGTCTGCAACAAGGACCGCGCCGGACTCATCATTCAGGTGTAAATGGTGGCCGCCTGGCAGCGTGGTTACGGTAAAGGGTAACTGGGAAAGCAATTCGGAATGTTTCGCCAGCATGCCGTCGGCAGCGACCACCAACTGGGTAGGGCAACTCACGCGTCGCACGAACGCCATCGCCTGTTCCTCAGTCAGGCGAACCGGCGAGGCCAGGGTCAAACGGCTGTCGCTACGCCAAGTGTAGCCACCCGGCACCGGCATCAAACCGCGCTGGGCCAGCAGTTCGGCGGCTTCGCGACTGACAGCCACCACGCCTTTCATGCGTGCCTCGACCGCTCGATCCAGGGTGTTGTAGACCGGCTTGCGCTTGTCCTGCAGGTTCAATTGCGCCTGCAAGGCCATGCCCAGCCGCTCGGCGGCATTCTCACCGCTGGCGGTCGGCGGGAGCACACCGTCGATCAATCCCAGGTGCGTAACACGCTCCGGCAACGCGCCGGCCAACACCAAGGACACGATGGCGCCGAGGGAATGGCCAAGTAATGCAAAACGTTTCCAACCCAGTTGTTCAGCGACTTGCAGCACGTCAAAGACGTAATCCCACAAGGCATAACCGGCACCGGTAGGACGATGCGCCGAATGCCCATGCCCAGCCATATCCAGCGCAACGATGCGCAACCCCTGAAGTTTTGGCGCCAGCCGCGCAAAGCTGTTGGCGTTGTCCAGCCAGCCATGAAGGGCGATCACCGGCAAACCGTCCTCGGGCCCGAACAGATGGGCCGCCAGTTCGATATGGGGCAGGCTCAGGCGCACTTCTTCGACCGGGGTGCTCATGCGCAGTTGCGCTCGCGGGCTTCCCAGCGGGAGAACAGGTTCTTGATCAGGGTCGCGGTGTCTTGGGGCCGTTCAAGAGGAAACATGTGGCCGCCGGGCATGGTGAGCATTTCGCCCATGGGCAGGCGCCCGACGCCGCTGGCGTGGTGACGCATCACCACCCTGCTCTGCCGGCCGCGCACCACCGCCAGAGGCACCTTCAACTGGCGCACTTGGCCGGGGCTGGTGTGGGGCACGCCACGGTAGATGCTGATTTCGGTGGCCGGATCGAAACGCAGCCGCAGGCGATCGCCCACTTGCAGCAGGCCGTGTTGCAGGTAGGCGTCAAAGCATTCGGGGTCAAAGCCACGGAACAGGGTTTTGCCGGAGAAATAGCTGCGCGCGGCGTCCAGGTCGCTGAATTCTTCCCGACGGCCCAAGGTGCGCCCGGCCGGGGTCAGCCGGTCGATAAACCCGAAGCGTTTGGCCGCGCGAATCACCCAACGGTCGGCGCGGGTCAGCACTGGCGAGTCCAGCATGACCACGCCACGGTACAACTGCGGGCAGCGCATGGCCGCGTGCAGGTGCAACACGCCGCCGAGGGAATGGCCCACGCCCCACACCGGTTCCGGTTGCTGCTCCAGGTGGTGGATCAGCTCGTCCACCAGGTTCTGCCAGTTATCGTCCACCGGAAACCGGGGGTCGTGACCGTGCTGTGGCAGATGAGCCACCGCGTACTCCGGAGCCAGGGCGGCGAACAACTTACCGTAGGTGGCCGAGGGGAAGCCATTGGCGTGGGCAAAAAACACGTGCTGCGACATACCGGATCCATCTACAAAAACAGAGATTGATTGTCACCATGCCCGGCCGGCACAGCAATGACTGTAACTGCCAGGAATGATGACACTCACGCCACGCCTATCGTGCCGGCGGGTTCTCGCCCAGCGGCACCACGGCCATGGTCAGGCGCGACACGCAACTGGCCTTGCCCTCATCGTTGGTCAGGCGGATGTCCCAGACCTGGGTAGTGCGGCCAATATGGACGGCCCTGGCCACCGCTGTCACCCGCCCGCTGCGCACACCGCGCAGGTGGTTGGCGTTGACCTCCAGGCCCACGCAATAAAACTTGCTCGGGTCGATACACAGATAGGCGGCCATGGAGCCGACGCTCTCGGCCAACACCACCGAGGCGCCGCCATGCAGCAAGCCGTAGGGCTGATGGGTGCGATGGTCGACCACCATGCTCGCGGTCAGGGATTCGTCGTCGAAGCTTTCAAAACGGATGTCCAGCAGTTCACCGATGGTGTTTTTCTGGATTGCGTTGAGTTGGTCGATGTTCGGTTGGGTGCGCCACAGGCTCATGGAGAGTGTCCTTATTGGTTTTATTACGGCCCTAATCCTGCCACAGAACGGTTTCGGAACGCTCGCTCCATGTCTGGAAATATTCGCCGTAACTCGATTCGATCACGTTGCGCTTGATCTTCAAGGTCGGCGTCAGGAAGCCGTTCTCTACCGCCCAACTGTCTTTGACCACCACCAATTGGCGTAGGCGCTCATGCTTATCCAGCGCCTGGTTGACCTGTTCCAGCCAGCGCTCCAGGCTGGCACGCAGGGTTGGCAAATCCTCACTCACTGCCGATAACACGCATAAGCCTATCGGCGCGATCAGTCCATCACCCACCACGCACACCTGCTCGATACGCGGATGCTCGGCCAAGCGGTTTTCAATCGGCGCCGGCGCCACGTATTTGCCTTTGCTGGTCTTGAAGATTTCCTTGAGCCGTCCGGTCAGGCGCAAACGCCCCTCGGCGTCCTGCTCGCCTTTGTCGCCCGTGCGCAGAAAACCCTCGGCGGTGATGGTTTCGGCGGTTTTCTGCGGGTCCTTGTAGTAGCCAAGCATGGTCGCGCCGCTGCGTACCTGGACTTCGCCTGTCGGGTCGATACGCACTTCCACCCCGGGGCACGGCAAGCCGATCCAACCGAGGGTCTGCTGGCCGGGGCGGCAGACATGGGAGTAGCCGCAACTCTCGGTCATGCCATACACCTCAAGCACATCCAGGCCCAGGCGTTGATACCAGCGCAGCAACGCCTCAGGCACAGGCGCCGCTCCCGAAAGCGCGATACGCAACGCGTCCAGGCCCAGGCCGGCGAGCACCTTGTGGCCCACACGCTTACCGATGAAGGGCAGGCGCAACAAGGTGTCCAGGCGCTTTGCGGGAATCTTGGCGTAGACGCCCATCTGGAATTTGGTCCAGATACGCGGCACGCCAAACAGTGCGGTCGGACGCGCCCTACGCAGGTCCGTCAGAAACGTCTCCAGGCTTTCGGCGAAAAACACCGTTTGCCCGGTGTAGATCGAGGCCATCTCGACAAACATCCGCTCCGCCACATGGCACAGCGGCAGGTAGGACAACAACCGGTCGCCCTCGCCCAAGCCAAACAACTCCGTACCACGGGTGGCGGCAAACCCCAACGCGCCGAAGCTGTGCATCACGCCCTTGGGCAGGCCGGTAGTGCCGGAGGTATAAATGATGGTGGCCAGGTCCGAGGCCGCAGGTGCCGGCTCATCCTGGATCGGCGAGCAGGCTTGCAGATCGGCCCAACTGAAATCGAATTCGCCTGCTGGGCACAACGGCAGGCTGATGGTCGGCACATCCGCAGGCACGCCGGGCGCCATGGCTGGCCAATCATCAAGCTTGCCGATAATCACCAGCGCCGCCTCGGAATGGGTCAGCACATGGGCGACGGAATCAGCGGTGAGATTGGGATACAGCGGCACCGAGACATGCCCGGCCATCCAGATCGCCAGGTCAGCAATGATCCAGTGGGCGCAGTTTTTCGAAATCAGCGCAATGTGCGAGCGGGGAGGCAACTCCCGGGCGCGCAGCCAGTGCGCGGCGCAGCGGGCCTGGTGGCCGACGTCGCCCCAGGTGAGGCTTTGCACGTCGCCACCACCGACCGGCTGCACCAGAAAGGTTTGGCGCGGATGTCGCGCTTCACGTTCGAAGAAGACCTGCAACGGCAAACGAAAAGCGACGGGCATGGGACGCGCTCCTTTGTGGTCCGACGATAGCCAACCAAGCACTTGCTTGGTTGACTATATAGCACACACAAAGCCGCGATAAAGCCTACGGGTTCTTCACACTGACCAGGCTCATCAGCCCCGCCAGCGGGAAATCCCCTTCCAGTTCCGCCAGGCTGGCGGTGTGCATCGGCTGCGGCTGACGCAGATGACCATGCTGCAGGAAGCTGATCAGGCTGCCCACCAACGGTTGATGGCTGACCAGCAGCACGTTGTCATCGGTGTCGAGGTTTTGCAGCACCTGCAACGGCTTGCCCTCCGGTGTCAGCCACGGCACCGTGCGAATCTGCGGCTCAAAACCCAACGCCTCACGCACCAGCTGCGCGGTCTGTTGCGCCCGCACATAGGGGCTGGCGATGATCGCGCTGAGGGGCTGGCCGATCAGGTGCGCAGTACTGCGCAACACTTCACCACGACCATGCTCAGTGAGGTTGCGCTCGGCATCGGTGCGCGCCTGCCCTTCGGCCTCACCGTGGCGCAGGATCCACAGTTTCACAGTTTCGGCTCTTCATCGCGCACCGGGTGCGGCGCCGGCGGCACGCTGTGGGCGGCTTCGCCCTCGGGTGCGCGCGGGGTCGGCCAGTCGGCGAACGGCCACGGCTTCTGATCGGTGTGGAAGCTGCCGAAGCGGCCGATCTGCGCCAGGAACTGGCTGAGGCTGTCGCCAAAGTTCATCAGGCCCAGGTTCGGGGCGCCGTAGACCAGGCGGTAGATCAACTGCACCACCACCAGCGCGCCGAGCAGGAACTGCGCCACTTGCCACACCAGGGCAAACACCAGCATCCAGAGGATGCGCAAGGCAATGGATTCGTACTTGGGGGCTGCTTTCGGATCGTTCATGACGCGTTCCTCAGTTGAAACCACTGGTGGAAATAAAGTCGACATCGGTTTTCGGCTCGGCACGCATCAGCAGCTCGATGACCTGGTCCAAGGTGCGCCCTTCAAACAGGATCGCGTGCAACCCGGCGACCAGCGGCATATACACACCGGCTTCCTGGGCCTTGGCCTTGAGCACCTTGAGCGTGTTGACCCCTTCGGCGACTTCGCCCAGGCGCGTGACCGCGTCTTCCAGGCTCAGGCCCTGGCCAAGGGCAAACCCAACCTGGTAGTTGCGGCTTTTCGGCGAGGAGCAGGTGACGATCAAGTCGCCAACGCCCGCCAGACCCAGGAAGGTCATTGGGTTGGCGCCCTGGTTCACCGCAAAGCGGGTCATCTCGGCCAGGGCGCGAGTGATCAACATGCTCTTGGTGTTTTCGCCCATGCCCAGCGCGACGGCCATGCCGGCGATGATCGCGTAGACGTTTTTCAGCGCACCGCCGAGCTCGACGCCAAAACGGTCGCTGCTGGCATAGACGCGGAAAGTGCGGCCATGCAACACGGCCTGGACACGTTCGCAGAGTTCTTCGTCTTCACTGGCGACTACGGTGGCGGTCAACGCGTGTTCGGCCACTTCCCGTGCCAGGTTCGGCCCGGACAGCACGCCAATGCGCGCTTGGGGAGCGATTTCTTCGAGGATTTCGCTCATCAGCTTGAAGGTCTGCGCCTCGATGCCCTTGGTCAGGCTGACCAGCAACTTGCCGGCCAGACGCTCGGCGTGGGGCGCCAGCACCGAGCGCAAGGCGCTGGAGGGCAGCGCGACGAAGCACAGGTCGCACGCCGTGAGGGTTTCGAGCAGGTCGGTGACCGGCTCGACCGCCGGATGAATCTTGATGCCTTTGAGGTAACGCGGATTTTCCCGGTGCACCCGAATGGCCTCGGCCTGTTCGGGGTCGCGCATCCACTGGCGCACAGCGTGGCCGTTCTCGGCCAGCAGGTTTGCCACGGCGGTACCAAAACTTCCGCCTCCCAGGACCGCAATAGGGCGCTGTTCAGTCATATGCAATCCGTTAATCCATACCAGTGGCGATGGCGGCATTATACGGGCCGACCCGCTGGCGGCCAGCCCCCGTATCAATTCGTGCGTTTGTCGGAAAATGCCACATTTACATGGAGTAATTGCAAGTCCGGCGACTGGCAAAAGGCCCCACCTCAGTTAACATGGGCGGCTATCCGCAATTATCAAGGCCGTGCCGTGTATTTGGGCCCTCCTCCCCGTTCATCTCTGTGGCTGATGCTGTTGTGCTGCGCGCCTGCCATGGCCGACGACCTGTTCCTCGACAGCCAGCCGCTACCCCAGGTATTGACGGCCACGCGCCTCAAGCAATCGGCCGCCGCAGTGCCTGGCAGCATGACCGTGATCGACAGCGAGCTGATCAAAGCCAGTGGCGCGCGGGATATCAGTGAGTTGCTGCGCCTTGTGCCGGGGATGATGGTCGGCTACACCAGCGGCAATCAGGCAGCGGTGAACTACCACGGCACCAGTGCCAGCGATGCGCGGCGCATGCAGGTGTTGATCGACGGCCGCTCGGTGTACCGCGCGGGTCTGGCCACCGTGGACTGGAGCGACATTCCGGTGGCCATGGAGGATATCGAGCGCATCGAAGTGTTCCGTGGCCCCAATACCGTCAGCTACGGCGCCAATGCCTTGATGGCGGTGGTGAACATTCTTACGCGCTCGCCGGCCAACAGCCACGGCACGCGGGTAAAAGTGGTACGCGGCGAACGCGGCATCAATGATTTCTATGCCAGCCAGGGCGCAGGCTGGGAAACCGGCGACTTGCGCCTGTCCCTGTCCGGGCAACAGGACGACGGCTTCGACAGCGATGCATCCGGGGCCGACCGTCGTGACAGCCGCCGCCTCAGCCGCTTCAGCCTGGCGATCAGCCAGACGCTGAACACGCAGCAAAGCATCGACTTGCAACTGGATGCGAAGGAAGGCACCAACCAGCGACCGTATACCTACAGCCCGGTCTTTGCCGGGATCACCGAGGGCGGTAACAATTCCGACGTCACCGCCAAGGATTATGCCGGCTCCCTGCGCTGGAACTTCGACTTCAACCCGGATCACAGTCTGTATATCCAGGGCTCGGCCCAGCAGTGGGACCGCCAGCAAATCTGGAAGGCGTGTGACGCCAAGGTCTCGTTCAGCCCCGAGCTGACCCAGTTGTGGCAGATGAATCCCAACTACGCCGAACTGCTGGCCCGGCACATGGACACCTACAGCCAGGGCAGCGCACCACCGGGCAGCGCAGCCGAGCAGGCGTTGGCCAACCAGGTGCTGCAACAGTGGCGCGACGGTGCCAGTCAAAGCGTGTGCGGCGACATCGACCAGAGCACCCGCGAAAGCCGCTACGACCTGGAGATTCAAGACACCCTCAGCCTGTCCGACAGCCTGCGCCTGGTCAGCGGCATGAACTACCGCTATGACCGCGCCGACTCCGACACTTACTTCAACGGCACCCTGGACGACACCACCTGGCGCCTGTTCGGCCAGTTGGAGTGGCGCGCCAGCGAGCATTGGTTGCTGCAGGGCGGCGCCATGTATGAAGACACCCACCTGAGCGGCAACTCGCTGACGCCACGGGTGGCGGTCAACTACCTGATCAACCCGCGCCACGGCCTGCGTGCGGTGTACTCCGAGGCGATCCGCTCGCCGGACATGTTCGAGAACAACGTCAACTGGAGCTACCGCGTCACCAACCTCAGCTCCCCGGCCTACGGGCAGACCACTGGGCAATACTTCGTAAAGACCCGGGGCCCGGGAAACCTCGATAAAGAGATGATGAAGTCACGGGAACTGGGGTACAACGGCTTCTTTGCCGACATCGGGCTGAACATGGACGTGAAACTGTTCTACGACGAGATCACCGACATGATCAGCTCGCCGCTGCGCAATAACCAGTACATTGCCAGCAACGCCAACAGCGCCCGGTTTACCGGCGCCGAGTCCCAATTCGACTGGCGTGTGAGCAACGCCGACCGCCTGCGGCTCACCTATGCTTACGTCGACGCCAGCACCAGCAACCCGCTGGACAAAGCCCAGACCGCGCGCAACAGTGGCTCCGCCGGCTGGTTGCGTGAGTGGGGCCAGGGTTGGTCCAGCGCGCTGTTCTACTATGGCGATGACGCACTCAACCAATATCGCTTCGAACGGGTCGACCTGCGGGTCGCCAAGCGCATTGCCCTGGGCAAAGCCAACGTGGAGCTGGCCGGCATGTTGCAAGAACGCCTCGACAACCAGCCCACCACCTGGGCCGACAACAATTATGACCATCGCCACGTGCTCTACTTCAGTGCAGAGCTAGAGTTCTGACATGGGCGACTCGTCACGGATGACTGGCGTGTTGATCACTCGGCTCTGGCGGCGTGCCGTGCTGCTCGCCTGCCTGCTGTTGGCCGCGCCGGCATGGAGCGCCGATATCCTGCTGACCGCCGCTGAAGACGGTGCCGGTGTGCAAGCCTTTGCCCAGGCCCTGGCACAGCAACGCCCCGAAGACCGTGTCACCTTTACGGCCCTCAAAGACTTGCCGGCACCCGGCCGCCTGCCGGCAACCACCCGCTTGATCCTGCTTGACCTGCCCGGCCTCGACTGGCGCCTGCAAGAGCCTCAGGGCCCACCGACCCTGGTGCTGCGCATCAGCCGCCTGCAAGCCCATCAGCGCCTGGGCAGCATGCCGCACCCACGCATTAGCCTGCTGTGGAGCGACCCGCCGCTGGATCGCCAATTGCGCCTGATCGCGGGCATCCTGCCGCAGGCGCGGCGTATCGGCGTGCTTTATGGCGCCGACAGCGAATTCCTGCTGCCCGAGCTGAAACAGCACTCCACCTCGCTAGGCCTGGAGATCGTGCCCCAGCTCTGGGACAACATTAATGACAGTCGACCGCTCCAAAACCTGTTCCGCAACAGTGACGTGCTGCTCGGCCTCGACGACCCGCAGTTGTACAACCCGAAAACCGCGAAGAACCTGTTGCTGAGCAGTTACGCCCAGCAATTGCCGCTGATAGGCCCGAACGCGGGCTTCGTACGGGCCGGCAGCCTGGCCAGCACCTACAGCGACCAGGCTGACTGGCTGGCCGTGCTTGACCGTCTGCTCGACCATTCGCCGGCCAACTGGCCGCGCTCCCTGTACCCGGATCGCTTCAAAGTCGTGGGCAACCCGCAAGTCGCGCGCTCACTGGGGATCGAACAGGTGGACGAAGCCAGCGTCGCCACCCGATTGGCCGAAGGAGAAAAACGCCCATGACCTTGCGTCGTCGTTGGGACATCAACACCCGTACCCAGCTCATCACCCTGGGCCCGGCGCTGTTGCTGACGTTGCTGTTGATCAGCTTCTTCACCTTCGTGCGTATCCAGGATTTGCGCCAGGAACTGGACCACACCGGCCAACTGATCGCCAACCAACTGGCGCCGGCCACCGAATACGGGGTGATTTCCGGCAACAATGACGTGCTCGACAGCCTGTTGCGCGCGACGTTGGCCACGCCGCACGTGCGCTTCCTGGAGATCCAGGACAGCAGCGAGAATATCCTGGTGTATGTCGAGCAACCGTCGGAGAAGCACGACCGCTCACTGTCGGTGAAAGTGTTCCAGGCACCGATTCGTCTGCAACACATTCAACTGGGTAACGATTTCTTCCAGGACAACCTCAACGAATCCAAGGCACCGCGCGCGGATTACCTGGGCCGGGTGATCGTCGGCATGTCCAACGACGCGTTCAGCCAGCGCCAGCAGGAGATCCTGTTCAAGGCCGGCATCCTCGCGCTGTTTGCCCTGCTGTTTACCTTCCTGCTCGCGCGGCGCCTGGCCGCCAGCCTGTCCCAGCCGATCAGCGCCATGGGCCACGCGGTGAAGGCGATCCAGCAAGGTGACTACCAGACGCCGCTGCCGATTGTGGATGACTCGGAGCTGGGCGACCTGTCGCGGCATATCAACAACCTTGCCGAAGGCCTCAACCAGGCCAGTCGCGAACAACAGCAGGCCATGGCCCAGTTGATCCAGACCCGCGAAGAAGCTGAGCGCGCCAACAACGCCAAGTCGGATTTCCTGGCGATGATGAGCCATGAACTGCGCACGCCCATGAATGGCGTGCTGGGCATGTTGCAGTTGCTGGAAACTACTGAGATGACCGAGGAGCAGACCGAATACGCGGCACTGGCTTCGGAGTCCACCGAGCATTTGCTCAAGGTGATCAACGATATCCTCGACTTCTCGCGGATCGAACGCGCCGCCCTGGAACTGGAGCATATTCCGTTCAACCTGGCGGACCTGATCAACAGTTGCGCGCAGGCCTTCCAGCACAGCGCCCAGCAACGTGGGCTGGCGCTGAAACTGGCGATCCCGCTGGGGATGGACGCGTTGCAGGTGCAGGGTGACCCGACGCGGATCCGCCAGATCCTGGTGAACCTGATCGGCAACGCCTTGAAGTTCACCGAGCACGGCAGCGTCAGTGTCGAGCCCCACTGGCAGACCCTCGACCATGAACTGGTGTGGTTCACGTGCACCGTGCGTGACAGCGGCATAGGCATTTCCGCCGAACGCTTGGAGGCGATGTTCGACGCGTTCCAGCAGGCTGACAGTTCCATTTCAAGACGTTACGGCGGCACCGGCCTGGGCCTGCCCATCGCCCGCACCCTGGCCGAACGCATGGGCGGCACCCTGCGTGCCCAGAGCGAAGAAGGCCGCGGCTCGGTGTTTACCCTGGAAATTCCCCTGGCCATCGACCAGCACAGCGTGCCGGCGATTGCCAGCGACGCCGACGGCAAAGCCGGCGCGGGTGATGGTCGTCATGTGCTGCTGGTGGAAGACAACCCGGTCAACCGCACGGTGGTTGAGGCCATGCTGCGCAGCCTGGGCTTCGAAGTGAGCCTGGCCACCGACGGCGCCGAAGCGATCCGCAGCGCCGAGAGCCTGATTTTCACCGCAATCCTGATGGATTGTCGGCTGCCGGTCATCGACGGCTATGAAGCCACCCGGCAAATCCGTCAGTTACCGGGCTGTGCCGATCTGCCGATCATCGCCCTGACCGCCAACGCTTTACAGGGCGACCGTGAAGCCTGCCTGGCAGCGGGAATGAACGATTACCTGGCCAAGCCGTTCAAACGCACGGATTTGCAGCAAATCCTGCAGCGTTGGGTGCAATAGCGCCGCGCCATCAGCCAACTCCGACTGGCGTGAAAGGCGAAAGTGCGGCAGTCTTAGGCACCCGAACGGGCCCATAAACAGGCCCGGTTTAAAATTTCAGTGAACAAGTGTACATTCAGTGCCTTGCCGCTGTGACTTTCACTACAACGCAATAGTCTATGTGTAGGCTGCCGACATGAGGCATGAACGCTTCATTCGGTTCGGGAAGATTTACCCTACCCTGCCGCATGGGATTATTGAGGAGCTCGCATGACCAAACAAAACGCCTTTACTCGGGAAGACCTGCTGCGCTGCAGTCGCGGTGAGCTGTTCGGCCCAGGTAACGCGCAACTGCCCGCCCCGAACATGCTGATGGTGGATCGCATCACCCATATCAGCGAAGAGGGTGGCAAGTACGGCAAAGGTGAATTGGTCGCCGAGCTGGATATCACCCCGGACCTGTGGTTCTTTGCCTGCCATTTCGAAGGCGACCCTGTGATGCCAGGCTGCCTGGGCCTTGACGCCATGTGGCAGCTGGTCGGTTTCTTCCTCGGCTGGCAAGGCCTGCCGGGCCGCGGTCGTGCCCTGGGTTCGGGCGAAGTGAAGTTCTTTGGCCAGGTCCTGCCGACCGCCAAGAAAGTCACCTACAACATTCAAATCAAGCGCGTCCTCAAGGGCAAGCTGAACCTGGCCATCGCCGATGGTTCGGTGAGCGTCGACGGTCGCGAGATCTATACTGCCGAAGGCCTTCGGGTCGGCGTATTCACATCCACTGACAACTTTTAAGGGTTATCCGCATGCGCCGCGTCGTTATCACTGGTCTGGGCATTGTTTCTTGCCTGGGCAATGACAAAGAGACCGTCACCGCTAACCTGCGTGCAAGTCGCCCTGGCATCCGCTTCAACCCGGAATATGCCGAAATGGGTCTGCGTAGCCAGGTTTCCGGCTCCATCGACCTGCCCCTCGAAGAGCTGATCGATCGCAAGATCTATCGCTTCGTCGGCCACGCTGCCGCCTACGCCTACCTGGCGATGAAAGACGCAATCGCCGACTCCGGCCTGAGCGAAGACCAGGTCTCGAACGTACGCACCGGCCTGATCGCCGGCTCCGGCGGCGCATCGACCCTGAACCAGATGGAAGCGCTGGACATCCTGCGCGAAAAAGGCGTGAAGCGTGTCGGCCCGTACCGTGTCACGCGGACCATGGGCAGCACTGTGTCGGCCTGCCTGGCCACGCCTTTCCAGATCAAGGGCGTGAACTACTCGATTTCCTCCGCCTGCGCCACCAGTGCACACTGCATCGGTACTGCGGTTGAGCAGATCCAGTTGGGCAAGCAGGACATCGTGTTCGCCGGCGGCGGTGAAGAAGAACATTGGAGCCAATCGTTCCTGTTCGACGCCATGGGCGCACTGTCCACCCAGTACAACGAAACCCCGGAAAAGGCCTCCCGCGCCTACGACGCCAAGCGTGACGGTTTCGTCATCGCCGGCGGTGGCGGCATGGTGGTGGTCGAGGAGCTGGAACACGCTCTGGCCCGTGGTGCCAAGATCTACGCGGAAATCGTCGGCTACGGCGCCACTTCCGACGGCTACGACATGGTTGCCCCAAGCGGTGAAGGCGCCATCCGTTGCATGCAGATGGCCATGTCCACTGTAGATACCCCAATCGACTACCTGAACACCCACGGCACCTCGACTCCGGTCGGCGACGCCAAGGAAATGGAAGGCGTGCGTGCGGTATTCGGCGACAAGGCTCCGGCCATCAGCTCTACCAAGAGCCTGTCCGGTCACTCCTTGGGCGCCGCTGGCGTTCACGAAGCGATCTACTGCCTGCTGATGATGGAAGGCAACTTCATGGCCGGTTCGGCGAACATCGACGAGATTGATCCGGTGGTGGCTGACATGCCGATCCTGACCAAGACCGTTGAGAATGCAAAAATCGACACCGTGATGAGCAACAGCTTCGGCTTTGGTGGCACTAACGCTACCCTGGTGCTGAAACGCTGGCAGGGTCAGTAAGACCTGTAGCTTGATTGCATGAAAAAGCCCCGACTGGTTCGGGGCTTTTTTGTGGGTAATGGATTTGAGACCGAGTCGGCTTCATCGCAGGCAAGCCAGCTCCCACATTTGAAACGCATTCCCCTGTGGGAGCTGGCTTGCCTGCGATAGCGCCAACTCGGTACCCGGCCCTACACCGAAAATCGCGCCACCATCGTGTTCAGGTCCACCGCCAAGCGCGACAACTCCTGGCTCGCCGCACTGGTCTGATTCGCCCCGGTCGATGTCTGATGCGCCAGGTCGCGGATGTTGATCAAGTTGCGATCCACCTCCCGCGCCACCGCCGCCTGTTGCTCGGATGCGCTGGCGATCACCAGGTTGCGTTCATTGATCAAGGTGAACGCCGAGGCGATTTCCTCCAATGCCGTGCCCGCCGACTTGGCGATATCCAAGGTCGAGCGTGCTCGCGTATTGCTCTGCTGCATCGAGCTGACCGCCTGATCGGTGCCTTGCTGGATCCCGCTGATCATCTGCTCGATTTCCTGGGTCGACTGCTGGGTGCGATGAGCCAAAGCCCGCACTTCGTCGGCTACTACCGCGAACCCACGCCCAGCATCCCCGGCGCGCGCCGCTTCAATCGCCGCGTTCAACGCCAGCAAGTTGGTCTGCTCGGCAATCGAGCGGATTACGTCCAGCACCTTGCTGATGCCATAAACCTTCTGCGCCAGGTCCTCGACCTGCGTCACGTTGTCGGTCACGTCAGTGGCCAGCGCCTCGATCGACACCACAGTCTGATGCACTTGCTCGCGCCCATGCTGGGCAATGCGGTCGGACTCGCGGGACGCCTGGGACGTGGCCACTGCGTTGCTTGCCACCTCCTCCACGGCTGCCGTCATCTGGTTCACCGCCGTGGCGGCCTGCTCGATTTCCTGATTCTGCTGGTGCAAACCACGGGTGGCGTCTTCAGTCACGCAGCTAAGCTCCTCCGAGGCGGACGCCAACTGGTTCGACGACTCGGAGATACGCCGGATGGTATCGCGCAGGTTCTCCTGCATACCCTTGAGCGCCTGCTGCAGGCGCGCCGGCTCATCATTGCCACTCACATGGATCTCGCCGGTCAGATCGCCACTGGCCACGCCCTGGGCGACTTTCAGAGACTGGGCCAGGGGCAACACGATGCTGCGTGTCAGCCACACTGCCAGGCCGATGGTAATCAGCGCCGTAAGCACGATCATGCCGACCACCCAGCTGCGCGACTGGCTGAACACGCTTTGCGCCAAGCTTGCAGCTTGATTGGCATTGGCTTTGTTGAGGTTGACCAGTTCGTGCAGGGTCGTGGCCATTTCATCGGCGATCTGGTTCATCTCGCCATTGACCACACTGATCGCGTTTTCCAGCTGGTTGGCCTTCGAAAACCCCATGACCTGCTCCTGGCGTTGCAGGTATTGCTGCTCCTGGGCCTTGAAGCGATCAAACAGCGTGCGTTCCTCGGGCAGCACAATCAGCGCCTCGTAGAGGGTCTGCGCATGATGCAGGCCGCTTTTCAGCTCGCCCAGTTTCTGTTCGTTCTGCGCCAGCGCCTGGGAATCGCGGTTGACCAGCAGGCGCAAGGTCAGCGCCCGAACACGCAGCAAGTCCTGACTCATCTGCCCCACCGCCATCACGCTGGGCAGCCAGTTATTCTCCACCTGGTCCGATTGCTGGCGCATATTGGCCATCTGCAACAGGGCAAAGCCGCCCAGGGCAAATACCATCAACGCCAATAGGCCAAACCCCAAGCCCGCGCGCGGGGCGATATTCAGACTTCTGATACTCATGCCTTGGCTCCTTCCAATTGCGCTGCATCCATTTGCAGCTGGCTCTTGAAAGGTATCGGCCTATTGCTCGTTTTGCGTAAGACGAAAACGCGATATCAACGTGCCACACCATCGCGGGGCGCTTTAGGCAGGATCGCCAAAAAGTTGTCCCGTGCGACTTTGCGAGCGACGTCCTCCGGCAGGGCATCCAGGAACGGGTCGAAGCGGCGCATTTCCTTACCGAGCTTGTTGAACCGCCCTACAACGTCCGAGCCCAGCATAAACCGCTCCGGGAACCGCTCCACCAGCTTGACCCACTCCGGGCGCGGCTGCCCTGCGTCATCCAGCAAATACGGCGTGAGCATGCTCCAGGACAGGTCGATGTACAGGTTGGGGTAAGCCTCCAGCAGGCGGCTCAGGGTCGGCAGCAAAAAGTCCATCTGCACCTGATGGCGGTGGATTTCCTTGCTGGTGCCGGCGTGGGCCCAGATAAAGCGGGTGTGCGGATGGTTGCGCAGCGGCTCTTCCACTTCAGCCAGGTACAGCGGATTGCGCTCGCGCTTGGAGGTGATGTTGGAGTGCAGCATCACCGGCAGGTCGTTTTCTGCCGCCAGGTGATAGATGCGGGTCATGGCTTCGTTATTGGCACGCGGGGTGTCGCCTGCGGTGATGGCCGTGAGGTCGTCATGACGCGTGAAGACTTCGCCGATGCCCTGCCAGAGCCCCGGATTGAGGTCGAACATGCGCTGGATATGGGCGGCGGAGTTCTTGTCGTTGGGATTGAAGCCGGACAGGAACGGATGAAAATACTGGCGTTGCTCTGGGCTCAGTTTATTGACCGCTGCGGCCACAATCACATCGGTGGCGCTGTACCAGTAGGCATCGGCATCATCACCAGCGTAGTAACGCGGCCGCTTGGGTTCGTCTTCGTGCCATTTCTTGGCGACCGGGATACCGGAAATCATCACATGCTCGATGCGGCTGTCGGCCATGGCCTTGAGCAGCTTGTCCATGCCCGCGGTTTCCTGGAAGAAATCCACGTAATGCAGGTGCGCGTCGCTGTAGGCATAGTCGCGGGCCTGCGCAGCAAGGCTGCTGGCGGTGAGCAACAGGGCAAGCGTCAGGCGGGTCAAGGGCACGATAAAACCTCGATAAGGGCTGATACGGGTAGACCTTGCTCACGCTGCCAGGGTTCATCCGGCAAAAAACGCGGAACACCGAAGTGCCAGCATGCTCTATAACTGCATGACCTTCATCCTGCCACCTTGTGAGGTTTACCATGCCTGTTACCGTGAATACCCTGAACCAGGACAACTTCCGTCATAGCGTCAATATCAATAACCATGAGTTGTTTACCGACCTGCCCAAAAGCCTGGGCGGCGACGATTCGGCGCCCTCCCCCCATGACTACTTCGATGCCGCGCTGGCGTCGTGCAAAGCGCTGACGGTCAAGCTCTACGCGCAGAAGAAAGACATCCCGCTGACCGGCGTGACTGTGGAAGTCACCCACGACGCCACCGAAGAGCAAAAGGGCAAATACAAGCTCAACGTCAAGCTGACGCTCAAGGGCGTGCTCACCGACGAGCAACGCGACGAACTGCACCGTGTGGCAGATCGCTGCCCGGTGCACAAGCTGATGACCACCGCTGAAGTCACCATCGAGACAAAGCTGTCGGAAGGCGCCTTCAGCCAATAGCGGCAACATCCTACCGAGCGGGTTATGCTCAGCAGCATCTAACCCGCTCAGACTGGGACGCACCATGACCACCCTCACCGTGATCCGCCCTCGCCCCGAAGATGTCGAAGGCCAACCGATCCTGCGCCCGCTGCCGTCGCGGGAATGCCGCAGCGTCGGGCCTTTTGTGTTCTTCGACCATATGCTGCTCACTCGTTATGCACCGGGCGATGGCATGAATATCCGCCAGCATCCGCATATCGGGCTGTCGACCCTCACCTATTTGTTTGAAGGTGCGCTGCAGCACAAGGACAGCCTGGGTTCGGATCAGGTGGTGCAGGCCGGTGATGTGAGCTGGATGACGGCCGGCAGCGCGATTGCCCATGTCGAACGCACCCCTGAGCCGCTCAAGGCCAGCGGTTTTAGCCTGCATGGGTTGCAAGTGTGGCTGGCCTCACCCAAGGACCACGAGACAGGGCCGGGACATTACAGCCATCACCCGGCAGCCAGCCTGCCGGTGAGTGACAATCTGGGCGTGCAGATCCGCTTGATCGCGGGCAATGGGTTTTGCCTCAAGTCGCCGGTGCCGGTACTGTCGCCCACCCTGTACGCCGAGGTACAGATGCAGACGGCCACGACGCTGCTGATTCCGGATGAGCATGAGGAACGTGCGGTGTATGTGCTGGAGGGTGAAGCGCAGTTGGACGGTGAGGCGCTTGAGGTACACAGCCTGGTGGTCTTGCCCGCCGGACAGGAGATGACGCTGTTCGCCGAGAGCGATTGCCACTTGGTGGTATTTGGCGGCGCACCGCTGGATGGGCCGCGGCGGATCAACTGGAATTTTGTCGCGAGTGATCCAGCGGTAATTGAACAAGCCAGGCAACGCTGGGCGGCTGGGGATTGGCCGACGGTGCCGGGTGAGTCTGAAAGAATTGAGTTGCCGGTGAGGTAGCTATCGCCAGCAAGCCGGCTCCTACAGGGATTGTGTAGGGGCTGGCTTGCCAGCGATGAGGCCATCAGCCCTTGAACACTTCATCCAGCAAGTTATGCATCGACTGGAACGCCCGCGCAGAGGTCTTCGCGTCATACATCATCTTGCCCGGCACATTCGCATGCGGGTCGGTGAACGAATGCACCGCGCCGCCGTAGCTCAGCAGTTGCCAATCCACACCGGCCGCGTTCATTTCATCTTCGAAGGCAGGCAGTTGCGCTTTCGGCACCAGTGGGTCGGACGCGCCATGCAGCACCAGCACTGAACCCTTGATGTGCTGGGCACCGGCCGGGTTCTGGGTGTCGATGGTGCCGTGGAACGAAACGGCCGCCTTCAAGGATGCACCGGTCCGCGCCAGTTCCAGCGAGCAGAAGCCGCCGAAGCAAAAGCCGAAGGTCGCCAATTTCGAGGTATCCACCTCAGCCTGGCCCTGTAATTGCTCAAACGCTGCTTGCATGAGCTTGAGCAGCTTCGGGTTGTCATTCTTCAATGGCATCATCGCCGCACCGGCTTCATCGCCATTCGACGGACGCACGGTCTGTCCGTACAAATCGGCAATCAGCACCACATAGCCCTTGCTGGCCACGCTCTTGGCGATCTCTTCGGCACCCGCACTCACTCCCATCCAGTTCGGCGCCATCAGCAGGCCCGGCAGCGGGCCCTTGTGGCTGGCATCGAACGCGAGACGGCTTTCGTAAGACTGGCCATCAATCTGATAGACCACGGAACGTACTGTGACTTGGCTCATCATTTACTCCAGTTGAGGTGCACTAGAACGAAAAAACCCGCCGAAGCGGGTTTTTCTACGTCAGGGTCAAACCGACAGTTCAACCAACAGCTTGTTCAGGCGGCGCACATAGGCGGCCGGGTCTTTCAAGCTGTCGCCAGCGGCCAGGGCCGCTTGGTCGAAGAGGATGTGCGACAGGTCGCCAAACCGCTCTTCGCTTTGCTCGCCGTCGAGTTTCTCGATCAGCGGGTGAGCCGGGTTGAATTCGAAGATCGGCTTGGAATCCGGCACCTTCTGGCCGCTGGCTTCGAGGATCTGGCGCATTTGCATGCCCAAGTCCGCTTCGCCGATGGCCAGGATCGCCGGGGAGTCGGTCAGACGGTGGGAAACCCGCACTTCGCTGACAGCCTCGCCCAGGGACGCCTTGATCCGTTCAACCAGACCCTCTTTGGCCTTGGCGACTTCTTCGGCTTCTTTCTTCTCTTCTTCGGAATCCAGGTTACCCAGGTCCAGGTCACCACGGGCCACGTCGACGAAGGATTTGCCGTCGAACTCGTTGAGGTAGCTCATCAGCCATTCATCGATACGGTCGGTCAGCAGCAGCACTTCGATGCCTTTCTTGCGGAAGACTTCCAGGTGCGGACTGTTTTTGACCTGAGCGTAGGTTTCGCCGGTCAGGTAGTAGATCTTGTCCTGACCTTCCTTGGCACGTGCCAGGTATTCGGCCAGGGACACCACTTGCTCGCCGCCTTCTTCGTGAGTCGAAGCAAAACGCAGCAAACCAGCGATTTTTTCTTTGTTGGCAAAATCTTCCGCCGGGCCTTCTTTCATGACCTGGCCGAAGTTTTTCCAGAAGCCTTTGTATTGCTCTGGCTCGTTCTTCGCCAGTTTTTCCAGCATGTCGAGTACACGCTTGGTCAGCGCCGACTTCATGGAGTCGATGATCGGGTCTTTCTGCAGGATTTCCCGCGACACGTTCAGAGACAAATCGTTGGAGTCGACCACACCTTTGATGAAGCGCAGGTACAACGGCAGGAAGGATTCCGCCTGATCCATCACGAACACGCGCTGTACGTACAGCTTCAGGCCTTTCGGCGCTTCACGCTGGTACAGGTCGAACGGGGCACGGGCCGGTACGTAGAGCAGCGAGCTGTATTCCAACTTGCCTTCGACCTTGTTGTGGCTCCAGCTCAGCGGGTTTTCGTAGTCGTGACCGATGTGCTTGTAGAACTCCTGGTATTCCTCGTCCTTGATCTCGGTACGCGGACGGGTCCACAGCGCGCTGGCGCGGTTGACCACTTCCCATTCCTGGGCAGGCGCCTCTTCGCCTTCGGCAGCCGCCTGTTCTTTCGGCAGCTCGATCGGCAAGGCGATATGGTCGGAGTACTTCTTGACGATGTTGCGCAGGCGCCAGCCATCGGCGAATTCGTCTTCACCGTCTTTGAGGTGCAGAACGATACGGGTGCCACGGTCGGCCTTATCGATGGTGGCGATTTCGAATTCGCCCTCACCTTTGGACGACCAATGCACGCCTTCGCTGGCGTCGAGGCCGGCACGGCGGCTGAACACTTCCACTTGGTCGGCGACGATGAAGGCCGAGTAGAAGCCCACGCCGAACTGGCCGATCAGGTGCGAGTCTTTCTTCTGGTCGCCCGACAGGTTTTTCATGAAATCAGCGGTACCGGATTTGGCGATCGTGCCCAAATGGGTAATCGCGTCTTCGCGGCTCATGCCAATGCCGTTGTCTTCGAGGGTGACGGTCTTGGCGTCCTTGTCGAAGCTCACACGGATTTTCAGTTCGGCGCCACCTTCCAGCAACTCAGGCTTGGACAGGGCTTCGAAACGTAATTTGTCGACAGCGTCAGAGGCGTTCGAGATCAATTCGCGAAGGAAAATTTCCTTGTTGGAATACAGCGAATGGATCATGAGGTGCAGCAGTTGCTTCACCTCGGTCTGGAAGCCCAGGGTTTCCTTTTGAGTTTCCACACTCATGGTCATCAAACTCCAATTGGATGGCAGTGGCCGCGCCCTTGAGGGTTGGCGGCGGGTTGTCATCAAAGTTGGGGGCTAAGACCAGGATTTCAAGGGCGGCTCTGTTCCTCGATCTTGAAATGCGCGCGGGCGGTGGCGATAGGTTCTGCGGCCGTGCTCTGCCAGGCGGTGATAGCCACGTTCGCCACCCGTCGACCCTGGCGCCACACCTGGCATTTGGCATAGGTGTCGCGAAACTGCCCGGCGCGCAGGTAATCCAGGGAAAAGTCGATGATTTTCGGGATGCCCGGCGCGCCCGTGAACACCAGCAGGTACAGCGCCGCCGACAGCTCCATGAAGCCCGCAATAACGCCGCCGTGCAGCGCCGGCAATATGGGGTTACCAATATTGTCCTTGTTGGCCGGCAGGCGGAACAGCAATTCATCCCCCAGTCGCGTGCATTCAATGCCGATGAGCTTGGCGTAAGGAATGAGGTTGAGCAGCGCCTCGTAATCACCGCGCTCATGGGCCTGTTCCAGGCGGGTCTTGAATCGGTGCGTCATGCCTGTTCTCCCTTTATCGCGCTGCCCAATCCTTGTGTGCCCCTGAGGCGTTTGCCCATGCGCATGAACGTGCCCACCACATGGGCGATGGGTTGCTGGGGGTCATCCTGGAAGGCAAAGCCGCGGGTGAAGATGACGTCGGTGGTCACCCGGTAGCATTGGGCGAAGCCATACACGGGTTTGTGGGGCGCAGCGGGATGCATGTAGTCAACGCGCAAGTCGAGGGTCGGGCACACTTCGAATTCCGGCAGCACACACAGGGTGGCCATGCCGCAGGCGGTGTCCATCAGAGAAGTCAGCGCGCCGCCATGGATCACCCCCGACTGGGGATCACCCACTAAATGCGTGGCGTAGGGCATGATCAAGGTGATGCCCTCCTCGCTGGCCTGATGAGCGGTAATGCCCAGCACCTGACAATGGCGCAAGGCCGAAACAAAGCGCGTCGCGCGCTCTAACAGGGGATTTTCGGTCATTCGTTCCAGACTCTTATTAGTGTTGATTCGCGGAAGGGGTGGGTGGGCAAAAGTTCCGGTTAGTCAGCGATTTATATATCTATGGAATAAAAGGAACTAATGCCGAACCGCCATGCTCGAAAGGCCAGTAGATATCTTCAATAAGGAGAAACACCCATGCGCAAGACTTTAGCTATTTCCATGATGCTCGCCGCTGCCCTCGGTCTCGCTGCCTGCGACAAGAAATCCGAAGACAAAGCCCAAGACGCCGCCGCGCACTCTGAGCAAGCTCAGAAAGATATGGCGAAGGCTCAGGATAAAGTGAACGACGCGGCGAAAGAAAACGCCGATGCTGCCAAAGCTCAGGCTGAATCGAACGCAGCCGCCGCAAAAGAAGCAGCACCTGCTACCCCAGCCACCGGTTCTTGAGACCGCGGCTTGAAATAGCCTGGCTGCAAAAAGAAAGCCCGCTTAGATAGCGGGCTTTACTTTGTCTGGGTTTTCTATTTCGAGGCCTTAGTTAGCCCACTTCTTTAGCCGGTTCCGGCGGCGGCGCGTCCGTTTGCGTATACACCATCACTTGCAGCACGTCGGAATGAAACTCCCGACGGTACAGCACCAACACCACCCCGCTGCTCATCAACATGAACAACCAGGGGCTGATAAACCACGCCAGCATCGTCATGCCGAAGTAATAAGCACGCAGGCCGAAGTTGAACTGGTTGGCGGCCATGGAAATCACCCGCGCCGCACGCAGGGCAAACGCATTGCGCTCCTGTTCCGACACATGCCGCTCACCGATCATCGGCGCCGAGCCCACCAGCACCGCCGCGAAGTTGTACTGGCGCATGCACCAGCTGAATGTGAAGAACGCGTAGACGAACACCAGCGCCAGGCACAACAACTTGATCTCCGACATGCCCTGGGACGCCTGCTGCACCATGGGGATATCCGCCAGCAACGACACCGCGCGCTCCGAGGCCCCGAGCACGGTGAGAATACCGGCGAGGATGATCAGGGTACTGGAGGCAAAGAACGAAGCGTTGCGCTCGAGGTTGCCGATCACACTGGCGTCGGCGATGCGGTTGTCGCGCAGCAGCATGCGGCGCATCCAGTCTTCGCGATACAGATGCAGCACACTGGCCAGGCAGGCCGTGTCGCGGGCTTTCCAGATGGCATAACGGGTGTAGCCGCCCCAGCACAGGACGAACCAGAGGGCGGCAAGCAGGTGGATTTGATTGGTTTCGATAAACGACATGCGGGTCCTATTAAGCGGCGATTTGGCAAACACGAGCGATCGTAGGAGCTGGCTTGCCGGCGATGGCAGCATATCAATCACGGAATACGTTGGCTGACACACCGCTATCGCTGGCAAGCCAGCTCCTACAGGATCGTGTTCTATAAGCATAAAAAATGCCCCGTATCGATTGATACGAGGCATTTCCTTGTAACGTAAACCCGCTTGTTTAAGCGATGGCTTCGCTACGCTTGCCGAGCATACGATCAACCACAAACGCCACAGCCAGTGTCATCACCGACGGCACCAGCCACGCCAGGCCCTGCTCGCTCAGCGGCAGGTTGGCCAATTGCGCAGGCATCCAATCCGCGAGGCCAGCGCCCTTGAGCGCATCGATGCAACCAAAGATGAACGACACCAGCATCACCGGACCAACGATGCGCCCCTGCTCCAGCCAGAAGTCTTTGCAGAAGCTCAACGCCACCAGCACGATGCACGGCGGGTAGATCGCAGTGAGTACCGGGATCGAGAAGGCAATCAGTTTGGTCAGGCCCAGGTTGGACACGAACAGCGAGAACAGCGCCAGGATCACCACCAGGGCCTTGTAGGACAGCGGCAGGATACGGCTGAAGTACTCGGCGCAGGCGCAGGTCAGGCCTACGGCGGTGACCAGGCATGCCAGGGAGATCAGCACGGCCAGGAAGCCGCTGCCCAGGGAACCGAAGGTGTGTTGCACGTAAGCATGCAGCACTGCTGCGCCGTTGCTCGCGCCGGCGGCGACGGCATGGCTGCCCGAGCCCAGGCGGAACAGGCTGAAGTACACCAGGGCCAGGCCCACGCCGGCAATCAAGCCCGCAATGATGGCGTAACGGGTGATGAGCTTCGGCGATTCGACGCCACGGGAGCGGATGGCATTGACGATCACGATACCAAACACCAGGGCGCCCAGGGTATCCATGGTCAGGTAGCCCTGGATAAAGCCTTGGGAAAACGGTGCGGCCACATATTCCGGGGTAGCGACACCCACTTCACCGGCCGGCAAGGCAAATGCAGCGATACCGAGGATCGCCAAGGCAATGATCTTCAGTGGGGCGAGGAAGCGACCCACGGTATCCAAGAGTCGACCTGGGTACAGGGAAACGAAGAACACCACCAGGAAATACACCGAACTGTAGAGGAACAACGCCAGCGGGCTTTCGCCGGTCAGCGGCGCCAGGCCCACTTCAAAGGACACGGTGGCGGTACGCGGGGTGGCGAACAGCGGCCCTACCGCCAGATACGCCGCCGCCGCCAGCAGGCCACCGGCGATCTTGCCGATCGGGCTGCTCAACGCGTCCATACCGCCGCCGACCTTGGCCAGGGCGATCACAGTGACCACCGGCAGGCCGACGGCCGTGATCAGAAAGCCCAGCGCTGCCATCCAGACGTGAGGTCCGGACTGCAAACCAACGATAGGCGGGAAGATGATGTTGCCGGCGCCCACGAACAGGGCAAACGTCATAAAGCCCAACGCCAGGATATCCTGGCTTTTCAACACTTTCATTTCGGGAAATACCACACTACTGAATCGGAATTTAGAGAGGGATTCCCTATGGATGAGGGAAATACTGCCGGCCCTTATGGGAGCCGACCGGTCTAGCGCGGGGCTTCCTTTTGGGATGCGCACGCATAAAGAGGCGGCTAGGGTACAGAAATTGGCTGACGAACGCACTGTTGCGGGGCGGACTGTCCGATAAGCGACATCTCTATGTCGCGTTTTCATACTTAATCTGGCAATGCAGATAAATGTGGGAGGGGGCTTGCCCCCGATGGCGAAGTGTCAGTCACTGTATTTGTTAACTGACCCACTGCAATCGGGGGCAAGCCCCCTCCCACATTTTGATCTTTATTAAACCTCAGAAAGCACAAAGGCCACCCGAAGGTGGCCTTTGTGTTGGTGAAGCGTCAGCTAAGCGCGAGGCTTACTTGACAGCCCAACCGGTCAGCTCGGACAAAGCCTTGCCGATGTCTGCCAGCGAACGCACGGTTTTAACGCCTGCGTCTTCCAGGGCAGCAAACTTCTCGTCTGCAGTGCCCTTGCCGCCAGAGATGATTGCGCCAGCATGGCCCATGCGCTTGCCAGCAGGGGCAGTCACACCAGCGATGTAGGAAACAACCGGCTTGGTCACGTGTGCCTTGATGTAGGCAGCCGCTTCTTCTTCAGCCGAACCGCCGATCTCACCGATCATTACGATCGCTTCGGTCTTCGGGTCTTCCTGGAACAGTTTCAGGATGTCGATGAAGTTCGAGCCTGGGATCGGGTCACCGCCGATGCCGACGCAAGTCGACTGACCGAAACCGGCGTCAGTGGTCTGCTTCACAGCTTCGTAGGTCAGGGTGCCGGAACGGGAAACGATACCGACTTTGCCTGGCAAGTGAATGTGACCTGGCATGATGCCGATCTTGCATTCGCCTGGAGTGATCACGCCTGGGCAGTTAGGGCCGATCAGGACTACGCCCAGCTCGTCGCACTTAACCTTAGCGTCCAGCATGTCCAGGGTAGGAATGCCTTCGGTGATGCAGACGATCAGCTTGATGCCGCCGAATGCTGCTTCCAGGATCGAGTCCTTGCAGAAAGGAGCTGGAACGTAGATCACGCTGGCGGTGGCGCCAGTGACAGCTACAGCGTCTTTCACGGTGTTGAACACTGGCAGGCCCAGGTGCTCGGTGCCGCCTTTACCAGGTGTTACGCCGCCAACCATCTTGGTGCCGTATTCGATGGCTTGCTGGGTGTGGAAACTACCTTGCGAACCGGTAATACCCTGGCAGATAACTTTGGTGTCTTTATTGATCAGGACGCTCATTATTTGCCCTCCGCAGCTTTGACAACTTGTTGAGCAGCGTCGGTCAGGCTGGTAGCCGCGATGATGTTCAAACCGCTTTCTGCCAGTACTTTAGCGCCCAGTTCAGCGTTGTTACCTTCAAGGCGAACAACAACCGGGATTTTAACGCCAACTTCTTTCACTGCACCGATGATGCCTTCGGCAATCATGTCGCAACGAACGATGCCGCCGAAGATGTTGACCAGTACTGCAGCGACGTTGGAGTCGGACAGAATGATCTTGAAAGCTTCGGTTACGCGTTCTTTGGTAGCACCACCGCCCACGTCGAGGAAGTTGGCTGGTTTGCCGCCATGCAGGTTGACGATGTCCATGGTACCCATGGCCAGGCCAGCACCGTTGACCATGCAGCCGATGTTACCTTCCAGGGCTACGTAGTTCAGTTCGAACTTGGCAGCGTGCGCTTCGCGCGGATCGTCTTGCGACGGATCGTGGAAAGTCTTCAGCTTAGGCTGACGGTACATGGCGTTGGCGTCGATGTTGATCTTGGCGTCCAGGCAGTGCAGATCGCCGTCAGCCTTGATCACCAGCGGGTTCACTTCCAGCAGGGCCAGATCGTGATCCTGGAACAGTTTGGCCAGACCGACGAAGATCTTGGCGAACTGGGCAACTTGCTTGCCTTCCAGGCCCAGCTGGAAAGCCAGCTCGCGACCCTGGAATGGCTGAGCGCCAACCAGTGGATCGATAGTAGCTTTCAGAATTTTTTCTGGGGTTTCTTCGGCGATCTTCTCAATGTCCACGCCACCTTCGGTGGAAGCCATGAACACGATGCGACGGCTCGAACGGTCAACGACAGCGCCCAGGTACAGCTCTTTAGCGATATCAGTGCACGATTCAACCAGGATCTTGGTGACTGGCTGGCCATTGGCATCAGTCTGGTAAGTCACCAGACGCTTGCCCAGCCACTGCTGTGCGAAGGCCTTGGCGTCTTCTTTGCTGCGAACCAGCTTAACGCCGCCCGCTTTACCGCGACCACCGGCGTGGACCTGGGCTTTGACAACCCACTCGCTGCCGCCGATTTTGTCGCAAGCTTCTGCTGCTGCTTCCGGGGTGTCTACTGCGTAGCCCTTGGAAACTGGCAGGCCGTATTCAGCGAACAGCTGCTTACCCTGATACTCGTGAAGATTCATGCTTTTTACCGTCTTCGTTAGGTACTGCGCATTCGGCGCTGCGCTCATTATGAGTGCCGCGCCACCTGTGACTGCTGCTTGCGCAACTTGCGGGGCTCAAGGCCCGTAAAGCTGCGCAAGACTGCGTCCAGCGGATATTCCGCGGTGAGTCTTGCGCGCAAGGCTCACGACGGGCAACTCCGCCGTGGTTTCTTATTATCTCGCTTAGCGCTTCTTCTTGTTGGCAATGTGGATGGCGCCGCCATTCACTGCCAACGCGGCTTCATGCAGCGCTTCGGACAGGGTCGGATGGGAGAAGACCATCATGCCCAGGTCCTCGGCACTGGTGCCGAATTCCATACCGATCGCGCCTTGCTGAACCAGTTCTGCAGCGCTTGGGCCAATCACGTGGACGCCCAATACGCGGTCAGTCTTGGCATCAGCGATGACTTTGACAAAACCACCGGTGTCGTTGGCTGCCATGGCACGGCCAGAAGCGGCGAACGGGAAGGTGCCGACGTTAACTTCAACGCCTTCAGCTTTCAACTGCTGTTCGTTCTTGCCGACCCATGCAATTTCCGGGTGCGTGTAGATAACCGATGGGATCAGGTCGTAGTTCATCTGGGTCTTGTGGCCCTTGATGCGCTCGACAACCATGATGCCTTCTTCGGAAGCCTTGTGCGCCAGCATCATGCCACGCACCACGTCGCCGATGGCGTAGACGCCAGGCACGGTGGTCGCGCAGTGATCGTCAACGTGCACATAACCGCGCTCGTCGAGGGTCACGCCGCTGTCGGAAGCCAACAGGTCGGTGGTCACTGGACGGCGACCCACGGCTACGATCAGCTTGTCAAAAGTGATGGTTTTTTCACCATCCTTGTCGGTGTAGTTGACGACAACTTCTTCACCGTTGACTTTCGAGCCGGTCACGCGAGCGCCCAGCTTGATGTCCAGACCTTGTTTGGTCAGGGTTTTCAGTGCTTCTTTGGACACAGCGGTGTCGGCAGCCAGCAGGAACGTGTCCAGGGCTTCCAGCACGGTGACTTCGGAACCCAGGCGGGACCATACCGAACCCAGCTCCAGGCCGATTACGCCAGCGCCGATCACGCCCAGGCGCTTAGGTACTGCTTGGAATTCCAGGGCGCCAGTCGAATCAACGATCACGTTCTGGTCAACTGGAGCAGGCGGGATGTCGATTGGACGCGAACCTGGGGCCAGGATCACGTTCTCGGCTTCGATGATTTCGGTCGAGCCGTCTGGCTTGGTGATTTCAACTTTCTTGCCAGCCAGCAGCTTGCCGTGGCCTTGCAGGGAAGTCACGCCGTTGGCCTTGAACAAGGTGGCAACGCCGGAAGTCAGGCCTTTAACGATGTTGGCTTTACGGCCGACCATTGCTGGCACGTCCATGGTCACGCCAGCATGGTTGATGCCGTGGATCGCGAAGCCGTCTTGGGCTTCGTGGAATTTCCAGGAGCTGTCCAGCAGCGCCTTGGAAGGAATGCAACCGACGTTCAGGCAAGTACCGCCCAGTGCCAGTTTGCCTTCCTTGTCGGTGTATTTTTCGATGCAAGCAGTCGAGAGGCCCAGTTGTGCGGCCTTGATGGCAGCAACGTAGCCGCCAGGACCTGCACCAATCACTACGACGTCAAATTTCTGTGTCATGAAAATAGATCCTCTATTAGCTTCAAGCTTCAAGCTCGGAGCTTCAAGCTGCAAGCCAAACTGCGTTTACTTGCAGCTTGTAGCCCGCAACTTGAAGCTGCTTCAATCAAATATCCAGAAGAAGACGAGCCGGGTCTTCCAGCAGGTTCTTGATGGTCACCAGGAAAGTCACGGCTTCTTTACCATCGATCAGGCGGTGATCGTACGACAGCGCCAGGTACATCATTGGGCGGATCACGACTTGGCCGTTGATGGCCATCGGACGCTGGATGATGTTGTGCATGCCCAGGATTGCCGCTTGTGGTGGGTTGACGATCGGCGTCGACATCATCGAACCGAAGGTACCACCGTTGGTGATGGTGAAGGTACCGCCGGTCATCTCGTCGATGGTCAGCTTGCCGTCACGGGCTTTCTTGCCGAAGGTGGCGATGCCGCCTTCGATTTCAGCCAGGCTCATCAGTTCGGCGTTACGCAGTACTGGAACCACCAGGCCACGGTCGCTGGACACGGCAACGCCGACGTCGGCGTAGCCATGGTAAACGATGTCGTTGCCGTCGATGGAAGCGTTGACTGCCGGGAAGCGTTTCAGCGCTTCGGTGGCCGCTTTAACGAAGAAGGACATGAAGCCCAGGCGCACGCCGTTGTGGGACTTCTCGAACAGATCCTTGTACTTCGAACGCAGGGCCATGACTTCGGTCATGTCGACTTCGTTGAAGGTGGTCAGCATCGCCATGTTCGACTGGGCTTCAACCAGACGCTTGGCCACGGTGGCACGTACACGAGTCATCGGAACGCGCTTCTCGGTGCGGTCGCCAGCGGCGAACACAGGAGCAGCGGCGGCCGGGGCAGCAGCCTTGGCAGGTGCGGCAGCTGGAGCGTTTTTCTTGGCTTCAACAGCAGCAACCACGTCTTCCTTGGTGATGCGACCGTCTTTGCCGGTGCCTTTGACGGACGCCAGGTTGATGCCGTTCTCTTCAGCCAACTGACGGGCAGCCGGTGCAGCGATCGGGTCTTCAGCGCCAGCAGCCGGAGCGGCGGCAGGAGCAGCGGCGGCTGCCGGTGCAGCAGCAGGAGCAGCGGCAGCAGCGCCGCCCTCTTCGATCGAGCCCAGTACCTGGTTCGACAGAACGGTAGCGCCTTCTTCGGCAACGATTGCGCCCAGCACGCCGTCAGCTTCGGCCAATACTTCCAGCACGACTTTGTCGGTCTCGATGTCAACGATCAGGTCGTCACGCTTTACAGCGTCGCCTGGTTTCTTGTGCCAAGTGGCAACGGTGCCATCGGCAACCGATTCCGGGAATGACGGGGCTTTGATTTCGATAGCCATTATCTGTGTGTCCTTAAAATTCGGTTTCAGTCAGCGCGAAGGCGTTAAACAGTAAAAGCATCTTGCAGCAGTTTTTCCTGCTGCTCGGCGTGCATCGACGCATAACCACATGCAGGTGCAGCAGAAGCATCGCGACCGGCGTACTCCAGGTTCAGCGCCTTGTTGTGGTTACCCATGCTGCGACGCAGGTGATGCTGGCTGCTGTACCACGCGCCCTGGTTCATCGGTTCTTCCTGGCACCACACCACGTTGGTGAGGTTGGTGTAAGGCGCGATGGCCTCCATCAGGTCGTCTTCCGGGAACGGGTAAAGCTGCTCGATACGCACGATGGCGATGTCTTCGCGGCCTTCGGCACGACGTTTTTCCAGCAGGTCGTAGTAGACCTTGCCGCTGCACAGGACCAGGCGAGTCACCTTGGCTGCGTCCAGCGCGTCGATTTCTGGAATAACGGTCTGGAACGAACCATCAGCCAGATCTTCCAGGGTCGAGATGGCCAATTTATGACGCAACAGCGACTTCGGTGTCAGCACTACCAGCGGCTTGCGCAGCGGGCGGATCACCTGGCGACGCAGCAAGTGGTAGATCTGGGCCGGGGTAGTCGGCACGCACACCTGGATGTTGTGCTCGGCGCACAGCTGCAGGTAACGCTCCAGACGGGCCGAGGAGTGCTCAGGACCCTGACCTTCATAACCGTGTGGCAGCAGCATGGTCAGACCGCACAGGCGACCCCACTTGTGCTCGCCGCTGGTGATGAACTGGTCGATTACCACTTGGGCGCCGTTGGCGAAGTCGCCGAACTGGGCTTCCCAGATCACCAGCGCGTTTGGCGTGGTGGTCGAGTAACCGTATTCGAACGCCAGAACCGCTTCTTCGGACAGGAACGAATCGTACAGATCGAAACGTGGCTGGCCTTCGTACAGGTTCTGCAACGGGATGTAGGTGCCCGCGTCTTTCTGGTTGTGCAATACCGCGTGACGGTGCGAGAACGTACCACGGCCGATGTCCTGGCCGGTCATGCGGATTGGGTGACCTTCGAACGCCAGGGTCGCGTACGCCATGGTTTCGGCGTAACCCCAGTTGATCGGCAGGCCGCCGGCTTGCATCTTCTGACGGTCTTCGTAAATCTTCGCCACTTGGCGCTGAACCACGAAGCCTTCTGGAATTTCCAACAGCTTGGCGGACAATTCCTGCAGGGTTTTCAGATCGAACGAGGTGTCGTGACGCGCAGTCCAGGCGTGGCCCAGGTACGGACGCCAGTCCACGAACAGCTCTTTGTTCGGCTCTTTAACCAGGCTTTTCACTACGTGCAGACCATTGTCCAGCGCGTTGCGGTATTCATCGACCTTGGCCTGAACACGCGCATCGTCAACCACACCGGCCTTGGTCAGGCTTTCGGCGTACAGCTCACGGGTGGTGCGCTGCTTGGTGATTTGCTGGTACATCAACGGCTGGGTGCCGCTTGGTTCGTCAGCTTCGTTGTGACCGCGACGGCGGTAGCAGACCAGGTCGATCACGACGTCACGCTTGAACTGCATGCGGTAGTCAATGGCCAACTGGGTCACGAACAACACAGCTTCCGGATCATCACCATTCACATGGAGGATCGGCGCCTGGATCATCTTGGCAACGTCGGTCGCGTACTCGGTGGAGCGCGCGTCCAGCGGGTTGCTGATGGTGAAACCGACCTGGTTGTTGATGACGATGTGAACCGTACCGCCAGTCTTGAAGCCGCGTGTCTGCGACATCTGGAACGTTTCCAGGACCACGCCTTGACCGGCGAATGCCGCGTCACCGTGGATGGAAATTGGCAGAACTTTTTCACCGGTGGTGTCGTTACGACGATCCTGGCGAGCACGGACCGAACCCTCGACCACCGGAGAAACGATTTCCAGATGGGATGGGTTGAAGGCCATGGCCAGGTGAACTTCACCGCCGGTGGTCATCACGTTGGACGAGAAGCCCTGGTGGTATTTAACGTCACCGGAACCCAACTCGACCTTCTTCTTGCCTTCGAATTCGTCGAACAGCTCACGCGGGTTCTTGCCGAAGGTGTTGACCAACACGTTCAGGCGACCACGGTGGGCCATGCCGATCACGATTTCCTTGGTGCCGTAGGAACCGGAACGCTGGATCAGCTCGTCGAGCATCGGGATCAGGCTTTCGCCGCCTTCCAGGCCGAAACGCTTGGTGCCCGGGTATTTGGTACCCAGGTATTTTTCCAGGCCTTCGGCAGCGGTTACGCGCTCAAGCAGGTGGCTGCGTACGTCAGCGGACAATACCGGACGACCACGCACACCTTCCAGGCGATGCTGGAACCAGTGGCGTTGCTCGGAATCGGTGATGTGCGTGAACTCAGCGCCGATGGTGCGGCAATATGTCTGCTGCAACGCTTCGTGAATTTCGCGTAGGCTCGCTTCCTCTTTGCCGATGAACAGGTCGCCGGCACGGAAGGTCGTATCAAGATCGGCATTGGTCAAGCCGTAATGATTGATCGACAGGTCAGCAGGTGCAGGACGCTTCCAGAGCCCCAGCGGGTCAAGCTGGGCCGCCTGGTGGCCGCGCATCCGGTAGGCCTGGATCAGTCGCAATACTTCAACTTGCTTCTTCTCGTGCTCACTGCTCACGCTCCCGGCGGAAACCGGTTGGGCGCGGCGCTGGTTCTTTGCCAGCAGCACAAATTGATCGCGAATCGTTGCGTGCGATACATCGGTGGCAGCGTTGCCGTCTGAAGACAACGTCTGAAATTTGGTGCGCCATTCTTCTGGCACAGCGTTAGGGTCGTGCAGGTAGAGCTCATAAAGCTCTTCCACATAGGCAGCGTTACCACCTGAAAGATAGCCGCTGTTCCACATGCGCTGCATCACGCTTTCTTGCATGCTTGGTCACCCTCGATTTGGGGACACCACCGGCGAAAACACCGAGTTTGCTTGCAAAAGGCCAAGTGCAGCGACCAAAACAAGCCACTTAGGATCACGCTGATAGTTCGGGTACCAACCCGAATGCCCCTGCTTGTCTCATTTCTTCAAAATAAGAGCCGCGGCTTTGTAAGTCGCTGCTCAAGTTAAAACTACGGCGCCGGTTGAAGCCTGCGCCGTAGCATTTACGGGCACAACGGTCCTGCTTTTACTACAACGTCAGTTACACGCCGCTCTGCAGCAGCATGTTACGGATGTGACCAATGGCCTTAGTCGGGTTCAGGCCTTTGGGACATACGTTGACGCAGTTCATGATCCCGCGGCAGCGGAATACGCTGAACGGGTCATCCAGCGAAGCCAAACGCTCGGACGTCTTGGTATCACGGCTGTCTGCCAGGAAGCGGTACGCTTGCAGCAGGGCAGCAGGGCCCAGGAACTTGTCCGGGTTCCACCAGAAGGACGGGCACGAAGTCGAGCAGCAAGCGCACAGGATGCACTCGTACAGACCGTCGAGCTTCTCGCGCTCTTCCGGGGACTGCAGACGCTCGATGGCCGGAGCCGGCGTGTCGTTCTGCAGGAACGGCTTAACTTTCTCGTATTGCTTGTAGAAGATGCTCATATCGACGACCAGGTCACGGATAACCGGCAAACCTGGCAGTGGACGAACGATCAGCTTGTTGCCTTTGACCACGGCGGACAGCGGCGTGATGCACGCCAGGCCGTTTTTGCCGTTGATGTTCATGCCGTCGGAACCGCACACACCTTCACGGCAAGAGCGACGATAGGAGAAACCTTCGTCCTGCTCTTTGATCAGTGCCAATACATCCAGCACCATCAGGTCTTTACCACCGGTATCGACCTGGAATTCCTGCATGAACGGCGCAGCGTCCTGATCAGGGTTGTAGCGATAAACACTGACTTTCAACATGGCAGCCACCCTTAGTAAGTCCGAATCTTCGGTTCAAACGTCGGAACCGTCTTCGGCGAGAAGTTCACGGCACGCTTGGTCACGCGCTTGTCACCCGGGAAGTACAGGGTGTGGCACAACCAGTTTTCGTCGTCGCGATCTTCAAAGTCTTCACGGGCGTGGGCACCACGAGATTCCTTACGAACCTCGGCGGCGATTGCAGTCGCTTCGGCCACTTCCAGCAGGTTTTGCAGTTCAAGGGCTTCGATACGAGCGGTGTTGAACGCCTGGCTCTTATCGTTGATCTTGACGTTGGCGATGCGCTTGCGCAGGTCAGCCAGCTGGGCGATACCCTTCTGCATGTATTCGCCGGTACGGAATACACCGAAGTAGTTCTGCATGCAGCTTTGCAGCTCGCGACGCAGAGTTGCCACGTCTTCGCCATCAGTGCGCTCGTTCAGAGCGTTCAGGCGCGCCAGGGCGGCCTCGATGTTGGCGTCGGTAGCGTCGTCGTATTCGATACCGTCGGTCAGCGCCTTTTCCAGGTGCAGGCCAGCAGCACGGCCGAAGACCACCAGGTCGAGCAGCGAGTTGCCGCCCAGGCGGTTGGCGCCGTGAACCGATACGCACGCCACTTCGCCTACAGCGAACAGACCGTGGATGATCTCGTCCTCGCCTGCGGCGTTCTGGGTGATCGCCTGGCCATGAATGTTGGTCGGCACGCCGCCCATCATGTAGTGGCAAGTCGGAACAACCGGCACCGGAGCAACCACCGGGTCAACGTGAGCAAAGGTCTTGGACAGCTCACAGATACCTGGCAGACGGCTGTGCAGTACTTCTTCGCCCAAGTGATCGAGCTTCAGCAGTACGTGATCGCCATTCGGGCCACAGCCGTTACCGGCGATGATCTCTTTAACCATCGAACGAGCCACAACGTCACGACCCGCCAGGTCTTTCGCGTTCGGAGCATAACGCTCCATGAAACGCTCGCCGTGCTTGTTGATCAGGTAACCACCTTCACCACGGCAACCTTCTGTAACCAGTACACCAGCGCCGGCGATACCGGTCGGGTGGAACTGCCACATTTCGATGTCTTGCACCGGTACGCCAGCACGCAGTGCCATGCCGACGCCGTCACCGGTGTTGATCAGGGCATTGGTGGTCGACGCATAGATACGGCCTGCACCGCCGGTCGCCAGCACGGTAGCCTTGGCGCGGATGTAGGTGGTTTCACCGGTTTCGATGCAGATGGCGATTACACCGACGAACTCGCCTTGTGCGTTCTTCACCAGGTCGACAGCGTAGTACTCGTTCAGGAACGTGGTACCGGCTTTCAGGTTGCCCTGATAAAGGGTGTGCAACAGCGCGTGACCGGTACGGTCGGAAGCGGCGCAGGTACGGGCAGCCTGCCCGCCTTTACCGTAATCCTTCGACTGGCCGCCGAATGGACGCTGGTAGATACGGCCTTGCTCGGTACGGGAGAACGGCAGACCCATGTGGTCCAGCTCGAACACCGCAGCAGGGCCTTCCTGACACATGTATTCGATCGCGTCCTGGTCACCGATGTAGTCGGAACCCTTGACGGTATCGTACATGTGCCAGCGCCAGTCATCGTTCGGGTCGGCGGAGGCGATGGCGCAGGTGATGCCACCCTGGGCCGATACGGTGTGGGAACGGGTCGGGAACACCTTGGTGATCACGGCAGTCTTGTGACCGCCCTGGGCCAGCTGCAGCGCAGCGCGCATGCCAGCACCGCCGCCACCAATAATGATGGCGTCGAATGAAATAGTTGGAATGTTAGCCATGAATCAGATACCCCAAAGAATCTGCACACCCCAGACGAAGTAAGCGAACATCGCGACGCCGCATACTGCCTGGAAGAGGAAACGTACTGCAGTCGCGGACTTGCCCAGCGCCATCGGCGTCAGGTAGTCGGTCGCGATGGTCCACATGCCTACCCAGGCGTGTGCGCCCAGGGCAACAAGGGCCAGCAGACTGAAGATTCGCATCGCATTATGGGAAAACAGGCCGTGCCATTGCTCATAGCCGATGCCCGGGTTTGCGACGAGGTATCCGATCAGGAAAATGAAATAAGCCGCGAGAACGACCGCAGACACACGCTGTGCCATCCAGTCATAGAGGCCCGAACGCGAAAGGTTCGTAACGCTGGTTACCATATCCAAACTCCTGCCAGAACGATCAGCACCACGGAAATGGCGATGATGATTTTCGAGCCCAGGCGGCCGCCTTCCAGCGTCTCACCGATGCCCATGTCCATGATCAAGTGGCGCACACCGGCTACCAGGTGATACAGAAGAGAAGACAGGAGGCCCCATGCTACGAACTTGGCCAGCGGGCTGGTCAAGCATGCCTTCACCTCGGCGTATCCTTCCTCGGAACCCAGGGATTTGCTCAATGCATAAAGCATGATGCCCAAGCCCAGGAACAGGATGATGCCGGAAACACGGTGCAGGAACGACGTAACGCCGGTGATGGGGAGTTTGATGGTCCTTAGGTCTAGGTTTACAGGTCGTTGGCTATTCACGGCTTTTTTTCACACTGAAGAGCCCCTAACAATCAGGGCAAAGTTGTTGGGGAGTGCACTGGTCAGGTAAGCACCACCCAGGGAGTGCGACCCCCAATGAAAGCAAGCCCAAAAGCCCTTGGCGGTCGGTGGCCGAGTATAGACAGTTAGGTTACTAATGACAACGCGCACTCCTCACCCTAATAGCGGATTGCGCTGGGGGAATAAAAGGCGTAAATGGCAGGCAATTTCGAGGAAAAAGTACGGTTAAAGCCTTCTGCTGCAAGACTTTAGGCAAATTGACATCTGGATTTATATCAATATAGTGGTGCGGGCCCTGCGTGGGGGGTCTGTCTGATGATTTGAAGCATAAATAGGAGGCCACATGGCTGACAAAAAAGCGCAGTTGATCATCGAGGGCGCAGCCCCCGTCGAGCTGCCCATTTTAACCGGCACCGTTGGTCCCGATGTTATCGACGTACGGGGCCTGACGGCCACGGGCCGTTTCACATTCGACCCAGGCTTCATGTCGACCGCCTCTTGCGAGTCGAAGATCACCTACATCGACGGTGATAATGGCATTTTGCTGCATCGCGGCTACCCGATCGAGCAACTGGCTGAGAAATCGGACTACCTCGAAACCTGCTACCTGCTGCTAAATGGCGAGCTGCCAACAGCCGAGCAGAAAGCCCAGTTCGTCAGCACCGTGAAGAACCACACCATGGTTCACGAGCAGTTGAAGACCTTCTTCAACGGCTTCCGTCGCGACGCCCACCCGATGGCCGTCATGTGCGGCGTGGTCGGCGCCCTGTCGGCCTTCTATCACGACTCCCTCGACATCAATAACCCGCAGCATCGCGAAATCTCCGCGATCCGCCTGGTTGCCAAGATGCCGACCCTGGCCGCAATGGTTTACAAGTACTCCATGGGCCAACCCATGATGTACCCGCGCAACGACCTGACGTACGCGGAAAACTTCCTGCACATGATGTTCAACACGCCGTGCGAGATCAAACCGATCAGCCCGACGCTTGCCAAGGCCATGGACCGGATCTTCATCCTCCACGCCGACCACGAGCAGAACGCTTCCACCTCTACCGTGCGCCTGGCAGGTTCTTCGGGTGCCAACCCGTTCGCCTGTATCGCCGCCGGTATCGCCGCACTCTGGGGCCCTGCCCACGGCGGTGCGAACGAAGCCGTACTGACCATGCTCGATGAAATCGGCGATGTCTCGAACATCGACAAGTTCATCGCCAAGGCCAAGGACAAGAACGATCCGTTCAAGTTGATGGGCTTCGGTCACCGGGTCTACAAGAACCGCGACCCACGCGCTACCGTCATGAAGCAGACCTGCGACGAAGTGTTGAAGGAACTGGGCATCAAGAACGATCCGCAACTCGAACTGGCCATGCGCCTGGAAGAGATCGCTTTGACCGACCCGTACTTCATCGAACGCTCGCTGTACCCGAACGTCGACTTCTACTCGGGGATCATCCTCAAGGCGATCGGCATTCCAACCAGCATGTTCACCGTGATCTTCGCCCTGGCGCGGACCGTGGGCTGGATCTCCCACTGGAAAGAAATGCTCTCCAGCCCGTACAAGATTGGCCGCCCGCGCCAGTTGTACACCGGCTACGAGTCGCGCGACATCACCCAGCTGGAAGATCGCAAGTAAGCATCGCTTAGTTGCACTGAAAACGGCCTCCCTTAGTGGAGGCCGTTTTTATTTGTGCAGGATTTGAGAAACAGTTTTGTCAGATCAATCCCTAATTTATAGACAAAAAAATACCCCGGCCTTTCGACCGGGGTATTTTCCTGTCCAGCTACAACCTTAGTGAGAAACCGCCCCACTCGACCCCAGGCCAGTTTGCGAACGCACAAACTGCGGGAAGTACAGCGCACGCTCTTTCTCTGCCGCCGCCGACTTGTCGGTGATGGAGAAGAACCAGATGCCGACGAACGCGATGATCATCGAGAACAGCGCCGGGTACTCATAAGGGAAGATGGCTTTTTCATGGTGCAGGATCGAGACCCAGATGGTCGGGCCCAGCACCATCAGGCCAACGGCACTGATCAAGCCCAGCCAGCCGCCAATCATCGCGCCACGGGTGGTGAGGTTTTTCCAGTACATGGAAAGCAGCAGCACCGGGAAGTTACAGCTGGCGGCAATGGAGAACGCCAGGCCAACCATGAACGCGATGTTCTGGCTTTCGAACAGGATACCCAGGCCAATCGCAAGGACGCCCAAGGCAACGGTGGTGATTTTCGAAACGCGAATCTCATCCTTGTCGTTGGCCTTGCCTTTCTTGATCACGCTGGCGTACAGGTCATGGGACACCGCCGACGCACCGGCCAGGGTCAAGCCGGCAACCACCGCAAGGATGGTGGCGAAGGCCACGGCCGAGATGAAGCCCAGGAAGATACTGCCACCCACCGCGTTGGCCAGGTGCACCGCCGCCATGTTGTTGCCGCCCAGCAAGGCGCCTGCCGCATCCTTGAACGCCGGGTTGGTGCTGACCAGCAGGATCGCGCCAAAGCCGATGATGAAGGTCAGGATGTAGAAGTAACCGATGAAACCGGTGGCATAGAACACGCTCTTACGCGCTTCTTTAGCGTCGCTGACGGTAAAGAAGCGCATCAGGATGTGTGGCAGGCCAGCCGTACCGAACATCAGCGCAAGCCCGAGGGAGAACGCGGAAATCGGGTCTTTCACCAAGCCGCCGGGGCTCATGATCGCCTCACCTTTAGGGTGAACCTTGATCGCCTCGGAGAACAGGGCATTGAAGTCGAAGTTGACGTGCTTCATCACCATCAGTGCCATGAACGAGGCACCGGACAGCAGCAACACTGCCTTGATGATCTGTACCCAGGTGGTCGCCAGCATGCCGCCGAACAGTACATACATCACCATCAAGATACCGACCAGGATCACCGCAACGTGGTAGTCCAGGCCGAACAGCAGCTGAATCAGCTTGCCCGCACCGACCATCTGCGCGATCAGGTAGAACGCCACCACCACCAGCGAGCCGCAGGCCGACAGGCTGCGAATCTGAGTCTGGCCCAGGCGATAGGACGCCACGTCGGCAAAGGTGTACTTGCCCAGGTTACGCAGGCGCTCGGCGATCAGGAACAGAATGATCGGCCAGCCCACCAGGAAGCCGATCGAGTAGATCAGGCCGTCATAACCAGAGGTGTAGACCAGCGCGGAAATCCCCAGGAAGGACGCCGCCGACATGTAGTCACCGGCAATCGCCAGGCCGTTCTGGAAACCGGTGATCTTGCCGCCGGCTGCATAGTAGTCGGCCGCCGATTTGTTGCGCTTGGAGGCCCAGTAGGTGATGCACAGGGTCGCGCCGACAAACGCGACGAACATCACGATGGCCGAAACGTTCAGGGGTTGCTTGTGCACTTCACCGGTCAATGCATCCGCCGCCCAAACGGCCGGGGCAAAGAGCGAAGCGCCGAATATTGCCAGTAGACGCCGGATCATTGCGCAGCCTCCTTGAGAATCGCATTGTTCAGGTCGTCAAACTCGCCATTGGCCCGGCGCACGTAGATGCCGGTCAGGATGAAGGCGGACACAATCAGCCCGACGCCCAGGGGAATGCCCCAGGTAATCGACGAGCCGGGGCTGATCTTGGCCCCCAGTACTTGTGGCCCGTAGGCGATCAACAGGATGAAAGCGGAGTAAAGCCCTAGCATGATCGCCGAGAGAATCCAGGCGAACCTTTCCCTTTTTCTCACCAGCTCCTTGAAACGCGGGCTGTTTTGAATCGAGAGGTAAATGCTGTCGTTCATTGTTTTTATCCTCGCAGCACAGCTTTTTTATTATTGGAACGTATCCACTGTAAGCGGCTGCCGTAGAGGTTCCAGACGACCTTAGTATTAGATCGAGTGTAGCGAGGGATTCTGAGGCCGCTGGAGGATTTGCGGGATGCAAAACAATTGTGGGAGGGGGCTTGCCCCCGATAGCAGTGTGTCAGCCAGCACATCTATAGCTGACAGACCGCCATCGGGGGCAAGCCCCCTCCCACAAGGGATGTAGCTGTAGTGTTATTTACCGGTCCACTCGGCGACACGCTCAGGGTGCTTGGCGACCCAATCCTTGGCGGCGGCATCGGGCTTGGCGCCCTCTTGGATAGCGAGCATGACTTCGCCGATTTCATCCTTGGAGGCCCATTGGAATTTCTTCAGGAAGGCCGCGACTTCCGGCGCTTTCTTCTCCAGGCCCTTGCTGCCGATGCTGTTGACGGTTTCAGCAGCACCATAAATCCCTTTTGGATCGTCCAGGAAACGCAGTTTCCACTTGGCGAACATCCAGTGTGGCACCCAACCGGTGACCGCAATGGATTCCTGTTTGTCTTCGGCACGGGTCAGCTCGGCGATCATCGCCGCGCCCGAGCTGGCTTGCAGCTTGTAATCGAGGCCGTACTGCTTGATAGCTTCGTCGGTCTTGAGCATCACGCCAGAACCTGCGTCGATGCCGACGATCTTGTTCTTGAAGGTGGTGTCGGTCTTGAGATCTTCGATGGACTTGGCCTTGACGTACTCCGGTACGATCAGGCCGATCTTCGCGTCCTTGAAGTTGGGGCCGTAGTCGACCACCTTGTCCTTGTTCTTGGCCCAGTACTCACCGTGGGTGACCGGCAGCCAGGCCGAGAGCATGGCGTCGAGCTTGCCGGTGGCAACGCCCTGCCACATGATCCCGGTGGCGACGGCTTGCAGTTTCACGTCATAACCGAGCTTGGCCTTGATCACTTCTGCCGCCACGTGGGTGGTAGCCACGCTGTCGGACCAGCCGTCCACATAGCCGATGCTCAGGGTCTTGCTGTCGGCGCTGGCCAGTGTGGAGCTCATCGCAACTACCAGAGTGGCAGCTGCGCCCAAGAGTCGTCGCATCTTCATAGTACTTCCCCGAAAGTGCTGCGCCCGGCGGATGCCGAGCGACGTCAACCTGTTGTTATGTGGTGCACCGCGCCCCCTTCACGCGCATCGATCACGGTAGTGCGCCGTCAGCGGAGTACTGACACTTCGATCATCAACCTGCTCGGGTGTTGGACCTGCTCTGTCAGCGACATCCTACAAGCAAGGAACGACATCACATCGCCAGTAGGATGCTTTGTAGGACTTGACGCCAAAATCCCGCCCGAACTTTGCATGTCAAAATTATGCAGCCACACTGGGTCGGGCCAAATCCGGGTAAGATGCGCGCCTTTGCTCTTCCAGATAAGCCGACCATGCCCGCGACTGCCCGCTTCCCTGCCCTGCCCTATTGCTTCGCCTTGATCCTCGGCCTGCTGGCCCTGTTCGCTTACTGGTATGGCCTCGGCCGGCCCGTGGTGCTGCCCGACGTCGCCAGCGCCACGCACAAGATGCAGTGCGCGTCCTACACCCCATTCGATAAAGACCAATCGCCGTTCGACCAGCCATTCACGCTGCGTCCGGAGCGCATGGACGCTGATCTCGCCCTGCTGGCCACGCGCTTCGAGTGCATTCGCACTTACTCTATGACCGGCCTGGAAGCCTTGCCGGACATGGCGCGCAAGCACGGGCTGAAGGTGATGGCCGGGGCCTGGGTGAGCAGTGATCCGGTCGCGACCGAAAAGGAAATCAACGAACTGATCGCGTCGGCGAATGCTCATCCGGAGGTGGTGACCTCGGTGATCGTCGGCAACGAAGCGCTGCTGCGCAAGGAAGTCACCGCCACGCAGTTGGTGAAGCTGATCCAGACGGTCAAAAGCCAGATCAAACAGCCAGTAACCTACGCGGACGTGTGGGAGTTTTGGCTGCAACACCCCGAAATCGCCCCGGCGGTGGATTTCCTTACCATCCACTTGTTGCCGTACTGGGAAGATGATCCGTCGGGCATCGACCAGGCTCTCAAACACGTGGGCGATGTGCGCCAGACCTTCGGCGACAAGTTCGCCCCCAAGGACATCCTGATCGGTGAAACCGGCTGGCCAAGCGAAGGCCGCCAGCGCGAAACCGCCGTGCCGAGCCGGGTCAACGAGGCCAAGTTCATGCGCGGCTTCGTGGCCATGGCCGAGGCCAATGGCTGGCGTTACAACCTGATCGAAGCCTTTGACCAGCCGTGGAAGCGGGCCAGTGAAGGCGCCGTAGGTGGTTACTGGGGCCTGTTCGATGCTGATCGCCAGGACAAGGGCATCCTCGCCGGGCCGGTAACCAACGTGCCGTACTGGCCGCTATGGCTGGGCGTAGGAGGCATCATCCTATTGGGCACCTTGGTGTTGGGCGGACGTGTACGCACTACCCGCGCGGCGATTGCCCTGCCACTGCTGGGTGCGGTGGCGGCCTGTTCCATTGGCACCTGGGCCGAGCTGACCCGCGTGACGGCGCGCTTCAATGATGAATGGGTGTGGGCTGGGTTGCTGCTGGTGTTGAACCTGCTGGTGCTGGCCCATGCGGCCTTGGCCTTGAGTGCACAGGAAGGTTGGCGTGAGCGGGCGTTCAACTGGCTGGAGCAACGCGCAGGCTGGCTGGTGGCGATTGCCGGGTTTGCCGGAGCGGTAATGATGCTGGCATTGGTGTTCGACCCGCGCTACCGCAGCTTCCCGAGCGCGGCGCTGGTGTTGCCGGCCCTGGTGTACGTGATACGTCCGGTGACGGGACCGCGTCGGGAGATCGCGCTGCTGGCCTTTATCATCGGTGCGGGCATTGCGCCGCAGTTGTACCGTGAAGGGTTGTTGAACCAGCAGGCTTGGGGCTGGGCGGTAGTGAGCCTGCTCATGACGGCAGCCTTGTGGCGCTGCTTGCGGGTACGCAAGATTTAACATCGCTATCGGGCCCCATCAAGCAACGCGGGGCTTCCTGACCAAGCGCAACCCCGCAATCACCACGGCAAACACCGCAAACGTGGTGTTGTACAACGCCAGTGCCGGCAGCCCGAACACCATCCCCAGCACCGCCAAGCCCCACCCCGCACGACCCGGCACGAAAAACGCCAGCACCGACGTGATCAACGCCGTCCAGCCCAACACCTTGAAGTGGATCATCAACCCTAGGTTCGAACGCAGCTGGCATTCCCAGCGGCTCGCCTCGTCCGCGCAGAGGCCCACCCACTGGCCATCTTCCATAAAGCCATAGCGCGCACCGTAACTGGCGGCCAGCCACAGCGGCAGTGCAATAAGCAGCAAAATCAGCGGCAAACGACGGGACATGGGGTACTCCGATAGGCAAAAACGGCGCTCAGCTTAATGCCCCGGCAGCCGTTAGCAAGGCGCATACACACAATTAGTGTTCACCAAAGCGTGGCAAAGTGTATCGTCTGGCTACTATTACCCCGATTCCGACGTTTTTTTCCGGCATTTCGTGCCGCGTGATGGCACTTCGGCGACTGGACGGCGGTCATAGCCTGCGAACTTCATTAAGCACGTTTCCTCCTAGGGATTAAGTCATGCTCCGTTCCTTGCGCTGTGCTGCCTTGCTGGGCAGCCTTTTTCTGAGTGCGTCAGCACTGGCCGTCGACATTGACCAAGCCAGCTATGGCTACCCTTTGACCAACCCGTTTGAAGCCACCATCGCCACCACGCCGCCTGACCTTCGGCCGAAATTGCCGAGCGACGACGAGATCAATCAGTCCGATTACACCCTGAACATGCGCCCCGAGCGCGAATTCAGCCTGCCGGACAACTTCTGGGCGGTGAAGAAACTCACCTACCGCATCGCCAAGCAGGACCGCGCCGCGCCGCTGATCTTTCTGATCGCGGGCACCGGTGCGCGCTTCGACAGCAGCATCAACGAATACCTGAAAAAGCTGTATTACCAGGCCGGCTACCACGTGGTGCAACTGTCGTCGCCCACCAGCTTCGACTTCATCAGCGCCGCCTCGCGTTTTGCCACCCCGGGAATCACCCAGGAAGACGCCGAAGACATGTACCGCGTGATGCAAGCCGTGCGCGCGCAAAACGCTTCGTTGCCAGTGACTGACTTCTACCTCACCGGCTACAGCCTCGGTGCCCTAGATGCAGCGTTCGTCAGCAAGCTCGACGAGACGCGCCGCAGCTTCAACTTCAAGAAAGTCTTGTTGCTTAACCCGCCGGTCAACCTCTACACCTCGATCACCAACCTCGACAAGCTGGTGCAGACCGAGGTGAAAGGCATCAACAACACCACCACCTTCTATGAGCTGGTGCTGAACAAGCTGACCCGCTACTTCCAGCAAAAGGGCTATATCGACCTGAACGACGCCCTGCTCTACGACTTCCAGCAATCCAAGCAGCACCTGACCAACGAACAGATGGCCATGCTGATCGGCACCTCGTTCCGCTTCTCGGCGGCCGACATCGCCTTTACCTCGGACTTGATCAACCGCCGTGGCCTGATCATCCCTCCGAAATACCCGATCACCGAAGGCACCAGCCTCACGCCGTTCCTCAAGCGTGCACTGCAGTGCGACTTCGACTGCTACCTCACCGAACAAGTGATCCCAATGTGGCGCGCCCGCTCCGACGGCGGCAGCCTGCTGCAACTGATCGACCAGGTCAGCCTGTACGCCCTCAAGGACTACCTGCACACCAGCCCGAAAATCGCCGTGATGCATAACGCCGACGACGTGATCCTCGGCCCGGGCGACCTCGGTTTCCTGCGTAAAACCTTCGGCGATCGCTTGACCGTCTACCCGCTGGGCGGCCATTGCGGCAACCTCAATTACCGCGTCAACGCCGACGCTATGCTGGAGTTCTTCCGTGGCTAAATATCTTCTGCTGCTTGCCGCCCTGATGTGCGCAGGCGTGGCCAATGCCGACAACAGCAAGGCCCACGAGCCGGTCAATGTCGGCGCCGACGGTTTCAAGGAGCCGCTGACCAAGCTCAAGTTCAACCCAGGGCTGGACCAGCGTGAGTTCGAGCGCTCATCGCTCACCGCACTCAACGTGTATGACCCGCTGGAATCGTGGAACCGTCGCGTGTACCACTTCAACTACCGCTTCGACCAATGGGTGTTCCTGCCGGTGGTCGACGGCTACCGCTACGTCACCCCGAGTTTCCTGCGCACCGGCGTGAGCAACTTCTTCAACAACCTGGGCGACGTGCCCAACCTGTTGAACAGCCTGCTGCAACTCAAGGGGCATCGCTCCCTGGAAACCACCGGCCGCCTGTTGGTCAACACCACTATCGGCATCGCCGGCCTGTGGGACCCGGCGACCGCCATGGGCCTGCCGCGCCAGAGCGAAGACTTTGGCCAGACCCTGGGCTTCTACGGCGTACCCGGCGGCGCGTATGTGGTGCTGCCGATCTTCGGCCCATCGAACCTGCGCGACACCACCGGCCTGATCGTCGACTACGGTGCCGAAACCCAGATCAACTTCCTCAACGTGTCCGAAGTCAGCTCCAACCACCCGGAAATCTGGGCATTGCGCGCGGTGGACAAGCGTTATCAGACCAGCTTCCGGTATGGCCAGATGAACTCGCCGTTCGAGTATGAGAAGGTGCGCTACATCTATACGGAATCGCGAAAGCTGCAGATTGCCGAGTAAACGCCCACAAAAAAGGCCATTCGATTGAATGGCCTTTTTTATTGTCGCGCGATCAAGCCTTAGCCGTTTTCCAGAGCTTGCCCACCCCGCTGACCACCGCCAACACCACCGCCCCGGCAATGATCCCCGCCACGCCATTCAGCAGCGTCGGCACCAACCACGCCACCCCGCCTGCGCCCTGGCTGACCGTCTCGATCCAGTGATGCACCACCGGCACGCCGTGGGTGAGAATCCCGCCGCCCACCAGGAACATCGCCGCCGTACCAATCACCGACAGGCTCTTCATCATGTACGGCGCCGCACGCAGGATGGCGCCGCCGATGCTGCGCGCCGCCTGGCCAGGCTTCTGGGTGAGCCACAGGCCTAGGTCATCCAGCTTGACGATACCGGCCACCAGCCCGTAGACACCCACGGTCATGACGATGGCAATGCCGGACAGCACAATCACCTGCTGCATCAAGGGCGCATCGGCCACGGTACCGAGGGTGATGGCGATGATTTCGGCGGAGAGGATGAAGTCGGTACGGATGGCACCTTTGATCTTGTCCTTTTCGAAGGCCACCAAGTCGGTTGCCGGGTCCGAGACGGCCTCGACCAACTGCGCATGTTCAGCGTGATCGTCGGCCTTGCTGTGGAGGAATTTATGCGCCAGCTTCTCGAAACCTTCGAAGCACAGGTAGGCACCGCCGAGCATCAGCAGCGGCGTCACCGCCCACGGTGCGAATGCACTGATCAGCAAGGCGGCCGGCACCAGGATCAACTTGTTGACGAACGAACCTTTCGCCACCGCCCACACCACGGGAATTTCCCGCTCGGCGCGCACCCCGGAGACCTGCTGGGCATTGAGCGCCAGGTCATCGCCGAGCACGCCGGCGGTCTTCTTCGCCGCCATTTTTGTCATCAGGGCTACGTCATCGAGTACCGCGGCGATATCGTCGATCAACACCAACAAGCTGCTTCCTGCCATGAATCGGGCTTCCATAAGAGAGGGATGCGACGAGCATAGCGCGGCGCAACGCTTTACGGGCACATTGTTGAGGCCCGCAGATGGCCGGTGCTACCATGCGCAACCGCCTGTCATGGCAAGGAATCACTGGGTTTATGAGCACCATTCGCGAGCGCAATAAAGAAAAGATCCTGCGGGCGGCGAGCGAGGAGTTCGCCGACAAAGGCTTCGCCGCGACCAAAACCAGCGACATCGCCGCCAAGGCCGGGCTGCCCAAGCCCAACGTCTACTACTACTTCAAGTCCAAGGACAACCTCTACCGCGAGGTGCTCGAAAGCATCATCGAGCCGATCCTGGCCGCCTCCACACCGTTCAACCCGGACGGCGCGCCCAAGGAAGTACTGAGCAACTACATCCGCTCGAAAATCCGTATCTCCCGCGACCTGCCATTTGCCTCCAAGGTCTTCGCCAGCGAAATCATGCACGGCGCCCCGCACCTCAGCGCCGACCAGGTCGAACAGCTCAACGCCCAGGCCAAGCACAACATCGCCTGCATCCAGGACTGGGTAGATCGCGGCCTGATTGCGGCGATTGATCCCAATCACTTGATGTTCAGTATCTGGGCAGCCACGCAGACCTATGCGGATTTCGACTGGCAGATCTCGGCGGTGACCGGGAAGGCCAAGCTGGATGAAGCGGATTATGAAGCGGCGGCGCAGACGATTATTCGGTTGGTGTTGAAGGGGTGTGAGCCGGACTGAGGACATATGGTGCCTGTGGAGTTTGCGCCAGACATGAATTGTCAAAACACTGAAGATCCCCCGTGGGAGCGGGCTTGCTCGCGAAAGCGCCCTCCCAGACACATCCTGCCAAAAGCCTGCCAATCAGCATCAGCCATCGAGATCTAGCCTCTCAGGACACCATCTGAAGAGAGGCCAAGGAATGCCTGATCTAGCCAACTCACACCGCCTGCGTATAGGGCGGTTCAGCGAACCCAATCGCATCTATCTGATCACCACCAATACTCACTAACGTGCGCCGATATTCAGTGACTTTTACCTGGGTCGGCTGGTGGTTTGGCAATTCAGACTCGCTCACTACCAAGGACTGGCAAACTCGCTGGCCTGGGTGGTAATGCCAGATCACTTTCACTGGTTGGTCGAGTTACAAAAAGGATCATTGGGCGACTTGATGTGCCAGGTAAAATCCAAAAGCACCCGAAGCGTAAACGGTGCTTCTGGCCGCAAAGGCAGGCTTTGGCAAACCAGCTTTCATGACCGCGCGCTGCGCAAGGAAGATGATCTGGTGAAAATGGCCCGGTATGTGGTGGCCAATCCCCTGCGGGCGGGGCTGGTGAAGCGGATTGGCGACTATCCGCTGTGGGATGCAGTTTGGTTGTAGGGGCGAGACCGAGTTGCCCCCTTCGCGAGCAAGCCCGCTCCCACATTGGACCGCATTCTCATGCTGGAACTCGATCAAGTGTGGGAGCGGGCTTGCTCGCGAAGGGGCCAGAAAAATCAGCAAAAAACTAGGCAGACACCCCCGCATCCGCCATCAACCCCACCCCTTCAATCGCCGTGATCGCACACTGCTCATCAATGTCCGACGTATCCCCGCTGATCCCGATCGCCCCCAGCACCGCGCCTTCCTGATTTCGAATCAATACCCCACCCGGCGCAGGCACCACGCTGCCCTGCCCCAAACTGTTCAACGCCGCGATAAACGCCGGTCGCTGCTGCGCGTCCAACGCCAGCAGGCGTGAACCCTTGCCCAGGGCTATCGCGCCCCAGGCCTTGCCGATGGCGATTTGCGGGCGCAGCAGGCTGGCACCGTCTTCGCGTTGCAGGGTGACCAAGTGGCCGCCGCTGTCGAGCACGGCGATGGTCAGCGGTGCAGCGGAGATGGTGCGCCCTGCACTGAGGGCCTGGCTGGCCAGTTGGGTGGCGAGTTTCAAGGTTAAAGCGCTCATGGTGCCGTCCTTCTTTTGTTATTGGGAAAGCGATGGAGGTCTGAATGATCAGATGCTCGATCAAACAAATAGAACACAATGACTTTTAATTTTGTATACAATATTTTCACACAAAGGCTCCATACGTCGAAAAAAGCTGTTCCGACGAACGCATAGGCCAGTTTATAAAATGCATTGACCTACGCCGCTCGCCGTGAATACACTTTATCCAGACACCACTTGTATACAATTACAAAACGCAAGAGGCACCAATATCATGAGCAAAATGAGAGCAATCGAAGCCGCCGTCCTGGTGATGCGTCGCGAAGGTGTGGACACCGCCTTCGGTATCCCAGGCGCCGCGATCAACCCGCTGTATTCGGCCTTGCAGAAAGTGGGTGGCATCGATCACGTCCTTGCTCGCCACGTTGAAGGCGCCTCCCACATGGCCGAGGGTTACACTCGCACCAAGGCCGGCAATATCGGCGTGTGCATCGGCACCTCGGGCCCGGCAGGCACTGACATGGTCACCGGCCTGTACAGCGCCTCGGCCGACTCGATCCCGATCCTGTGCATCACCGGTCAAGCGCCCCGCGCCCGGATGCACAAGGAAGACTTCCAGGCCGTGGACATCACCAGCATCGTCAAGCCGGTGACCAAGTGGGCGACCACCGTCCTCGAACCCGGCCAAGTACCGTACGCCTTCCAGAAAGCCTTCTATGAAATGCGCTCCGGCCGCCCAGGCCCGGTGTTGATCGACCTGCCGTTCGACGTGCAGATGGCCGAGATCGAATTCGACATCGACGCCTACCAACCCCTGCCCCTGGCCAAGCCACTGGCAACCCGCGTGCAGGTGGAAAAAGCCCTGGCGCTGCTGGACCAGGCCGAGCGCCCACTGTTGGTGAGCGGTGGCGGCGTGATCAATGCCGACGCCAGCGAGTTGCTGGTTGAATTCGCTGAACTGACCGGCATCCCGGTGATTCCGACCCTGATGGGCTGGGGCACCATTCCGGACGATCACCCACAGATGGTCGGCATGGTCGGTCTGCAGACGTCCCACCGTTATGGCAACGCGACCATGCTCAAGTCGGACGTGGTGCTGGGCATCGGTAACCGTTGGGCCAACCGCCACACCGGTTCGGTCGAGGTGTATACCGAGGGCCGCAAGTTCATCCACGTCGACATCGAGCCGACCCAGATTGGCCGCGTCTTCACCCCGGACCTGGGTATCGTGTCCGACGCCGGTTCCGCGCTGACGATGTTCATTGAAGTGGCCCGCGAGTGGAAAGCCGCCGGCAAGCTCAAGGACCGCAGCGCCTGGCTCAATGACTGCCAGCAACGCAAAGCCACCCTGCACCGCAAGACCCATTTCGACAACGTGCCGGTCAAGCCACAGCGCGTGTATGAAGAAATGAACCAGGTGTTCGGCAAAGACACCTGCTACGTCAGCACCATCGGCCTGTCGCAGATTGCTGGCGCGCAGTTCCTGCACGTGTATAAGCCACGCCACTGGATCAATTGCGGGCAGGCCGGCCCGTTAGGTTGGACCATCCCCGCCGCCCTCGGCGTGGTCAAGGCTGACCCGAGCCGCAAAGTGGTGGCGCTGTCCGGCGACTACGACTTCCAGTTCATGATCGAAGAACTGGCCGTGGGCGCACAGTTCAAGCTGCCGTACATCCACGTGGTGGTGAACAACTCCTACCTCGGCCTGATCCGCCAGGCTCAGCGCGGGTTTGAAATGGACTACTGCGTGCAGCTGTCCTTCGACAACCTCAACGCCCCGGAACTCAATGGCTATGGCGTGGACCACGTGGCCGTTGCCGAAGGCCTGGGTTGCAAGGCCTTGCGTGTGTTCGAGCCGAGCCAGATCGCGCCGGCCCTGCGCCGCGCCGAGGAAATGATCGAAGAATTCAAGGTTCCGGTGATCGTTGAGATTATTCTGGAACGCGTGACCAATATTTCCATGGGCACCGAGATCAACGCCGTCAACGAATTCGAAGATCTGGCCTTGGTCGGCAACGATGCGCCGACTGCCATTTCCCTGCTCGATTAAGGAGAACCTTATGCCGCGTTTCGCCGCCAACCTGTCCATGCTGTTTACCGAACAGGACTTTCTTGCCCGTTTCAAAGCGGCCGCCGATGCGGGCTTCGAAGGTGTCGAGTACCTGTTCCCCTATGAATTCAGCTCTGCCGAAATCAAGGCGCAACTCGACGCCCACGGCCTGACCCAGGTGCTGTTCAACCTGCCGGCCGGTGACTGGGCCAAGGGCGAACGCGGCCTGGCCTGCCACCCGGACCGGGTTGAAGAATTCCGTGCCGGGGTCAAGCTGGCCATCGCCTACGCCCAAGTGCTGGGCAATACCCAGATCAACTGCCTGGCGGGCATCCGGCCACAAGGCGTTGACGACGAAACCCTGGAAAAAACCTTCGTCGCCAACCTCAAGTACGCCGCTGAAAAACTGCAAGCGGTGGGCATCAAGCTGGTGATGGAAGCGATCAACACCCGCGACATCCCAGGCTTCTACCTGAACAACACGGCGCAAGCCCTGTCGATTCGCGAACAGGTGGGCAGCGCCAACCTGTTCCTGCAGTACGACATCTATCACATGCAAATCATGGAAGGCGACCTGGCCCGCACCATGGCCGCGCACCTGGGTGAGATCAACCACATCCAGCTGGCGGACAACCCAGGGCGCAACGAGCCGGGTACCGGTGAGATCAACTACCGCTTCCTGTTCGAACATTTGGACCGTATCGGCTACACGGGTTGGGTCGGCTGTGAATACAAGCCGTTGACCACCACCGAGGCGGGTTTGGGTTGGTTGAAGACCCACAACGCCATCTAAACAGAGGATTTCTTCATGGCTAAAATCGGATTCATCGGCACCGGCATCATGGGCCAACCCATGGCCGCGAACCTGCAGAAAGCAGGTCACCAACTGTTCCTCTCCGAGCACCATGGCAAGGCGCCGCAAGCGCTGATCGACGCAGGCGCCGTGGCCCTGGCCAACCCGCAGCAAGTTGCGCAGGAAGCCGAGTTCATCATTGTGATGGTCCCGGACACCCCGCAGGTCGACGACGTACTGTTCCGCAAAGACGGCGTCGCCGCCGGCCTGTCGCCGAACAAGGTGGTGATCGACATGAGTTCGATCTCTCCCACCGCCACCAAGGCGTTCGCCGCCAAGATCAACGAGACCGGCGCGCAGTACCTGGATGCACCTGTGTCCGGTGGTGAAGTCGGCGCCAAGGCCGGCACCCTGAGCATCATGATCGGTGGCGAGCCGCAGACCTTCGAACGCGCGCTGCCGCTGTTCCAGGCCATGGGCAAGAACATCACGCTGGTGGGCGGCAATGGCGATGGCCAGACCGCCAAGGTCGCCAACCAGATCATCGTCGCGCTGAACATCCAGGCGGTGGCGGAAGCACTGCTGTTCGCCTCCAAGAACGGCGCCGACCCGGCCAAGGTGCGTGAAGCGCTGATGGGCGGATTTGCCTCGTCGAAAATCCTCGAAGTGCATGGCGAGCGCATGATCAAGGGCACTTTTGACCCGGGCTTTCGCATCAACCTGCACCAGAAGGACCTCAACCTGGCGTTGGCCGGTGCCAAGGAACTGGGGATCAACCTGCCGAACACCGCCGGTACGCAGCAGGTGTTCAGCACCTGCACGGCGATTGGCGGCGGCAATTGGGACCACTCGGCGCTGATCAAGGGCCTGGAACACATGGCGAATTTCTCGATTCGCGAGAAGTAAGTGCTTACTTGAAATGCAATCCAGTGTGGGAGCTGGCTTGCCTGCGATAGCAATCTTGCAACTAGACATTCATTGCCTGATACACCGCTATCGCAGGCAAGCCAGCTCCCACATTTTGGTCCCTATTCCAAGCCTCATACCTAATAACAAGAATCCCCCGGGAGCCCGCCTATGTCGGTCGATCCGCAACATCTGCTTCGCGAGCTGTTTGCCACAGCCATCGACGCCGCCCACCCCCGGCAAGTCCTTGAACCCTACCTGCCCACCGACCGCAGCGGCCGTGTGATCGTGATCGGCGCCGGCAAAGCCGCCGCCGCCATGGCGCTGGTCGTGGAGAACTGCTGGCAGGGCGAAGTTACCGGCCTGGTCGTCACCCGCTATGGCCACGGCGCGCCGTGCAAGACAATCGAAGTGGTCGAAGCCGCTCACCCAGTGCCCGATGCTGCCGGCCTGGCCGTGGCCCAGCGCGTACTCGCGCTGATCAGCAACCTGACGGAAGACGACCGCGTAATCTTCCTGTTGTCCGGGGGTGGCTCTGCGCTGCTGGCGCTGCCCGCCGAAGGCATCACCCTGGCCGACAAACAGGCCATCAACAAAGCCCTGCTCAAATCCGGCGCGACCATCGGCGAGATGAATTGCGTGCGCAAGCACCTCTCGGCCATCAAGGGAGGCCGACTGGCGAAAGCGGCATGGCCCGCGACGGTCTATACCTACGCGATTTCCGATGTGCCCGGCGACCAAGCCACGGTGATCGCGTCCGGCCCCACGGTCGGCGACCCGAGCACCTCGCAACAAGCCCTGGCGATTCTCAAGCGCTACCACATCGACGCCCCCGCCTCGGTGCGCAGCTGGTTGCAGAACCCGGCCTCGGAAACCGTCAAGCCCGGCGACCCGGTGCTCGCCCGCAGCCACTTCCAATTGATCGCCCGCCCCCAGCAATCCCTTGAAGCGGTGGCGGTAAAAGTCCGTCAGGCCGGCTTCAGCCCGTTGATCCTCGGCGACCTGGAAGGCGAAGCACGGGACGTGGCCAAGGTGCACGCCGGTATCGCCCGACAGATCGTGCAACATGGCCAACCGCTGGCAGCGCCGTGCGTGATCCTCTCCGGCGGCGAAACCACCGTGACCGTGCGCGGCAATGGCCGTGGCGGGCGCAATGCGGAATTCCTGTTGAGCCTCACCGACAGCCTCAAGGGCCTGCCCGGCGTGTACGCCCTGGCCGGTGACACCGACGGTATCGACGGCTCGGAAGACAACGCCGGCGCGATCATGACGCCGTGCAGCTATTCGCGCGCCGAAGCCCTCGGACTGTCGGCCAGCGATGAGCTGGATAACAACAACGGCTACGGCTATTTCGCCGCGCTCGACGGTTTGATCATCACCGAGCCCACGCGCACCAACGTCAACGACTTCCGCGCCATCCTGATCCTTGAGACTGCCAAACATGACGCCTGACAAGAAGGTCAAAATCCTCGCCACCCTGGGCCCCGCCACCGACGGTATCGACGACATCCGCGAGCTGGTGGAAGCCGGGGTGAATATCTTCCGGCTCAATTTCAGCCACGGCGACCACGCCGACCATGCCCAACGCTACCAATGGATTCGCCAGGTCGAGCGCCAGCTGAATTATCCGCTGGGCATCCTCATGGACCTGCAAGGGCCGAAACTGCGCGTCGGGCGTTTTGCCGAGGGCAAGGTGCAACTGGTGCGCGGCCAGGCGTTGCGCCTGGACCTGGACGAAACACCGGGCGACCAGCGGCGGGTCAACCTGCCTCACCCGGAAATCATCGCGGCGCTGGAGCCCGGCATGGACCTGCTGCTGGACGACGGCAAATTGCGCCTGCGGGTGATCACCAAACATGCCGACGCCATCGACACCACCGTGCTGAATGGCGGCGAATTGTCGGACCGCAAAGGCGTGAACGTCCCACAAGCACTGCTGGAACTGAGCCCACTGACCGCCAAGGATCGGCGCGACCTGAGCTTCGGCCTGGAACTGGGTGTGGACTGGGTGGCGCTGTCGTTCGTGCAGCGCCCGGAAGACATTCGCGAAGCCCGCGAGCTGATCGGCGACAAGGCGTTCCTCATGGCCAAGATCGAGAAACCCTCGGCCGTGCAGCGCCTGCAGGAAATCGCCGAACTGAGCGACGCGATCATGGTGGCCAGAGGCGACCTGGGCGTGGAAGTGCCCGCCGAGAGCGTGCCGCAGATCCAGAAGGACATCATCAGCACCTGCCGCCAACTGGGTAAACCGGTGGTGGTGGCGACGCAGATGCTGGAGTCGATGCGCTTCTCGCCGGCGCCAACCCGTGCCGAAGTCACCGATGTCGCCAATGCCGTGGCCGAAGGCGCGGACGCGGTGATGCTGTCGGCGGAAACCGCCTCCGGCGAATACCCGCTGGAAGCCGTGCAGATGATGAGCAAGATCATCCGCCAGGTGGAAAACGGTCCGGATTACCAGGCGCAACTGGATGTCAGCCGGCCGAAGGCGGATGCCACGGTATCGGACGCCATCAGCTGCGCGATCCGCCGTATCAGCAGCATCCTGCCGGTGGCGGTGCTGGTGAACTACAGCGAGTCGGGCAGCTCCAGCCTGCGCGCGGCGCGGGAACGGCCGGTAGCGCCGATCCTCAACCTCACGCCCAACCTGTCCACGGCGCGGCGGTTGAGCGTGGCGTGGGGCGTGCATTCGGTGGTCAACGATCGGCTGCGCCAGGTGGATGAGGTGTGTTCCACCGCGCTGGAGATCGCCCAGGCACAGGGGATGGCGGAGCGTGGGGATACGTTGGTGATTACGGCGGGGGTGCCATTCGGGCAGCCGGGGTCGACCAACTCTTTGCGTATAGAGACGTTGATCTAGCGCCTGTTCGGGCCCCATCGCGGGCAAGCCCGGCTCCCAAATTTTGATCTGCGAACACAGTCAAATGTGGGAGCTGGCCTGCCTGCGATGGGGACAACTCAGTCTCACTGACTAACCACCATGCACAACCCCACCTGCCCCGACTGGGCCGAAGCGCTGCTCAACGGCTTCAGCCAGATCTTCCTGCAACGCCAGCCGCTGTGCGGCCTGCTGTGCCTGCTGGCGATCCTGATCGGCGCGCCGACCTTGCTCGGCGGCGCCTTGTTGGGTGGCGTCGCGGGCTTGCTCACGGCCCAGCGCCGGGGCTATCCCAAGGCCGAGCGCCAGGCCGGGCTGTATAGCTACAACGGCGTGCTGCTGGGCTTGTTGATCAGCCAGCACTTCGCCTGGTCGGCCTTGCTGCCGCCGCTGATCCTGGCGTGCGCAGGTTTGAGCGCGATCCTGACGCGGCAATGGTTGAAACGCGCCAGCCAGCCCAATGACCTGCCGGCCTATACCGCGCCTTTTGTCGGCCTGGGCTGGTTGCTGCTGGGCACGGTGCCGGAGAGCACGTTTGTCCTGAGCGAACCCGACTCCTTGGCTATCCTCAACGCGCCTTTTACCGGGCTCGCGCAAATCATGCTGTTGGATCAGCCGGTGTCGGGCGCGCTGATTGCGCTCGGCCTGTGGCTAGCCAACCGCCGCGCCGCCACCTGGGCCTTGATCGGCGCCAGTGTCGGCGTGCTAATTGCGCTATGGCTGGACGAACCCGCCAGCGCCCTCCTCGGCCTGCACAGCTACAACCCGGCGCTGGCGGCCCTGGCGTTGAGCCAAGTACGTCGCCAGCCCTGGCTGCCGCTGCTGGGCATCCTGCTGGCGATCACGCTCACACCCGGCTTTGCCGCCCTGCACCTGCCTGCGTTGACCGCGCCGTTCATCCTCGCCTGCTGGCTGGTGCGTGCAGGCGCTCGGGTGTTGCGCAAACCCCGCATGGACAGCCCCTTCGAATCCCCCTAGGCTTGCTTGATATCAGTTTCAGGCGGGATTTATGGACAGCAACAACGACTGGCGCCAACGGCTCTACGTCATGATTTTCCAGAGTGACACCACGGCCGGACGGCGCTTTGACGGCATCCTGTTGCTGATCATCCTGGCCAGCCTGGTGATCGTGATGCTCGACAGCATCGACCAGATCCACCAGAACTACGCTGACGTGCTGGCCTACATCGAATGGGGCTTCACCCTCGTCTTCCTGATCGAGTACGGGCTGCGGCTGTATTGTTCGCCCAAGCCGTTGCGCTACGCCTTCAGCTTTTATGGGCTGGTGGACTTGCTGGCCATCGTGCCCGGCATCCTCGCGCTGTATTACAGCGACGCGCAGTACCTGCTGATCATCCGCATCATTCGGATGTTGCGGATATTCCGCGTGCTTAAGCTCAGCCCGTACCTCAAGCAGGCCAACTACCTGATGGCGGCGCTGCGCGGCAGCAAGCAGAAGATCGTGGTGTTCCTTGTCAGCGTGTGCACGCTGGTGACGGTGTTCGGCACCTTGATGTACGTGATCGAAGGCCCGGAGCACGGCTTTACCAGCATTCCCAAGGGCATCTACTGGGCCATCGTGACCCTGACCACCGTGGGCTTTGGCGACATCGTGCCAAAGACGCCGCTGGGCCAGGTGATCTCGTCGCTGGTGATGATCACCGGTTATTCGATCATTGCCGTGCCCACCGGGATTTTCACCGCTGAACTGGCGAGTGCCATGCGTGGCGAACAGCTGCAAACCGACTGCCCAGTGTGCAAGAAAAACAGCCATGAGCCGAATGCCGCCTTCTGCTCGCGTTGCGGGAGTAACCTTTTCCGTAAAGTGGAATAAGCAAAGTACGTTTTAATCTTTAAACGTCTATGCGGCGCCCGCTATAGTCGCTGGCAAATTGCCCCTACTCAATCGACCACCTTCTCGAACAACAAGGAATGAGCAGTGAAAAAACTCGTTAGCGCCTCCCTCCTGGCCGCCGGCCTTGCCCTGGCGGGCGCCGTCCAGGCCGCCCCCGTCACACTGCTCAACGTCTCCTACGACGTGATGCGCGATTTCTACAAGGACTACAACGCTGCGTTCCAGAAGCACTGGGAAGCCGAGCACCCGAACGACAAACTGACCCTGCAGATGTCCTTCGGCGGCTCCAGCAAACAAGCGCGCTCGGTGATCGACGGTCTGCCGGCTGACGTGATCACCATGAACATGGCCACCGACATCAACGCGTTGGTCGACAACGGCAAACTGGTGCCGGACAACTGGGTCACCCGCCTGCCGAACAACAGCGCACCGTTCACCTCCGCCACCGTATTCATCGTGCGCAAAGGCAACCCGAAAGCACTGAAAGACTGGCCGGATCTGTTGAAAGACGGCGTGCAGGTGATCGTGCCCAACCCGAAAACCTCGGGTAATGGCCGCTACACCTACCTGTCGGCCTGGGGCTATGTGCTGAAGAACGGCGGCGACGAAAACAAAGCCAAGGCCTTTGTCGGCAAGCTGTTCAAACAGGCCCCGGTGCTGGACACCGGCGGCCGTGCCGCCACCACGACCTTCATGACCAACCAGATCGGCGACGTGCTGGTGACCTTTGAAAACGAAGCGGAAATGATCGCCCGTGAATTCGGCCGCGATCAGTTCGAAGTGATCTACCCAAGCGTCTCCGCCGAAGCCGAGCCACCGGTATCGGTGGTCGACAAAGTGGTCGAGAAGAAAGGCACCCGCGTGGCGGCCGAAGACTACCTGAAGTACCTGTGGTCGGCGGAAGGCCAGGAAATTGCGGCCAACAACTACCTGCGTCCACGTGATCCCAAGGTGCTGGCCAAGTACACCGACCGCTTCCCGAAAGTCGACTTCCTGTCGGTAGAGAAGACCTTTGGTGACTGGCGCACGGTGCAGAAGACCCACTTCAATGATGGTGGGGTGTTTGACCAGATCTACTCCGGTCAATAACTGAATAAACGCGGTAAAACAGTGGGAGCGGGCTTGCTCGCGAATGCGGTGTGTCAGTCAACAGATTCATTGGCTGATCCACCGCATTCGCGAGCAAGCCCGCTCCCACATTTGGTTCTGCGCCAGACTTTACATTGGCGGTGTCACACCATCTTTACCGGCTGAGATGGCCTGCGCGGTAATGGTCCCATCCGCCCCCTGCGCCGCAAACAACACCACCTTTACCCCCGCCTTGAGCAAACTGCGATCCCCCGGCTCCAGGTTGACGATCGGCACATCCTCCGGCACCACGATCTTTTGTTCGCCGCCTTTGTACTTCACGGTCAAGGTACGCCCGTTGCTCACGACCAGGTCGCCGACGGTGCCGTTGGTCATGCTGCTGCCTTCTTTGAGGTCGAACGCGCGATGCCCGTCGCCCGTGCCGGCCATGGCCGGTGGAAACACGTGCACTTCCAGCGCGGTCAGAGTGCCATCGGCGTTGGGCATGGCGGCGGAGCCGATGTAGCTGCCCGGCTTGATCTCATCGATCTTGGCCAGGGTGACTGCGCGCACCTGGGTGGCCGGGGTGAGGTGCACGATGACCTCCTCACCGCTATTGACCTTGACGTGCATCGCATCGCCCTCCATCGCCGTAATGGCGCCGCGTACACCTACGCGCGGGGCTTCGGCAGCCTGGGCCAGGCCCACGGCCATGGCGGCGGCGAGCGTGGAAGCCAGGAGCATTTTGTTCAACGTGATTTTCATGACCATCAATTTCCTGTTTCGGCAGTTATGCCTGAATGTATCATCACCCTTCGCGCAGAAAGTTAACGATTCACTCATCATTACCGGGCATGAGTGTTATCACTGCCAGCGGCCTACCCGGGCTACGGTGTTGTCTTTAGGCTCGCCCCACTTTCCTTCGCATTTATGAGAACACCATGAACGCTACCTCCCACGCTACAACCACCATGACCCGGAGCATGGTGATGCTGTTTGCGTTTTGCTGCGGCGCCATTGTTGCCAATATCTACTATGCACAACCGATCATCGAGCTGATCGCGCCGGACATCGGCCTTACGCCTGCGATGGCCAGCCTGATCGTCTCCTTGACGCAGATCGGTTACGCCCTGGGCCTGTTTTTCCTGGTGCCACTGGGTGACCTGTTGGAAAACCGCAAGCTGATGATCGCCACCACCGTACTGGCCATCGCCAGTCTGTTGGGTGCGGCATTTACCGAGCAGCCGAATCTGTTCCTGTTGGTATCGCTGCTGATCGGTTTCAGTTCGGTGTCGGTGCAGATCCTGATCCCGCTGGCTGCGCACCTGGCACCCGCCGAATCCCGTGGCCGCGTGGTCGGCAGCATTATGGGTGGCCTGTTGCTCGGCATCCTGTTGGCTCGGCCGGTGTCCAGCGTGGTGGCGGACCACTTCGGCTGGCGCGCGATGTTCATGGCGGCGGCGGCGTTGATGGCGTTTATCAGTGTGGTGTTGCTGATCACCATCCCCAAGCGCCAGCCCGACCACAGTGCCACCTATGGCCAGTTGCTGCGCTCCCTCGGCACCTTGTTGCGTGAGCAACCGGTATTGCGCCAACGGGCGTTTTATCAGGGTTGCATGTTCGCCACCTTCAGCCTGTTCTGGACCGCTGCCCCACTGGAGCTGGCGCGCAACCACGGATTGAGCCAAAGCGAGATCGCGCTGTTTGCCCTGGTCGGCGCGCTGGGTGCGATTGCCGCACCCATCGCCGGCCGCCTGGCCGATGCCGGCCATACCCACCGCGCGTCGTTGCTGGCCATGCTGTTTGCGGCGCTGAGTTTTCTGCCGGCCTTCGTGCACCCGTTGTACAGCGTGATTGGCCTGGCCGTGACCGGAGTGGTCCTGGACTTCTGCGTGCAGATGAATATGGTGCTGGGCCAACGCGCCATCTACGCGCTCGACGCCAACAGCCGCAGCCGCCTGAACGCGCTGTACATGACCAGCATCTTCATCGGCGGCGCCTTCGGCTCCGCGATTGCCAGCAGCGTGTATGAACACGGCGGCTGGCTGGGCGTGATGCTGGTGGGCAGCGCGTTCCCCTTGATCGCGCTGCTGCGGTTCGTGAGTGCTTCACGTCAGGCCACGGTTGCCACTGCTTGAGGGACCGGAATTCCTTTGTAATTGAAACACTCGACAACACAAAGGCCCGGGCGGCATCGCGTTGTTTTGACGAGAGAAAAACAAAATCTAAAACAGCACCTCTCGCTCAACTACGCGGTTTTCCCAACGGTCAGGACATATCCTTAAACCTTCCTCAGGACCGCACCAGCTTCTCCAGCGCGGCATCCGCCAGGAAGGAGGAGCGGCTCTTGACCTTGTGCTCACGCACATACCGGTCGATGCGCTGGATGACGTAACCGGGCAAGGTCACATTGACCTTCTCGGTCTTGCCCAGGTAGGGCGAGATGTCCAACTCCAACATCCCCCAGCCCATGCCGGCGTAGTCCTCGTGCGTGTGATGGTTGGCCACCGACGTCGGCATCGGAATCGGCCCGCCTTCTGCGGCAATCTCTTGAAGCATGATGTGCGCGACTTCCACTGCGGCGTTGTAGGCCTCTTCAAAACTGTCCCCGGCGGTGACTGCGCCTGGGATATCGGGGATCTGGATACCGGTGGCGGTGAAGTCATCGCCCCATTCGATACAGATTGGGTATTGCATGAATGTTCTCCTTAAAACTGAAACAAGCCGGCGCGCTTCCTGATGCTTCTGACGGTGCCCAGCGGCAAGTCCTTCTTTGGATGGGGCACTGAAATGGTGTAAGGGCTATAGCGATGAGTAAAAATATGATGACTTTCCGTGACCCGATCCAGCATCCAACCTGCCTCTTGCAGTTCCTTGATCAATAACCTGCTTTGCACCCGAGCCTCCTTGGCTTGGCCCGAATAAACGTAACCCTAGAGTTATCTTTACTCAAGCACAAAATTCACACCCCTGACTGACGGCTGTTTTACTGAATATTGAAAGTACAACACGGGAAACGCATGACACCGGCAGCCCATCGCCTTAGGCTTGAGCGCCGCCCAGCCAACAGGAACACTCGATGGACCGTCTCACTGCCATGGAAACCTTCGTTCACGTCGTGGAGACCGGCTCCTTCTCGGCCGCTGCCAAGCGCCTGGGCATCGGCCAACCCGCCGTGTCCAAAAGCATCGCGCAATTGGAAGCACGCCTGGCCGTGCGGTTGGTGTTGCGCTCGACCAGGGGCCTGACGCCCACCGAGGCAGGCCTGGCGTTTTTCGAAAAAGCCAAGAGCGCGATATTCGAAGCCGACGAAGCTGACGAGGCCGCCCGGGGCGCGGGCGCAGGATTAACGGGCAACCTGCGGGTCAGCGCCGGCGTGACATTCTCCCGTATGCGGATCATTCCCAACCTGGGACCCTTCCTTGACCAGCACCCTGGCCTGAACATCGACGTGTTGCTCGACGACCGCATCCTCAACCTGGTTGAAGACGGCATCGACGTCGCCCTGCGTATCGGCAACTTGAGTGATTCCGGTCTCACTGCTCGCCGGCTTGGCCAAAGCCCAAGCCGGGTGTTCGGCACACCGGCCTACTTCGAACGTTTCGGCGAGCCACAAAGCCCAGCGGATATCCTCAACCACCAGGCCGTGATCTACAGCCTCGGGGAGAGCCCGCTCTGGCCCTTCAAACAAGGCCCTCACGAGCAGGCCATAGCTGCTCGCGGGCGCTTGCGCGTCACGTCTTCCGAAGGCTTGCGCGCTGGCGTGCTCGCTCACCACGGCCTAGCGATGACGTCCGAATGGATGTTCGGCCCGGAATTGACCAGGGGTGAGGTGAAAGCCGTGTTGACCGACTGGGAACTCCCGCCGAAGGATCTCTGGGCAGTGTTGCCGACAGGTCGAATGCCAAGTGCCAAGGCCAAGGCGTTTATCGAATATGTTGAAGGGCTAATGGCGTAGCGCCGGCAAGCCGGCTCCTGCGGGGTTGGAGGGTGTTCAGATGATCCGGCCATCCCAGCCGACCGTGACATGCAGTGGCAATTCACAGCGATGCTCCAGCAACCACGCATCCAACGTATGCCCCACATGGGTCAGCACCCCCAATTGCGCACCGGTTTCCTCAATGCCCTGCAACGCCAGCGTCAGGTCATTGTGATTTCGCGGCGCTTGCGGCTGCGGCGGCATGGAGCAATCCAGCACCAGCACGTCCAGCGGTTCGCGTTGCAACCAGGCCAGGGTCTCCGGTGGCAGGCCGACGGTGTCGGTGAGGTAGGCGATGCGTCGCCCCTCGCCTTCCAGCAGGTAGCCCAGGGTTAGCTTGGAATGCTGCAACGGCAACGCTGTGACGCTCAACTCGCCAAATTGGCGTGTTTCAAATGCGGCAAAGGGCTGGCTGAAATCCAGGATGCCCGGATGCTTGTACAAGTCCGACAACCCCTCCGGATCCGCCGGGCCGTGCACCGGAATCACCAGCCCGTGCCCCCAGCGCAGGTGCAGCAAACCCTGGGCATGATCGGCGTGGTAGTGGGTCTGGAAAATCCCGTTGAAGCTGCGCGGCGGGAAGCGTTCGGTGAGGTCGGGTAAACCGCTGTCGATCAGCCAGCGCTGGTCGCCGCATTCGATCAGCGCACTGCACGGGCGGCGGCGCAGGCTTTCGTCGCTGCGCGCCAGACCGCACGCGGGGCATTCGCAGCCGTACACCGGAACTTGCCGCGCGTCACCGGTGCCAAGCAGCGTCAGGCGCATGCCGAGTGCCCGTGGTCGAGGCAGCACAGCAGGCGTTCGACCGTATGTTCCAGCGGCCCGGAGTTATCCAGGATGAACAACCCCGCCCCATGCCCCGCGATCAACTCAGCGGTGAACCGCGTATTGCGTGCCAGACGCTCCTCGATATCCGCCAGGGCCTCACGCCCGCGTGCGATCAAGCGCTGGCGCAACACTGCCTGATCTACCGTCAACAGCAACACCAGCGACGTAGGATAACGCGCGCGCGTCTGTGCCAAGTGCGCGCGCGAACCGTTGACCAGCACGTCGTCCCCCGCCGCCAGCCACTCGTCGATCTCCTTGGGAATGCCATAGGACAAGCCATTCGCCTGCCAGCTGAGGGCAAATGCACCCTCGGCCTGCAGCGCGGCGAACTGCTCCGGGCTGATCCCTTGCGCCGCCTCGCCCACCGCTTCCGCCGAGCGGGTGATAACGCGGCGCACGACGCGGCAACCGCGCTCGGCCAGGCGTGGGCGTGCAGCATCCAGCAGGCTGTCCTTGCCCGAGCCGGAGGGCCCGATGAGATAGATCAACTTGCCTGCCATCAAAACACCCTCTTCGCTTGTCGCCATACTTGTTGCACCACAGGCAGCCCTTCGCGGCTGCGGGCCTGGACCAGGTCGGCACGCAGGCCGATGGCGATTTCGCCGCGATCGCTCAGGCCGGCAGCTTTTGCCGGCGCCAGGCTGATCATCTTGACCGCTCGCGACAGGTCGCCGCCGTCCTGCTGGTCCGCCAGCACGAAGGCCGCCTGCAACAGGCTGGCCGGGTAATAGTCGCTGGAAAGTATATCCAGCAATCCCTCGGCCGCCAGGCCGGCGGCGGCCACATTACCCGAGTGCGACCCGCCGCGCACCACGTTCGGCGCGCCCATCAACACTTTCATGTCCAGCGCCTGGCAGCCCTTCGCCGCTTCCAGGGTGGTGGGGAATTCGGCGATGGTCATGCCGTAGCGCGCCGACTCTTGCACATGGGCCAATGTCGCATCGTCGTGGCTGGCGACGGACAGGCCGCGCGCCAGGCAATGCTCGACGATGGCGGCGCGATAACGGTCGCTGTACGCCAGGGAGTTGGCCTTTTGCAGCACGATGAACGCGTCCATGGTTTCGTCGTTCAGGTGGTACTTGCCCATGTAGTACTCACGGTACTTGGATTCGAGCACGAACTGGCGCTGGCCGGGCGAATGGTCCATCACCGAGACCAGTTGCACCAGCGGGTTTTCCACCAGGTCGCGGAACACGCTGAGGGTGTCCGGGTGGCACAGTTCGCAACGCAGGTGCAGGTGGTGCTCGGCGCGGGTCAACCCGGCGCCTTCCGCCTGCGCGATGGCATCGAGCATCGCCGGCAGTTTCTTCATGCGGTTGCCCTTGGGGTTCACGTCGCCAATGGATACCGCGTCAAACACCGTGGTGATGCCCGCTGCGATGATCTGCGCATCGTGGCTGAGCACGGCCGAGGTCGACGGCCAGTCCACGCCGGGGCGCGGGGTCATGTGTTTTTCCAGATTGTCGGTGTGCAGCTCCACCAGGCCAGGCAAGAGGAAATCGCCGCCCAGGTCTTGGGCCTGGGGCAAATGGCTGCGGCCTTCGGCAAGGTCGACGATCTTGCCGTCGCGCAGCACCACCGAACCGAGGAACATGCGATCAGCCGTGACAATCTGGGCATTACTGAGGATCTGTTCAGCGGGCATGGGCGTATTCCTCTGCGGCAACGGGCGTGGGGGTCATGTCTAAATGGCGGTCGGCCACCGCTTCACGGGCGGCGCGGTCGTGGAAGATACCGATCAGCGCCGCGCCGGCGGCCTTGGCTTCGTTCATCAGCTCCAGCACCACCTGGCGGTTGTTGTCGTCCAGGGACGCGGTGGGTTCGTCCAGCAACATCACCGGCCAGGCCACCATGAAACCGCGGGCGATGTTGACGCGCTGTTGCTCGCCGCCGGAAAAGGTGCCGGGCGCCAGTTGCCACAGGCGTTGCGGGATATTCAGACGCGTCAGCAGGTGCTCGGCACGCGACTGCGCATTGACCCTGGACCAACCCCGGGCCAACGCCGGCTCCATCACCACGTCCAGGCACGCCACGCGAGGGATTACCCGCAGGAACTGGCTGACGTAGCCGAGGGTTTGCTGGCGCACCTGCAAAATGTCCCGCGGCTCGGCGCCGACCAGCTCCAGCCACTCGCCCGCATGCTGCACACGAATGCTGCCGCCCGCCGGCAGATAGTTGCCGTAGAGGGTACGCAGCAAGGTGCTTTTACCGGCGCCGGACTGGCCGTGCAGCACCAGGCATTCACCGCCCTGCACACTGAACTCGACGCCGCGCAGCACGTTGAGCACCACGCCATGTTGTTGATGCAGGGTGAAGGTTTTCGAGAGGTCACGGACCTCGATCAAGGCATTTGTCATGGCTGCAATACCGAAGACACCAGCAGTTGAGAGTAAGGGTGCTGTGGATCGTCGAGGATCTGGTCGGTGAGCCCGGTTTCCACCACCCGGGAGCGACGCATCACCATCAGGCGGTCGGCCAACAGGCGCGCGACGGCCAGGTCGTGGGTGACGATCACCACGGCCAAATCCAGCTCGCGAACCAAGCTGCGCAGCAAGTCGAGCAGACGCGCTTGCACCGACACGTCGAGGCCGCCGGTGGGCTCGTCCATGAACACAAGACGCGGGCTGGAGACGAGATTGCGGGCGATTTGCAGGCGCTGCTGCATGCCGCCGGAGAAGGTGCGCGGCAAGTCATCGATACGTTGCGGGTCGATTTCCACCTGGCTCAACCAATCGAGACCGGCACCGCGCAGTTGCGCGTAATTGCGCACGCCCTGGGCCATCAAGCGCTCGCCGATGTTGGCGCCGGCTGACACGCCCATGCGCAAACCGTCGCGAGGGTTTTGTTCGACAAAGCCCCATTCGGTACGCAGCAACGTGCGGCGCTCGGCTTCGCTGGCGCTGTACAAATCCAGCCATTCGCCGTCCTTGCTGCGGTAGCCGATGCTCCCCGCTTGCGGCGGTAGGCGCCCGCTCAACAGCGAGAGCAAGGTGGACTTACCCGAGCCGGACTCGCCGACAATGCCCAGCACTTCGCCGGGGTACAGGTCAAAGCTGACGCCTTGGCAACCCTTCTCCGGGCCATAGAGCAAAGACAGGTCACGTACTTGTAGCAAAGGCTGGCTCATTGGTTGTTCTCCTTGACGCGTTGCGCGCAGTACCAGGTGTCGGAACAGACAAAACTCTGGGTTCCCGCATCGTCGAGAATCAGCTCATCGAGGAAGGATTCATGACTGCCGCAGATGGCGCAGTTGTGCTCCCACTTCTGCACCTCGAACGGGTGGTCTTCAAAGTCCAGGCTGGTGACCTGGGTGTAGGGCGGCACCGCGTACAAACGTTTCTCGCGACCAGCGCCAAACAACATCAGCGCCGGGCTCATGTCGAGTTTCGGGTTATCGAATTTGGGGATTGGCGATGGGTCCATCACGTAGCGCTCGTCGACCATCACCGGGTAGGCGTAGCTGGTGGCGATATGGCCGAAGGTGGCGATGTCTTCGTAGAGCTTCACGTGCATCACCCCGTAATCATTCAGGGCGTGCATGGTGCGAGTCTCGGTTTCCGACGGTTCGATGAAGCGCAGTGGCTCAGGAATCGGCACCTGATAGACCATGATCTGATCGGCCTGCAACGGCGTTTCCGGGATGCGGTGGCGGGTCTGGATCACCGTCGCGTCCGGCGTGGCTTCGGTGGTGGCGACGCCAGCGGTGCGCGCAAAAAAGCGCCGGATCGACACGGCGTTGGTAGTGTCATCCGCGCCTTGGTCGATGACTTTGAGCACATCGTCCGCACCAAGGATCGCGGCGGTCAATTGCATGCCGCCGGTGCCCCAGCCGTAAGGCAACGGCATTTCCCGGCCACCGAACGGCACTTGGTAACCGGGGATCGCCACGGCCTTGAGCAAGGCGCGGCGGATCATGCGTTTGGTTTGTTCGTCGAGGTAGGCAAAGTTGTAGGCCGTGTCATTCATGGCGGGAGCCCTCGGCGGGTTGGCGCAGTTTGCGGATCAGTTCCAGCTCGGACTGGAAGTCCACGTAATGCGGTAATTTGAGGTGCGAGACAAAGCCCGCGGCCTCGACGTTGTCGCAATGGGCCAGCACGAACTCCTCGCGCTGGGCCGGCGAGACGATCTCTTCGTTGTATTCCCCGGCGCGCAGCGAGCGGTCGACCAATGCCATGCCCATGGCCTTGCGCTCGGCGTGCCCGAACGCCAGGCCATACCCGCGCGTGAACTGCGCCAACTCGGTGGCCGACCCCACGAACTGGTTGACCATCTCGCACTCGGTCACCTCGATGCTGCCCAGGCAGATGGGAAAACCCAGTTCCTCCGGGTCGATCCACACCTCCACATCGCCGATGCGGATCTCGCCGGCAAACGGGTGGTTGCGGCCATAGCCACGTTGGGTCGAATAGCCCAGTGCCAACAGAAAACCTTCATCGCCACGGGCCAGGGCTTGCAGGCGTTCGGCGCGGCTGGCCGGGTATTCCAGCGGGTCACGGGTGATGTCGGCAACGCTGGCGTTGTCGTCGGTTTCGGTCTTGATCAGGCCTTCTTTGGCGAGCAGGCCGAGAACGCGTGGGCAGGCTTCGATGCGCGCATCGGGCGTGGTTTGCGGGCCTGGATATTCACCTTCGGCCAGCAGCGAAAAATCCAGCAGGCGGTGGGTGTAATCGAAAGTCGGGCCGAGCAACTGGCCGCCGGGCACGTCCTTGAATGTGGCCGACAGGCGTCGGCTCAGCGACATGTGCGCGGTGTCGATCGGCAGGCTCGGGCTGAAGCGCGGCAGCGTGGTGCGGTAGGCACGCAGCAGGAAGATCGCTTCCACCAGGTCCCCCGCCGCTTGCTTGATCGCCAGCGCGGCGAGTTCCTCATCGAACAGCGAGCCTTCGGTCATCACTCGCGCCACGGCCAAGGGCAATTGCTCGCGGATTTGCGTCACGCTCAATTCAGGAATCGCGGTGTCGCCCCGGCGTTTTTTCGCCAGCAGGCGGTGGGCATTGTCGATGGCCTGTTCGCCACCTTTGACGGCTACGTACATCAGGCGTGCTCCTCTGCGATGCGGCTGCTGCGTGGCAGGCCGATCAGGTGATGGCCGGCGGCAAACAACACATCCAGGCCACGGGGGAAGGCTTCGCGACGCTGGCGTTCCAGCCAGAAGGCTTGTGGCACCGGCAGGTGCACCTGGCGCTGGGCCTTGATACCCGGGCCGCGCCAGAGCAGGCCGCGACCGGACTCCAGGTCAGTGAGCTGCACGAGCAAGGTGCAGGACTGGTCGGGGTAGCGGTCATTGCCGTGGTCGAAGCCGCTGAGGTCGAGCAGGTCTTGCTCACCCAGTAAGGCGAACACCGCGTCTTCACGGTTTGCCTTCAACGGGCAACCACAGTGGAAAGCCAGGTTGGCGCGGATCAGCGGCGTGTCGAAGCTCGGTGAAAGCCACAGCGGCGTGTCGCCGTCCAGCAGCGCGAGGCACAGTGCATAGGTGGCCGGCGCCAGCCCATCGAGGCGCGGCGCGGACGGCAGGTGTTGGATCAAACCGGGTTCTGCCAAGGCTTTGAGGGCCGCACGAAAACCGCGCTGGGCATCCAGCACCGGGTCGACAAACGCCGGTTGCAACAGTTGCGCATTCATCAGTTTTCTCCTCGCACGAGGGTGAAGAACTCGACCTTGGTGGCCGCGGTGTCGGCTTCTTTTTGCGCGCGGCGCTGAGCCTGGGCACTGGCCAGCGCGGTGATCAGGTCGCTGAGCCAGAGACTTGGCTGGCTGCCTTGCAAATGGGCATCGGCCAGGGCCGCCAACTCGGCATGGGCCTTGTCACGCCCGGCCAGGTAGCTGTAGCCGGTGCGGCCATCGGCCAGGCGCACCACGCAGCGGGTCACGCTCATTTCGCCGACGTTGAATGGCGCGCCATTGCCGCCCATACGGCCGCGCACCAGGGTCATGCCGACTTCCGGGGCACGGATCAGTTGGTATTCCGCGTCTTTCAACGCGGCTTCGTGAGGTTGCAGTTCACTGAGTTGGGCGCGGGCGAGCACACCAATCCAATGCTGACGCGGGGACAGATTCATCAGGGTCTCCATCAGGTCACCACTTGGTACTGGAAGCGATCCGAACGGCTGGTGGACTGCGCCAGCTCCACCGGGCGGCCGTCGCGATCGCGGGAAAGGGTGAATACGGTGAGGGCCGGCAAATGCCGAGGCATCATCAGCAGCGCGGCTTCATCACGGTTGGGCAAACGCGCACCGATCAAGCTTTGGGTACGCGTCAGCGGCAGGTCGCGCTCGCGCAGGTACTGGCGCAGCGAACCGCCGTTATAGTCGGCCAGCAACGGCGCCCGGCTGGCGCAGTAGCGATGGCGGATCAGGCTGACGGGCTGGTGGTCGAGCTTGCGCAGGGTCTGCAGCTCGATCATCGGCGCCATTTCGGCAATGCCCAGGTGCTGCGCCTCATCGCGACTGGCGTAGCAGTAGCGCCGCTTGAGCAGCACCGCCTCGACGCCCACGCCCTGGGCCGACAGTGACTGGCTGTAGGAGGTCTCGGCGCCCATCGGGTAGATCAAGGGGCGATCAAGTACCTGGGTGCCCTTGCCCTGGCGGCGCAACAGGCTGCCTTCGAACACCAGCTCATCGATGGCACGGCGCAGCGTGTGGCGGTTGACGCCAAAACGCTCGGCCATGTGCACCTCGCCGGGCAGGAAGTCACCGGCGCTGTAGCTGCTCAATTCACGGCGCAGGATATCCGCGAGTTCGCGGTACACCGGTTCATCTTGTCTAGACAACTGCATGCTTAAAAAAAGCGCCGCGCGGGCACCCCTCCGACGTCAGATGAACTGCTTGCGCAGGCGTTGGGACAACACATCGATACCGCTCACCACCACAATGATCACCAGCAGCACCGCGCAGGTTTGGACGAACTGGAAGGCGCGGATGTTTTCCCAGAGGATCACGCCGATCCCGCCCGCGCCGACCATGCCGACCACCGTGGCCGAGCGCACGTTGGCTTCGAAGCGGTACAGCGCGTAGCTCACCCACAGCGGCATCACCTGGGGGATCACGCCGTAGATCACTTCCTGCAAGGCACTGGCACCGGTGGCGCGTACACCTTCAACCGGGCCTGGGTCGATGGCTTCGACGGCTTCGGCAAACAGCTTGGCGAGGACGCCGGTGGTGCTGATCCACAGGGCCAAAACGCCAGCGAAGGGACCGAGGCCGACGGCGACCACGAACAACATGGCGAACACCATTTCATTGATGGAACGGAAGGCGTCCATCACCCGGCGCAGCGGTTGGTGGATCCACCACGGGGTGATGTTGTCGGCGCAAAGAATGCCCAGCGGCACCGAGCAGACGATGGCCAACACCGTGCCCCAAAGGGCGATTTGCACGGTGACGATCATCTCCTTGAGGTAGGAGCGCCATTCGCGGAAGTCCGGCGGGAAGAAGTCGGCGGCGAAGGTCGCCATGTTTCCGGAGTCGCGGTACAGCGCCAGCGGGTTCATCTCGGCGCCGTGCCAGGCCCAGGCCAGCAGGACCAGAAACAGGCCCCAGCCGAGGTATTGCGGCCAGGTGCGTTTGCCGACGGCTTCAGCGTGCAAGGTAGTCATGGGTCACTCTCATACAAAATGTGGGCGGGCTTTTGTGGTGAGGGGGCTTGTCCCCCGCCGGGTTCACCGCTGTTCCAAAGGGGGCTGCTGCGCAGCCCAGCGCGGGGCAAGCCCGCTCACCACAGCAAGCCCGCTCACCACAACGAGTCGGCTCACACAGGGATTAGCCGTTGGCTGCGGTTTTTTTGTCGAGCTCGGAGATGCGCTGTTGCAACTTCGCCAAATCAGCATCGATATCGGCGAGCTTCTTGGCTTTGTCCGCCGCTTCCAGCTTGTCGTCAGCACTGATCGTGGTGCGCTGCTTGAACAGCTCCAACTGGCGGATCGGCAGCAGTTGGTCGTCACTGGAGGCGAGGAACTTGCCCAGTTGCATGTTCTTCAGCACCGCCTTCTCTTCATCGGTGTCACCGTAGTGGGCGAAGAAGTCGCGGATCTTGGTCTTCTCGCTGTCGCTCAGCGCCTTGCTCCACACCATCGGGTCGGCAGGGATCAGCGGTGATTTCCAGATCACCTTGAGCATGGCGGCCTTATCGGGTTGGGTGACTTCCAAACGGTCCCAGCTTTCGGTGTTGAACGTGGCCACGTCCAACTGCCCCTTGGCCACGCTCAGTGCGTTGACTTCATGGCTGGAGTTGAGCGTGCGCTTGAACGCGGTGGCGGCATCCACATTGTTCTTGGCAAACACGTAGTAGCCCGGCACCAGGTAGCCCGAGGTGGAGTTCGGGTCACCGTTGCCGAAGGTCAGGTTCTTGGCATTCTTGAGCATGTCCTCGACGTTGTTGATCGGGCTGTCCTTGCGCACGATCAGCACGCTCCAGTAACCGGCGGCACCGTTGGCGGCGGCGGTCTGGGCGAATATCTCGCCGTTGGAACGGTCCACGGCTTCCATCGCGGCCTTGTTGCCCAGCCAGGCCACATCGACCTTGTTGAAGCGCATGCCCTGGATCAGCCCGGCGTAGTCGGAGGCGAAAGTGGCGTTGATGGTCAGGCCGGTCTTCTTGTGCATGTCATCCAGGAATGGCTGCCAGATGCTCTTGAGGTTCTGCGAAGACTCGGTGGACATGATGCCGAAGTTGATCGCCTTGTCGGCGGCATGGGCATTGCCCAAGGCCACACTGGCCAGCAACACCGCAGACAAAAAAACGTGACCGATACGGTTCAACATGGAAAGTATTCCTGTGGGTCGTGAGTAGGGTTTCAAGCGCGCGCCAGGGCCAGCCGAGGGGTGACGGTGGTTTGACGGGTCTGGTCGGAAAACATCAGGCTGGTGTCGACGTCGGCACCGTACAAATCATTGAGGAACTGGCTGCTCATCGCACTGCCCTGCCCGTCGAAATGAATACGCCCGCCCTTGAGTGCCACGGCGCGCGGGCAATAACGCATGGCGTAATCGACTTGATGCAGGGTCACCACCACGGTCTTGCCGTCGCGGCGGTTGATGTCGGCGAGGATCTCCATCACCTTGCGCGCCGACTCCGGGTCGAGGGAGGCGATGGGTTCGTCGGCGAGGATCACCTCGGCGCGCTGGGTCAACGCGCGGGCAATTGCCACGCGCTGCTGCTGACCGCCGGACAAGGTCGACGCCCGTTGCGCGGCTAGGTCGGCCAGGCCAACGCGTGCCAGGGACTCCAGGGCAAAGGCCTTCTCTTCGGCATTGAACAACCCCAGGTTGCCACGCCAGCGCGGCATGCGACCCAGGCAACCGAGCAGCACGTTGTCGAGTACGCTCAGGCGATTGACCAGATTGAACTGCTGGAAGATGTAGCCGATGTCCGCACGCAGCCGCCGCACCTTGCCATTCAAGCGCCCGCTGGCCTGCACTTCCCGGCCCAGCACCTTGACGCTGCCGCCATTGCTCTTGTCGCAACAGGCCAGGCCGGCCAAATGGCGCAACAAGGTGGACTTGCCGGAACCGGAAGCGCCAATCAGCGCGACCATCTCACCTGGGGCAATGGTGAGTTCGAGGTCGACCAACGCGGATTTCTTCGCAAAGGTCTTGTTCAAGTGATCGACATGGATAGCGTGATTCATGGGCTTCTCTGTCTTGTTTGAACAGCCAGGGGATGGCTGCGGTTGAGTTCAAACGACAGTAGGCGCGGGAGGTGTCAGTGCTATTACTTGCACATGACTGGAGGGGGTCGGTTGGATGAAGGTTTTGTGAAAGGTTGGCGGTGGGCGCCCAGTGGCCTGCGGCGAAGACGTCTGGCACAATCCGCGCCACTGATTAGCCATTACTGGATGGCATTCCCGCAGGTTTAAGGAAAAACACGCATGCTCACTGACAAACTCCGTTTGAACACTCATCACCGAATGCGTGGGATAGCGTTGGCCAGCCTGCTGCTCGCCGGCTGTTCACATGCTGGCCCACAGCCCACCGCCCAGCGTGATCACTGCCTGGACAAAGGCCCTGCGAACAGCGAGGCCTTCGAGCGGTGCGCAGCAGACCGGGAAGCGCAGAAAACGAAAATGCTCAAGGACGTCCTCGCTGTGCTCGACACCCCCCCGGGCCGGCAACCCTTGGCCGAAACAGGGCCGGACGGTTATCAGGAGGCCGATTTCCCGCAAACCCCCAAGGTCCTGAACTACCAGGGCGAACGCTCGATCTCGGTGGCGGAAAAACAGGCGCTGCCTTACAAAGTCAGGATCATCTGGAAGTACGACTCGCCTTACCCGGTACCTGGACCGGGCGACGTCTACAGGATGGGCCAGATGCGCGAGCAGGTCGTGCCGGCCGTGGAGGCGCAAGGGCTTGCGAAGTTTGTGTGCACGGTGACAGCTGACCAGCAGGTGCAATGGATTTTCTATGCCAAAAGTGAAGAGACGTTCATGGCACAGGTGAACGCCGCGCTGGCCAAGAGCGATCCTTCCCCCTTGGTGTTCACGGCGACTAAAGAGCCCGCGCTGAGCAGCGAAATGGCCGGGGCACAAAGTATCCGTATCACGCCCAAAACGTGCATGGAATGACGCATCACCCTTCCAAGTGGATGAAAAACCGCCTGTAGGAGCTGGCTTGCCAGCGATGGTCGTTAACGATGACGCGGGCATTCAGGAGGGGCGTGGCGCGTGGGCGTTTTTTGCCGGCACGTCGGTTTTTACAAGGGTGCAATTACGTACAGGCGTGAAAAAGGCGACCCGAAGGTCGCCTTTTTTCATTGCGCGTATTGCTTGCTCAACCCCGGCGGTACGCCCTGTACGTCGGTCTCTTCCCACGGCCCGTTCGGGCTGATAGAGCGGCTCCAGCCGTTGCTCCAGCGGTAGTAGGTGCGCTGGCGGTAGAACGTGTCGGGCTGTTCGTCCAGCACATACACCTGCATCTTGCCGTCCCAGTGGCTCACGGCGCCCGGTGGTGGAGCGAAGGTCGCGGATTTGGTGGGCACGGGTTTCGGTGCTGGAGTCACCGGGCCCGAGGGCTTGGTGCTCGGCTGGGTCGACGGGCCTGCCGGTGGGATGGTCGGGCCGGTGGGTGCCGGAGGTGGGCGGTGGACCGCACAAGCGCTCAGCCCCAATACCAGGCTGAGCAAGGTGATGCGTGCAAATGCGGTCATAGGCGTTTCCTCGATTTACTTGTCCGGACTGTCGATGGTCAGCTGCTGCACGGCAGTGGTGGTGCTGGCCAAGGGTTGGCTGCGGCCGATCCATTCGCCAGCGGTCGGAACACCGGCCCGGGATATGCGCGCAACCAGTTGGACTTCGGGGAAGTTCGACAGTTTCAACTGCGGCATCATCGCGTCGGCATCACCCAGTTCGACGGTGATCGGCAGTTCGCCAACCGTGACGCGCTTTGCCGCCAATGGCGCCGGTGGGCCAGAGACCGCGCGGGCGAAGATGAATACGCTGTCAGTGGGCAGGGCTTTGGCCTTCACGTCGGCGCTCAGATCCACCCGAACTTTCATCGCGGCTTTTTGAGGGGCGACGGTGCCGCCGTTTTCTTTCAGCTTCTCAGCTGCGCGATCAATGCCACCTTGAAGGGCTGCACGGGAATTGTCTTCCGGTGGCAGTTGCGCCAACAGCCGGTTCCAATAGTCGATCGCTTCCTGATAACGCTGGCCTTCAAACGCCGCGATACCGAGCAGACCAAGGCTGGTGACTTCCTTCGGATCCAGCTTCAACGCTTCATCGGTCAGCGCCTGAACCTTGGGCGACCACTGTTTATTGTCGGCAAAGTATTGCGCCTGGGCCCATTGGCCGAGCAACTCCGGCTGGCGCCCGGCAAGGGCCACGGTGCGTTCGAAGACCTTGGCCGCATCGGCGGAACGGTCCTGGGCCATGTAGGCGCGACCGAGGAAGTACAGGCCTTCCGCCGAGTCCGGCTGGGCGGCGGCGGCGCGTTCCAGGCGCTGGGTCATGTCTTCCATGGACACCGGCGGTTGGGAGAATTCACGGGTCAGTTCAACCTTGTCGCTGGCGCCGTAATGCAGGTACAGCGCAACGCCCAGGACAGGCACCAAAAACGCCGCCAAAAATGGCAATGGCTTGCCCAGGCGCGATTCGCGCGGTTTTTCCACGCCTTCGGTGTCGGCCAGCAATTCGCGGGCGGCTTCGGCGCGGCCCGTGTCGAGTTGAGCGGCGTTGAGCACGCCTTCGTCCTGCTGCACTTGCAACTCGGCCACACGTTCTTGGTAGAGCGCAACGTTCAGCGCGGTGCGATCCTCTTCACGCTGGGCACGACGGCCGCGCAGTACAGGGATCAGCAGGAAACTCAGGGCAATTAGAAGCAGCAAGCCGGCTGCGAGCCAGAAATCAATCATCAGTCTTGGTGTCCAGCAATTGGTCGAGGCGTTTACGCTCATCTAAGGACAGCGCGTCGGAACCGTCAGTCGGCGCGGCGCGGCGGCGGCGCACGATCACCGCCATCACCACCACGCCCGCCAACAACAGCCCGGCAGGGCCGAACCAAAGCAGCGCGGTCTTGCCGGTGAGCGCCGGCTTGTAGCGCACGAAATCACCGTAGCGGTCGACCATGAAGTCGATGATCTGCTGGTTGTCCTTGCCCTCCCCCAGCATGCGGAAGATCTCTTTGCGCAGGTCGGCGGCGATGGGTGCGTTGGAGTCGGCGATGTCCTGGTTCTGGCACTTGGGGCAGCGCAGTTCCTTGGTCAATTCGCGAAAGCGCTCGCGGTCACCGTCCTTGGCGAATTCGTAGGTGTCGATGGCGGCGTGGGCGACGCCGGCCAACCCCAGCACCAGCACCGCAGCGGCTAACAGACGCTTCATGGCTTGGCCTCATCGACCAGCGCCTGGTACTTGGCAGCCAGTTGCTCACGCCACACCACCTCGTCGATCACGCCGACGTACTTGTCGCGGATCACGCCTTTGGCATCGATGAAGAAGGTTTCCGGGGCGCCATAGACGCCGAGGTTCAGGCCGAGGTTGCCGTCTTCATCGCGGATATCCAGCTGGTACGGGTTGTGGAACTCGGCCAGCCACTTCAAGGCCGCCGCATTGTCGTCCTTGTAGTTGATGCCGTAGATCACTACGCCCTTCTCAGCAAGCTTATTCAGCACCGGGTGTTCGACGCGGCAGGAGATGCACCAGGTGCCCCACACGTTGACCAGTGCCGGTTTGCCCAGCAGGTCGGCCTGGGTAAGGGTTTTATCGCCCTGCACGGTCGGCAACGAAAACGCTGGGAACGGTTTGCCGATCATCGCCGAAGGCAGCTCGGCCGGGTCCAGGTACAGACCGCGGTAAAGGAACACGGCCACCAGCAGAAACATCGCCAGCGGCACAACCATCAACCAACGCTTCATACCGCCGCTCCTTGCAGGCCCAGCGCTTCACGCACCCGGCTCTTGACCTTGACCCGATAACGCCGGTCCAGCGCGGCCAGCAAACCACCGAAACCGGTGAGCAGGCCGCCGAACCAGATCCAACGCACGAATGGTTTGACGTGCACGCGCACGGCCCAGGCGCCGTCGCCCAAGGGTTCGCCCAACGCCACATACAGGTCGCGGGTGAAACCGGCGTCGATGCCGGCTTCGGTCATCATCGAACTCTGCACGGTGTACAGGCGTTTTTCCGGGTGCAGCACAGCGATTTCCTTGCCGTTACGCACTACACGAACGGTGCCTTTGTCCGACGTGAAATTCGGCCCTTCGAAGTGCTTGGCACCCTCGAAGATGAAGTGGTAACCGGCCAGGTCCATGGACTCACCGGGTGCCAGGCGCAGGTCGCGCTCGGCGCTGTTCTGGCTGGAGAGCACCACGCCCAGGGCGCACACGGCGATGCCGATATGGGCGATCTGCATGCCCCAATAGCTGCGGGTCAGGCTGGGCAGGCCTTTGATCAGGCCTTTGTGGCGGGTCTTGTCGAAGAGGTCGCGCACGCCAGCCAGCAATACCCAGGCGGCGAGCAGGAAGGTCGCAAGTACGGCCCAGTTGAAGTCGCCGTAGGCAATCCCGGCGATCACCGCCAAGGCCACGCTGCCGAGCAGTACCGGCATCAGCATGCCCGCCAGCCATTTCACCGGGGTGTCTTTCCAGCGCACCAGCACGCCGACGGCCATCACCACCATCAACAAGCCCATCAATGGAATGAACAACGCGTTGAAATACGGCGGGCCCACGGACAGCTTGGCGCCGCTCAGGGCATCCAGTACCAACGGGTACAGCGTACCGAGCAGGATCATCGACGCAGCCACTACCAGCACCAGGTTATTGCCCAACAACAGGGTTTCCCGCGACCACAGGTTGAAACCGACCTGGCTCTTGACCACTGGCGCGCGCAACGCAAACAACGTCAGGGAGCCACCGACCACGAACAGCAGGAAGATCAGGATGAACACGCCGCGCTCAGGGTCGGAGGCGAACGCATGCACGGAGGTCAGCACGCCCGAACGCACCAGGAAAGTGCCAAGCAGACTGAGGGAAAATGCCGCGATGGCCAGCAACACGGTCCAGCTTTTGAACACGCCGCGTTTTTCGGTGACGGCCAGCGAGTGAATCAGCGCCGTGCCCACCAGCCATGGCATAAAGGAGGCGTTTTCCACCGGGTCCCAGAACCACCAGCCGCCCCAGCCGAGTTCGTAATAAGCCCACCAGGAGCCAAGCGTGATACCAATCCCGAGGAACGCCCAGGCGACGATGGTCCACGGCCGCGACCAGCGCGCCCAGGCCGCATCGAGACGCCCGCCGAGCAGGGCGGCGATGGCGAAGGCGAAGGCCACCGAGAAGCCGACGTAACCCATGTAGAGCATCGGCGGGTGCACGATCAGGCCGATGTCTTGCAGCAGCGGGTTGAGGTCATGCCCGTCCGTAGGAATCTGCGGCAGGATGCGGCTGAACGGGTTGGACGTCATGATCAGGAACAGCAGGAAGCCGATGCTGATCATGCCCATCACCGCCAGCACCCGCGCCAGCATGACTTGCGGCAGTTGGCGCGAGAACACCGACACGGCAAAGGTCCAGCCGCCGAGAATCAGCGCCCACAGCAGCAGCGAACCTTCGTGGGCGCCCCACACGGCGCTGAACTTGTAGTACCAGGGCAAAGCGGTATTGGAGTTATTGGCGACGTAGGCGACGGAAAAGTCGTCGGTCATGAAGGCGTAGGTCAGGCAGCCAAAGGCGAACAGCAGGAACGCAAATTGGCCCCAGGCCGCCGGTTGCGCCAGGCTCATCCACAGGCGGTCGCCGCGCCAGGCGCCGAGCAGCGGCACCACGGCCTGCACGACGGCAAAGCACAGGGCGAGGATCATCGCCAACTGGCCCAGCTCCGGAATAAACAGTGCGGACGTCATGGCTTAGCCCTCCTTGGCAGGCGTTGGCGCGGATTGGCCGCTGTCTTTCAGGGCCTTGGTGACTTCCGGCGGCATGTATTTCTCATCGTGCTTGGCCAGCACTTCATCGGCCACCACCACGCCGTCGGCGTTGAGCTTGCCCAGGGCGACGATACCTTGGCCTTCGCGGAACAAGTCCGGGAGGATGCCGCGATAGGTGATGGTCACGGCTTTGTTGAAGTCGGTGACGACGAAGGTCACGTCGAGGGAATCACCGGAACGCTTCAGCGAGCCCTGCTCCACCATGCCGCCGGCGCGGATCCGCGTATCGACAGGGGCTTCGCCATTGGCGATCTGGGTCGGGGTGTAGAACAGGTTGATGTTCTGCTGCAGGGCACTCAAGGCCAGGGCCACGGCAATGCCGACGCCGGCCAGGATGGCAAGGATGATCAACAGACGCTTTCTACGCAGCGGATTCACTTATCGGTCTCCCGGCGCAGACGACGCGCCTCTTGTTGCAGGTAACGCTTGCGGGCCAGGATCGGCGCGGCGACGTTGAGGGCCAGCACCGCCAGGCAGATGCCATAGGCCGTCCAGACATACAGGCCGTGATGGCCCATGGCGAGAAACTCGCTGAAAGAAGCAAAACTCATGCGCGCGCTCCCAGGCTGTTTTGCACTTCGGCCTTGACCCAGCTGGCGCGGGCTTCACGCTTGAGCACTTCGAGGCGCATGCGCATCAGCAGCACGGCGCCGAAGAAGCAGTAGAACCCCAGCACCATCAATAGCAGCGGCGCCCACATCTCTACCGGCATCGCCGGTTTTTCGGTGAGGGTGAAGGTGGCGCCCTGGTGCAGGGTGTTCCACCACTCCACCGAGTATTTGATGATCGGGATGTTGATCACCCCAACAATCGCCAACACCGCGCAGGCCTTGGCGGCGCTGTCACGATTGCTGATCGCGTTGCCCAGGGCAATCAGACCGAAGTACAGGAACAGCAGGATCAACATGGACGTTAGTCGCGCATCCCACACCCACCACGAGCCCCAGGTGGGCTTGCCCCAGATCGCACCGGTGACCAGCGCGACTGCGGTCATCCAGGCGCCGATGGGCGCGGCGCATTGCAGGGCCACGTCCGCGAGCTTCATCTTCCACACCAGGCCGACGATGCCGCACACCGCCAGCATCACGTAGCAGGACTGGGCCAGCATCGCGGCGGGAACGTGGATATAGATGATGCGAAAGCTGTTGCCTTGCTGGTAGTCCGGCGGCGCGAAGGCCAGGCCCCAGACCAGGCCGATGCCGATCAGCAACACGGCGGCGACGCTCAACCACGGCAGCAGCTTGCCGCTGATGCCATAGAACCATTTGGGCGAGCCGAGCTTGTGAAACCAGGTCCAGTTCATTGCTGTTTCCATCACGGTAGCTTTTCGTCGTTGCGAAAAGCTTAGGGTCTTTACTGGTTAAGACAACGCTTAACCAGACCTCATTATTCGCCGACGCTGATCTTCAGGCCGGCCGCTATAGCAAAGGGTGTCAGGGTTACCGCCAGGGCGGTCAGGCTACCAAGCCACAAGAGGTAACCGGTCGCCGGCATGCCCATGAGCGCGGCCTGCAAAGCACCGCTGCCCAGGATCAACACCGGGATATACAAAGGCAGAATCAACAGGGCAAGTAAAAGGCCACCCCGCTTCAAGCCCACGGTCAACGCTGCGCCCACCGCCCCCAACAGGCTGAGCACCGGCGTACCGAGCAACAAGGACAGGAGCAACACCGGCAGGCATTCGACGGGCAAGCCCAGCATCATCGCCAGCAGCGGCGAGAGCAAGACTAGCGCCAAGCCGGAAAAAGCCCAGTGTGCCAGTACCTTGGCCAGTACCAGAAGTGGCAGAGGGTGCGACGAAAGGACCCACTGTTCCAGGGAACCGTCTTCGAAATCACTGCGAAACAGCCCGTCCAGCGAGAGCAGGACCGATAAAAGCGCAGCCACCCACACCAGTCCTGGGGACAAGGTTTGCAACAGTTTAATCTCGGGGCCGACCGCCAACGGGAACAGCGCGATGACAATCGCGAAGAACACCAGCGGGTTGGCCAGTTCAGCCGGGCGACGGCAGAGCAAGCGTGCTTCACGAGCGACTAACAGGGCGAATACACTCATGCCGACCACCGCCCCAGGTCAAGATCACGGTAGCCAGCGGGCATACGCGTCAACGTGTGGTGGGTCGTGAGAACGACCAGACCGCCCCGCTCGCAATGTTGGGCCAGGTGTTCTTCCAACTGAGCCACGCCTTGTTTGTCGAGGGCGGTGAACGGTTCGTCGAGAATCCACAGCGGCGGGCCCGGCAGATACAGACGCGCCAGGGCCACGCGGCGCTGCTGGCCGGCGGACAAGGTGTGGCAGGGAACGTCTTCAAAACCCTTGAGGCCGACAGCGGCCAGAGCCTGCCAAATGGCGTCGCGCGACGCGCGATGATGCAGGGCGCTGAGCCAACTGAGGTTTTCTTCGGCGGTGAGCACGTCCTTGATGCCGGCGGCGTGGCCGATCCAGATCAAGTTGCGCGCAAGTTCGGTACGTTGTTCGTGGAGGGGCTTGCCATTGAGCCGAACTTCGCCTGCCGTCGGCTGCATCAGCCCGGCCAACAGGCGCAGCAAACTGGTCTTACCGCTGCCGTTGGGGCCGCTGACCTGCACCATGTCGCCGCCCGCCAGCCGCAGTTCGAGGTGCTCGAACAGCAGGCGCAGGTCACGTTCACAGGAGAGCGCTACGGCTTCAAGAAGAGGGCTGGTCAAAAGATCGCGGGCCTTTACGGTTCAAGTCGGCGGTGCAGCGGCCGTTAAAGAGAAATGCACAATAACGGCTTTGGCGACCGATTTTAGAGAGCTGGATCAAATAGTTGTGAGGTTTTTACCGCTCTCTTTGCAGACGGGCGGCATTATACATGTGATGCCCTACTCTAAAGAGGGCAATTTCCCCAGAGACCATGCGCGCGATGACCGGTGAGATCAACCTTCCTACGCTTCCACCCGCCCCGGCAGCCGGGCCCGGCCTTGCGCCTGCGGCCGGCGAGTTGCTGAAACTGCTGGAGCCGCAGATCGGCCTGATCGACCCTGGGAAAACCGCGAACGCCGAAGTCATCGCCCTGAAACAAGGCGGTGAAGCCTTTCAGTTGCTGCTCAAGTTGACCCTTGAAGGCGGCCGTCAGACGCTGGTGCAGGCCAGCAGCCCACAGCCGCTGCCGTTGGGCAGCAATGTGGCGGTGAGCCAGACGCCCACCGGCAACCTGACCCTCAGCCTGCAACAGGCCTTGAGCGCCAATGTCGCCGCCCTCACCCGCATCGACACGAACCAGATGCCGGTGGGCTCGCTGCTTCAGGCTAAGGTGCTGACCACCCAGATGTTGCCCCAGGGCACGGCGCAACCGGCGATCTATCGCTCGCTGGTGACCGTGCTCAACAGCGCACTGACCGGCACGACCCTGACCGTGGAAAGCCCGCAGCCGTTGCGCGTCGGCAGCCTGCTCAGTGCCGTGGTACAGAACGCACAGACTTTAAGCTTTGTGCCGTTGAGCGGACTCAAGGATCAACTGGCAGTCACCCAACAACTGTCGACCCAGCAAAGTCGCCAGGGCTCGCTGGATGCCGTCTTCACTGCGCTGCAGAACCTGCCACGCGGCGACAGCACTTCCGCCGAGCTGCGCGGCGCCGCCGAGCGTTTACTCGCTGCCCTGCCCGACCTGGCGCAGGTCAGCAATCCCAAGGTACTGGCGCAAGTCATCCAGAACAGTGGTGCGTTTCTGGAAGCCAAGCTGCTCGCCGGGCAAAACCCGCAAATCCCACCGCTGGACATGAAAGGCGCCTTGCTGCGCCTGGTCGCCGACTTGCTGCCGGCCCTGCCCGCCAGCACCAACATCAATGCCATCCTCGCCGCCAACACCCTGGCCCAAGTGCTGCCCAACTTCGTGCGCAGCCCTTTGAACACCCTCGGCCAGGTCAGCGCCCGACAGATACCCGCAGGCTTCCCGCTGCCCGAGCGTCTGATGGCGAAACTGGAAGGCGAAGGCGACCTGGAAAACCTGCTGCGCCTGGCCGCTGGTGCCATCTCGCGGTTGCAGAGCCATCAGCTGTCGAGCCTGGAACAGACCGGCACCACCGCCGATGGCCGCCTGCAAACCACCTGGCAGTTGGAGATCCCCATGCGCACGTTGCAAGACATCGTGCCGTTGCAGGTCAAGTTCCAGCGCGAAGAGCCGGCGCCGGACAAGGATCAGCCTGAGCGCAAAGAGAAAAAGGACGCCAAGCAGATGCTCTGGCGCGTCGAACTGGCTTTCGACATGGAGCCGCTGGGGCCGCTGCAGGTGCAGGCGCAATTAAGCCAGGGCAAACTGTCCAGCCAGCTATGGGCCTCGCGGCCGTTCACCGCCAGTTTGATCGAGAGTCACTTGGGCAGCTTGCGCGAGCGCCTGGTGACATCGGGCATCAATGTCGGCGACCTCGATTGCCACCTCGGCACCCCGCCGCGCGGGCCGAAGACCGGACTGGAGCAACGCTGGGTGGATGAAACTGCATGAAAAACGCCAACCCACCGCGCCAGGCGATTGCCCTCAAGTACGACGGCCAGCAGGCGCCGACCCTGACCGCCAAGGGCGACGATGCCCTGGCCGAAGCCATCCTGAAGCTGGCGCGGGAAAATGAAGTCCCGATCTATGAAAACGCCGAGCTGGTGAAGCTGCTGGCGCGGATGGAGCTGGGCGACAGTATCCCGGAAGAGCTGTACCGCACGATTGCCGAGATCATTGCGTTTGCCTGGACGCTGAAGGGCAAGTTTCCGGTGGGGTATGACCCGGATGCCGCGCCGGTAGAGCGCGACGTGACCGAACGCGGGGATGACTACTGAATCAGCCCGGCACCACACCGGCCAACACGCGGGCCGCTACCGAGGTGGCAACCGGCTTGCGCTGAGCGTGCTGTTTCAACGCCTGCTCGAACGTCTGCCCCTCATACCGCCGCAATGCCGCACCAAACGCACTCGCCTGCGCAGGCGGAAGTGGCGCGGTGAAGGCCTCGATGAACGGCGCGTCAACCACGGTGTTGCGAACACTCTCTACCTCTGCCTGTATGGAACGGCTATCGCGGGCAGTGACCTTATCGAACAGGGCTTGATCCTTGATCACAAAATCCTTGGCACCGGGTGCGCGTTGAGCAACAAGCACATTCTGCTGACCGTTCCAGGCCGACAGTGAATACTCCTTAAGCCTGTCCTGACTGTTCTTGACCGACTCGATACTCGGGCCACGATGCTCCAGACCCGCACTGAAAAACTGGCTCAGGACATTGAAGTCCATCACCGCCTCATCGGTGCCGCGCTTGAGAATCCGACAGCACAAGGTCGCGAGGTCCACCTGGATATCGTGGAAATGCAACTTGGGTTCCTGGCTCAAGCGTGCGATATCGGCGATTTTCTGGTTGAAATCGTTTGGCCACAGGTACAACGCATCCCGCGTCAGTGGCTGCCCCAGGCGCTTTTCCATGGGACTCATGAACTGCTGAACCAACGCCGCGCCCTGGTCATGCACCTGCAACATGCTCGTGCCGGGCATACGGTTTTGGATCATGTTCTTGACAATATCGGTGTTGAGCGCGAACTGGCCGGTGAGAAAGGTGGTTTTACCCGCTGATGGCGCACCCCGAACTATCGAGACATCCTGCGACAAGGCAGGTGCCGGGTCTTGAAGAATGGACTGGAATTGCGTCAGGTATTTTTCTGCCACCTGTGCGGTCAGGTTCTTCAGGATGTTGGCATTGAGGCTGTCCACCTCGGGCAGCCAGACATTTTTCTTGCCCAGGGCCTGCGCCAGTGTCGGCAAGGTTTTGTCAGCCGCAGCCGGGTCGGCCCACCGCAGCCGTTCATTGTCCTGCAATCGTTGCAACTGCCCAGGATCACGCGTCAGCGCCTGCCAGGAGGTAATGCTCGGATCGGCGATCATGCAGGCAAGCCGCTCCCGATAAGTATTCTCGGAAAGCGGCGTGCCGATCAGTTGATTCAAAACCCCACGTGCAGTGCTTGAATTGATCGACGCTGCAGTGGGCAAGCCGGGTTCGGCGTGAGCGGGTGCCGTCACGCCAGGAACGGAAGTAGCAGGTTGGATAGTCATCGTCAGGCCTCCAGTGACCAAGACTCAGAAAATTAACCTGCCCGTTCTGGATGGCTCATAGGACTTATCTTGACTGTGCCCCCGCCACCGGTGAATTGTGTGTCAGCCAAATACCTCACTCAACGGAATGAAGTTGACCCGATCGCCGATAGCCAGCGTCGTGCCTTCCAACACCTCCACAAACCCTTCCGCCCACGCCGCACTGCGCAGCACACCGGAGCTCTGGTTGCGGTAGATGATCGCCTTGCCCTGTTCGATACGCCCACGCAGGTATTCGCGGCGGTTGCCTGGCTTGGGCCACTCGAACCCTACCGGCACGTCAAAGCGCAGCGGCTCGACGTCTTGCACACCTTGACGGCGCAGCAGATAAGGGCGTGCCAGCAGCGCGAACGTGACCAGCGTCGAGGCTGGGTTGCCGGGCAGGCCGATCACCGGCACGCCACGGAAGTGGCCAAAGGTCAGCGGCTTGCCGGGTTTGATCGCGAGTTTCCACAACGCCAGCTCACCCTCTTCACGCAGGGCGATCCCAAGGAAATCCGCCTCGCCCACCGACACACCGCCCGTGGACAGGATCAAGTCGACACGGCCCAAACCGCCCAGGCGCGCACGGGTTTGCTCCAAGTCATCAGGCAGGATGCCAGCGTCAATCACTTCGCACCCCATGCGCGTAAGCCATGAGCACAGCACGCGTCGGTTACTGTTGTAGATCTGCCCCGGCCCAAGCGGTAAGCCGGGTTCGATCAATTCATCGCCGGTCGACAACACCGCCACGCGCGGGCGGCGTATCACCGCCAGGCGATCATGGCCGAGGGACGCCGCCAGTCCCAGTTCAATCGGGCCCAGACGCGTGCCGGCCGACAATACCAACTCGCCTACGGTAGTTTCCTGGCCCTGGGGGCGGATGTTCTGGTCGAGGTGCAGGGGCTCGGTGAAGCTCACGCGCTCATCGGCGTGGACCACGGCGTTCTCCTGCATTTCCACGCAGTCTGCCCCTTCCGGTACCGGGGCGCCGGTGAAGATGCGGGCGCAGGTGCCGGCGGCCAGGGGTTGTGGCGCCTGGCCTGCGAAAATGCGTTGGCTGACCACCAGCGGTTCGCCGGTCCAATCCGCCAGGCGCACGGCATAACCGTCCATGGCGCTGTTTGGCCACGGCGGCAGGTCGAGGGTTGAGATCAAGTCTTGCGCCAGTACACGGCCGTCGCACTCCGCCAGCAGCAGGGCGTCCTGCTCACGGATCGGCGCGGCTTCGGCCATGGCCAGCAGTTGGGCCAAAGCGTCCTCTACCGGCAGCAGTGCGCCAGTCTTACCGGGCTTACCCACGGGATTCACAGGGTTCGGCCTGTTTCAGGTGCGGGACGAAGTTGCATGGGCGGTGACGGTTGTCCAGTTGCTCGGCGAGGATGCCGTCCCAGCCGGTACGCACCGCATTGGTCGAGCCCGGCAGGCAGCACACCAGGGTGCCATTGGCCAGACCGGCCAGGGCGCGGGACTGCACAGTGGACGTGCCGATGTCGGCCACGGAAATCTGGCGGAACAGTTCGCCAAAGCCGTCGACCTGCTTATCCAGCAGGCAGCTCACCGCCTCGGGGGTGCTGTCACGGCCGGTGAAGCCGGTGCCGCCGGTGATCAGCACGACTTGCACCACATCTTCGGCGATCCAGTGGGCGACCTGGGCGCGAATTTTGTAGAGGTCATCCTTGAGCAGCACGCGCTCGGCCAGGTTATGGCCGGCGGCTGTCAGTCGGTCAACGAAGACCTGGCCGGAGGTATCGGTTTCGAGGTTGCGGGTGTCGCTGACGGTCAATACCGCGATATTCAGGGGTACGAAGGGCGCATCTGCCTTGGCTTTCATGGCACGGTCCGGTTGTCGAAGGAACAGCCCGATGTTATATCACAGCCCCCCCTTTTGCTGCCGCTGCGGAACTGCCATGCCTATCGATTCGTCCCCACTGCCCTGTTCGGTTTTGCTGCTGTCCGGTGGGCGCGGCCAGCGTATGGGCGGCCAGGACAAAGGCCTGCTGGAATGGCGCGGCCAGCCGTTGATTGCACATTTACAGGGCCTGGTGCGGCCGCTCACGGATGACCTGATCATCTCGTGCAACCGCAACCCGCAGCACTATGCCGTCTATGCCGACCAGTTGGTGAATGACGACAGCCCGGACTTTCCCGGCCCGCTCGCCGGCATCCGTGCGGGACTCGCCGCCGCACGCCATGCGCACCTGCTGATTTTGCCGTGCGATGTGCCGCATATCGACGCTGGGCTGATCCAGGCGCTGCGTGAGACCGCGCAACGCAACCCGCAGCTGCCGGTGATGGTGCGCCATGGTGCGTTCTGGGAACCGTTGATCTGCATCGTCCCCACCGGCCTGCGCGATGCGGTGGAGAGGGCCTGGCACGCCGGCGAGCGCAGCCCGCGCAAGCTCTTCCTGCAACTGGGCGGCGTAGGCCTGGAGTGCCCGGCAGATGACCCGCGCCTGGCCAACCTTAATACGCCGGCGCTGTTACAGACGCCGTCGGGCGTGTCAGAATGAACCTCGCACAAGGAACTTTGTCGGCGCCCCGCGCGTCACAAGGTCAGCAATTAAAAAGTATTCTCTCGGAGACAAACTCATGACTCAACGGACCATCGCCGCTCTCATGCTTGCACTGGGCCTCGCCACCCTCGCCGGTTGCGCTTCGCCAACAGTGATCACCCTGAATGACGGTCGCGAAATCCAGGCCGTCGACACCCCGAAATACAACGAAGATTCGGGTTTCTACGAATTCGAACAACTTGACGGCAAGCGCACCCGCATCAACAAAGATCAGGTTCGCACCGTTAAAGACCTGTAAATCTTAGCGTTTGCCAACAAGGCCCGCCTCGCGCGGGCCTTGTCGTTTCTGGCGGTTACCAGTCGAGGGTGATCTGGCTGCGGAAACTGCGTTCTTCGCCCGTGACCGGGTCGATGAACCGCACCCCCTGGGCGAGCAGTTTGAGGGGGTTGGCGTAGTCGTCTACCGCGTCCTTGATCACGTCAGGGTAGAACGGGTCATTGCAAATACTCGCGCCGAGGGCACTCATGTGCACACGCAACTGGTGCTTCTTGCCGGTTACCGGGAACAGGCCGTAGCGCCACAGATCGCCGTTTTTCTCGCGCACCTCTACCGCCGTTTCGGTGTTGGCGGTGCCAGGCCCTTCCTGCATGCGAAAGAACGGCTCGCCATCGACCAGTCGGCTTTTATGCACCCTGGGAAAGGTCAGGTCAGGCAACGCTGGGGCGATGGCTTCGTAGAATTTATCGATCTGGCGCGTGGGAAACAGTTGCTGATACGCGGAACGACTGGCCGGATTGACCGAAAACAGTACCAGCCCCGCCGTGTGCCGGTCGATGCGGTGCAAGGGCACCAGTGAGGGATTATCCAGCCGACGAATCAGGCGGCGCAGCAGGGTTTGCTCGACGTACTCGCCTGCCGGAGTCACCGGCAGGAAGTGTGGTTTATCAGCGACCACCAGATGCTCGTCGGCATACAGAATGGTTTCCTGCACCGGGATGACTGTCTCATTCGGCACTTCGCGGAAATAATAGATGCACAGGCCTTCCTTGTAGCCCAGGTCCAACCTGATCGGGTTGCCGTTGATATCCAGCACCCGCCCCCGGGCGATGCGGTCCAGCCAGTGTTCGCGGCTGATCGCCGGGAAGTGCTCGCACAGACAATCCAGCACTGTCGCCCAAGGGCCTGGCGGCAGATACAGGGTGCTGGCTTGGTGCTGGGACGCGGAAAAACCGGAGGTGGACATGAAATGCTCAAAGCCTGTGACAAAACCGGCGGGCATTATCCCGCATTGCGCGGGATTGAGCCTAGGGCGGATCTCAGGCCTTGGCCAACTCTGCCCGCAGAATCTTCGAGGCACTGGCGGCCTCGGTGAATTCCTTGAGCCAACGCAACACGTCAACTGCTTCCCAGCGGCCCGGATCGTACAACGCGTACAACAAGCCCTGGTAACCCACCACATCCAACTGCTTATGGTAACCGGCGCGCTGGAACAGCGCCTCGATCTCGGCAAAGCAGGTATTGAAATGCACTTTGTTAAACGGCGTCTTGCCTTCCGTGACCAAGCCATCGAGGCGCAGCTCGTTCACCGCGTCGCGCACGACGTTGGCGGACATGCGATTGACGCTGCTTTTCAGTTGTTCGACATTCACCACGGGCGTTCCCTCAATTCAATCGCTGTACAAACATACAGTAACTTAATATTTGGAAACCTGCCATCGCATAAACCTAACGAAGGAAGGCAACAACCTGTTGTGTGTCGAATGGCCAATCCAGTTCCGCCCCGGTGTCTATTCGGCGAAGTACCGGAATCCGCAGGCCGTAGGCTTCGGTCAGGTCCTCGGGATCGGTGATGTCCACCAATTCCACCAGCAACCCGTGTTCGACGAGCGGCATGATTTCGGCTTCGGCAAACTCACACAGGTGGCAACCCAGGGTGCCGAACAACTGGCATTCAGGAAGCATGACGAATGGACCTGATCAGAAAACAGGCACACATTCTAAGCCCGGTGACCGCCGAAGCCCACTCTATAAACCCTGACCCAGGTCACCATGACCTATAACTGTTTCAGCGATTCTCGCGGCTTTTTGCCTGCCCCCCTGCAACGGAGATGCGTGTGTTTGCCAACCTGCTGATTATCCTGGCCTCATCCCTGGTGGTGATTGCGCTGTTTCGTCGCCTGCAATTGCCACCCGTGCTGGGCTACCTGTGCGTCGGCTTGGCCGTGGGGCCCACTGCATTGGATTGGGTGAATGACAGCGAAGAACTGCCCGACCTGGCCGAACTGGGCGTGGTGTTCCTGCTGTTTTCCCTGGGCCTGGAGTTTTCCCTGACCAAGATGCTTGCCTTGCGCCGTGTGGTGTTTGGCCTGGGCAGCTTGCAGGTGCTGGGCTGCGGCGTGCTGCTGGGACTATTGTTGATGGCCCTGGGGGTGGCGCCTGGGATCGCCTTATTGCTGGGTGCAGGACTGGCACTGTCGTCCACAGCCATCGTCAGCAAGGAGCTGACCAGCCTCGGGGAAATCTTCAGTAGCCATGGCCAGAACGCGATTGGCGTGTTGCTGTTCCAGGATGTGGTGGCCGTATTGCTGCTGACCCTGGTGCCGGTGTTCGCTGGCACTGGCGAGCAAGCCTGGTATTGGGCGCTGCCCCTGACACTGGGCAAGACCGTGGTGCTGTTTGTCGGCCTGCTATTGGCCAGTCGCTGGTTGTTGCCGCGCCTGTTTCATGAAGTGGCCGCCTCCCATTCAGCGGAGCTGTTCGTGCTGCTGGCACTGGTGATTGTGTTGTTGACCGCCTGGCTCACTCACCTGCTAGGGCTCTCCCCGGCTCTGGGGGCTTTCCTGGCCGGCATGCTGCTGGGCGAAAGCCACTACCGCCACCAGATCGAGGCGGATATCCGGCCGTTTCGCGACATCCTGCTGGGGTTGTTTTTTGTCAGCATCGGCATGCTGATCGACCTGCAATTGTTTGTCAGCCATAGCCTGCTGATCCTCGGGCTGACGCTTACGCTGATGCTGGTCAAAGGTTGTGTGGTCGGCGTGCTGGTCAAGTTGCGCGGCAGCGACAGTGAAACCGCCTGGCGCAGCGGCCTGGCCCTGGCCCAGGGCGGTGAGTTCTGCTTTGCGTTGATGGCACAGATGCAGCAGAGCCGGTTGATACCTGACGAATTCAACGGCTTACTGCTCGCGGCCACCTTTTGCTCGATGTTGCTCACACCGCTGCTGTTGCGCGCCGCACCCGGCATCGCCCTGCGGCTGCATCGCAAGCCCAACCAGCAGGTGCAGTTGGAAGAAATCACCGCGCTCAACGCAGAGTTACGCGGGCACGCGGTGATTTGTGGCTATGGCCGCGTCGGCCAATCCATCGGACGTTTTCTGCGCAAAGAGCAACAGGTGTTCATCGCGTTGGACGACGACCCGGAACGCGTGCAGGAAGCCGCCACCGAAGACAGCAGCGTGCATTACGGCGATTGTCGGCGTGGCGCATTGCTCAGCGCAGTAGGCCTGGAACGTGCGCGATTGGTGGTAATTGCCGTGGACAACACCGATGTTGCGCTGGTGGTGTTGAAGGAAGCGCGTCGGATCAACGCCGACGTGCCGATCCTGGTGCGCACCCGCGATGACAGCCAGTTAGCTGAACTGAAAGCCGCGGGCGCCAGTGAAGTAGTGCCCGAGTTGCTGGAGTCGAGCCTGATGCTCGCCTCTCACGCCCTGATCCTGCTGGGCCTGCCGGACCAACAGGTCCAGGCGCGGGTGGATGAAGTGCGGCAGAACCGCTATCGCCTGCTGCACGGTTTTTATCGGCAGGCAGACGAGCCGATCAATCCTGACTGACCGCGCCGATCTTGTGGATCGACAGGTCCGCGCCGTAATACTCCTGTTCCTGGCTCAAGCGCAGCCCGTATACACGCTTGATCACGCCATACACCACCAGGCCGCCGACCAGCGCCACCAGCACGCCAAGGGCCGTGCCGATCAACTGGCTGATCAGGCTCACGCCGCCCAGGCCACCCAGGGCGGTCTGGCCGAAAATACCGCAGGCAATGCCGCCCCACACGCCACACAAGCCGTGCAACGGCCACACACCGAGTACATCGTCAATCTTCCAGCGATCCTGGGCGGCGATGAAGAACCACACAAACAGGCCACCCGCGACGGCCCCGGTGACCAGCGCGCCTACCGGGTGCATCAGGTCGGAGCCGGCGCAAATCGCCACCAACCCGGCCAACGGGCCGTTGTGCAGGAAGCCTGGGTCGTTGCGGCCGATGATCAGGGCCGCAACCGTACCGCCGACCATGGCCATCAGCGAGTTGACGGCGACCAGGCCGCTGACGCCGTTCAACGTCTGCGCGCTCATCACGTTGAAGCCGAACCAGCCGACGATCAGGATCCACGACCCCAACGCCAGGAATGGAATGCTCGACGGTGCAAACGCCACCAGGCGCCCTTCTCGATAACGCCCGTTGCGCGGCCCCAGCAGCAACACCGCCGCCAACGCCAGCCACCCCCCCATAGCGTGCACCACCACGGAACCCGCGAAATCATGGAAGCTGGCGCCAAAGGTCGCGAGCAACCAGGCCTGCAGACCGAAATTGCCGTTCCACACCATGCCTTCGAAAAACGGATAGATAAACGCCACGATCAACGCGGTCGCGCAGAGCTGTGGAGCAAACCTTGCACGCTCGGCAATGCCCCCGGAAATGATCGCCGGGATCGCCGCCGCAAAGGTCAGCAGGAAGAAAAACTTCACCAGGCCATAGCCGTGATCGGCGCTGATCACCGCCGCCGGTTGCATGAAGCTCACGCCATAAGAGATCCAATAGCCTATAAAGAAATAGGCCAGGGTGGAGATGGCGAAGTCGCTGAGGATCTTCGACAAGGCGTTGACCTGGTTCTTCTGGCGCACCGTACCGACTTCGAGGAACGCGAAGCCGGCGTGCATGGCCAGGACCATGACCGCCCCGATCAGGATAAACAGGGTATTGGAACTATGGACGAGGGTGTCCACTGCACTTTGCACATTTTCCATGGAGATTGGCAGGCCTGCGATAAAGGCAAAAAGCACCAAAGCGGTTCAAGCCTCAATTGCGCGCACTAAATTGGCACCGCCGGTCCCACCCCTCTTTAGAGGGCGTGAACCGCTTTAGCGCAGCGATCAACACAACAGGCCGTTGCCGACAGGGTTTTTCCGCGAATTTCAGTTATTTAGGGTAAGGTTTTTCAAGGCTTCCTGCCTGACCGCCCAGATTCAGCGCAAGCCTTCGGGCCTGCGCACCAAGGCAAAGCAAAAGCTGTACCACACAATTGCACTGAACCTTCACCGAAGCCGGTGACTCGAAACCTACAGATCAGCCAATCACGGAGATAACCATGGCCAGAAGAACTGCAAAGACTGCTCAAGAAATACTGATGGCGGATTTTCAAACCCTGGTAAGCGACACCGAAAAGTTGCTGGATGACACCAAGGTGCTGGCGGGCGACCAGGCTGACGAGCTGCGCAGCAAGATCCACGAAAGCCTGCTCAAGGCCCGCGAAACCCTGCAACTGACCGAAGATTCCCTGCGCGAACGCGGTCAGGCGGCGGTCACTGCGACCGAAGATTATGTACAGGCCAACCCTTGGCAGTCGGTGGGCATTGCTGCCGGCGTGGGCTTTCTGATCGGCCTGCTGGCCACAAGGCGCTAATCATGTCTATCGGCGAAACGGGCTCGTCCACGGGCACCACATCAAGACGTCTGGGCGCGGCCGTGCTGGGCTTGCTGCATAGCCACGTCGAATTGTTTGGCATTGAATTGCAGGAACAGAAAGCCCGCACCGTCAGCCTGTTGCTGTTTGCCGGCCTGGCGCTAGTGTTTGCGCTGTTGTTGCTGGTGGGGCTGTCGACCCTGGTGATGATCCTGGTGTGGGACACCGGCTACCGACTGACCGGGATCATCTGCCTCTGCGTGTTCTACAGCTTGGCCGCCGCGTTCTGCGGGGTGCGCTTGAAGGCGGCGGTGTTCGATGAATCCACGCCGTTCCACGCCACCCTCGAAGAGCTGGCCAATGACCGGGAGCGCCTGCTGCCATGAGCATCACTGAAATCCCGAAAACCACTTCCCGCCGGGAAATGCGCAAGGCGTTGATCCGCCTGCGCATGGAAATGCACCGTCAGGAGATCCGCCACGAGTCCCAGCAACTGATGCTGCCCCTGAACAAGGTGCGCAACCTGGGGAGCAACTGGCAGGACAGCCTGGGCATCAAGCACGCGCCGCTGTGGGGCGTGGCCGCGGTGACGCTGATGGGTTTCTTTACCGGCAAAGGCGCCAAGGGCGGCGGCATCAGCAGCCTGACGCGCCTGGTGCGCCTCGGCGCCGGCTTGATCCCACTGATCAAACTGGCCATGCAGGGCTCTTCGCGTAAAAGTTGAGCGTGGCTGGCTGCATTCTTGCTAACAGAATCGGCCCGGCCCTCGTTTTCGAGGGCCGGGCCTTTTTTCGCCAACGTTCTTAAGGAGGCCCCGTGATCGACGGGCAACCGCTCGCCTGCTTCCAGCCGTTTATCGACACCGCCACCGGCCGCATTGCCGGCGTCGAGGCCCTGGGCCGTCTGCGTCAGGCTGACGGACGCCTGCAATCCGTGGGCCCGCTGTTCGCTGACCCGCGCACGCCGGGTGTAACCTTGCGCCGGCTCGACCGGCAGATTCGCGACAATGCGTTGAGCCGCTTGCACGAAGTGCCCGAAGACTGGTTCCTGAGCCTGAACATCTCGCCGCGTTGGATCAATCGGCTGCGTCCAGGTCAAGCCCTGCCAAGCCTGAAACAGATCCACCACCATGGCGTCGACCCGCAGCGCATCGTGTTCGAGATCACCGAACTGGGTGGCGACATCCGACGCCTGGCAGACGTGGTGGCGCGCTACCGCGAAGCCGGTGCGCGCATCGCCATCGACGACTTTGGCGCCGGCTATTCCCAGCTCGACCGGGTACTGGCGTTGCAGCCGGATATCCTCAAGCTGGACATGCGCCTGTTCCAGGACGCCGCCCGTGGTGGGCCGAGCAGTGAAGTGGTGCGAGCCTTGGCGCAGATGGCCGAGAAGACCGGCTGCTGGATCATTGCCGAAGGCGTGGAAACCGAGGCGCAGTTGAGCTTCGCCCTGGAGTGCGGCTCGCGCTATGTGCAGGGCTATCTGTTTGCCCAGGCGCAGTTGGACTGGTTCGCCGCCGAGGCCTTCGTGCCGCGTTTCGCCCAGTTGCGCACAACCTACGTCCAGCAGAAGCTGGCGGAACGCGGGCGCGTCATGCAACTGCGCCAACAATTGGCCGAACTGATGAAGATCCTGCAAACCTGGGCCCAGGGGCAATCGCCGCTGAACCAACTGCCGCAACTGCCGGCGTTTCCCTGGCTGCTGCGCTTCTATCAGTGCGACCGGCATGGCACCCAACTCACACCGAACTTCGAGTGGCGCCAGGACGCGTGGCAATCCGACAGCCGCTACCTGGGTCACAACTGGTCGTGGCGCCCGTACTTCTATCATCTGCTGGCCGAGGGCTGGGAAGAGCGGCGCCTGACCCTGTCCTCGACCTACCGCGACGCCACCACCAACCAGTATTGCCTCACCGCCGGACAATTCTTCGATAACGGTCAGCGCTTACTGTTAATCGATATCGATGCGGCCGGGCTGTAGATTTTCGCTTGCCCAGGCTGCGCTGAACCGGGAAGCTGGGAGGGTCATTCACCGCACGGAGAGTACCCGCCTTGGATTGGCCCACCCTGTTGACTCGCGAACGTCTTGGTAAACCGCTGCACAGCCCGGAAGAACTGGGGCGTAGCCCGTTTCACAAAGACCATGACCGTATTATCTTCTCCGGCGCGTTTCGTCGCCTGGGCCGCAAGACCCAAGTGCACCCGGTCTCCAGCAACGACCATATTCACACGCGTCTGACCCATTCCCTGGAAGTGAGCTGCGTGGGTCGCTCCCTCGGTATGCGCGTCGGCGAAACCCTGCGCAGCGCCCTGCCCGACTGGTGCGACCCGAGCGACCTGGGCATGGTGGTGCAGTCGGCCTGCCTGGCCCATGACATCGGCAACCCACCATTCGGGCACTCCGGCGAAGACGCCATCCGCCACTGGTTCCAACAAGCAGCAGGACGTGGCTGGCTGGATGACATGAGCAGCGCCGAGCGCAATGACTTCCTGAACTTCGAAGGCAACGCCCAGGGCTTTCGGGTGCTGACCCAGCTTGAGTACCACCAGTTCGACGGTGGCACCCGGCTGACCTACGCCACCCTGGGCACCTACCTGAAATACCCCTGGACTGCCCGGCACGCCGACTCCCTGGGTTACAAGAAGCACAAGTTCGGCTGCTACCAGAGCGAACTATGATTACGGGCAATTCAGCAACCATTTGTGGTAGCGTATATGACCCTCTCCGACGACGCAAGATCAATGGCACAAGACGACGCCTTACCCGCCCGCAAGATCCTCTATAAATACATCCGTTTTAGCTCGATCCAGCAGGCCCGAGGCTCATCCTTTGCACGCCAGAACGAACGCCTAGAAAAGTATGCAAAAGAGAATGGCTTTGAGGTAAACGACAGCCTCGACCTACGCGACTTCGCTAAATCTGGCTTCCACGGCATCAACAAAGAGATCGATCAGGGGCTAGGCCGATTCATCGCCGCTATCGACAAAGGTTTGATCCCCACAGACGGTACCGCCTACCTAGCGGTTGAGCAGTTCGACCGTATCAGCCGTGAAGACATTGATAAGGCACAAGACCTTTTCAAATCCATTCTGAGAAAGAACGTGAACGTCATCACGCTCATGGATGGCCGTATCTACACGAAAAAATCCCTGTCGAACTTCATGGAGGTGCTGTATTCCCTCTTCCTGATGGAGCAGGCTCACCAAGAATCCTTGAAGAAATCAGACCGTATCAAGGGTGCCTACACCAACAAGATTAAGCGTCTGCATGAGCGTGTGAAGGAACAGAAAGAAGATCTGGCAGCATGGGAGAAAAACCCGGTTGGGAAGAAGCCAGTATTTGAACCACTCATCAATGAAATTCAGTTCAGCTCTCAGGTTCCCGAGTGGATAGACCAGAAGATTGAAATCATCAGTGGTCGGAAATTCAGAAAATTCGTGGTCAATGAAGAGAAGGCGAAAATCATTCGCTACGCCCTGTCTTTGCTGAACGATGACAACGGCTATATGAACGTCAGTCAGCAGCTCAATGAAGAACAAATTCCTAGGTTGGACTTTGTGACCAGAAGGCAACGTAGCACCAGAAAGAACATCTGGACGAACAGTTCTGTAAACAATTTCGTCAACAGTGATTCAATCTTTGGCGAGCTGGCTATTCATGACAACAATTTTGTTGATAAAGAATTTGAGTATGAAGGGATAGCCACGTCAAAAAAGGTGATGACAAGGACACACGTTGTCAACATCCCAAACTACTATCCACCCGTTGTAGATAAGAAGCTCATCATGGGCTTGCGTGCCCGAGCAAACAGCAAGAAAAAAGGCCGTGTTGCTGGAAGGTCAACCAATGACAATCTATTCCAAAACATGCTTTTTTGCGGTAAGTGTGGCGATTCAATGCACATGAAGCAAAGCAAACGTGAAACCAAGACAGGCACGTATGTAAGAAAATATCTGGCGTGTTACTCAGCGGTTCACAATGCTTGTGACGCTAAGATGATTCCGTATGGTGATGTTGAGCGTGAAATCATTAAGTATCTCATCATGCCCTTTGATGAAAATCAGCTTGATGGTGCTGCTAAGGTAGTCAGTGATTCCCGCAATGAAAGAATGTTAGAGCTGGAAGGTGAAATCAAAGCGATTGAAGACCGCATTGATGAATTCACCAAAGAGATTAAAAGTAATAAATCTCTGAAACCGTCTATTGCCTTGTCTTTACTCTCAGAAATGGAAACAGACAAAGACTACAAAATTCTTCAACTGAAAGAGTTGCAAGAACAGAAAGACACCATCATTGATTCATTAGGTGCTAAGCCAGTGGGCAATTTTGACCTTTCGACGGAAGACGGCAGGGTTTCGTTCAAGATTGCCGTTAAACAGCGTTATGCTGGGTTTGTATTGTTCACCAGTGACCAAGTGGTAATGGTCATGCATAAGCGTGGTGGTTCTGAGTTTTTCAAAATTCAGGTCATCAACCGTCGCGGTAAGGCTATTGCACCAGTGCGAACAGCAGACACCATGACGTTGTTTCAGAACATGCTGAACCACATTAAAGAACTGGCTAGGACTTACAAGGAAGGTAAGCTTTATGAAATCATCAAAGCTTACAAAACCAATGACATTACGTTGTTTGAAGAAGATTACAAAAACCGTGGGGCTGAACAGCCAACCACCTACAAACGTGGCGAATAATTAAAGACTAACAACAGTCAGCCGATACAAAGTGACTGAAATTTGCATAGGGGATAGAAAATGAAAGGATTGTCAATTCTCTTCAACATTGCTTCGCTGGCTTGCCTAGCTTATCTGATGATTGAAAAAGGAATGCCAAGAAACGATGAGTGGGGAATCATTATCGCATTTGCCGGGGCTAACATCACATCCCTGATAGTCATCCTGACGGCAAAAGACAATTCATTTCTAGGGCTTTGGCTGCAAAGAAAGAAACTAGAAGAGCAGAAGAAAATTGACGAATTGAAGGCTAAATAATTATGTATCAAATTCAGCATGACATTCAGAAAGAGTCAGAAGCTCTTTTAAAAGCCATTCTGGAATATGAAGCAGCTCATAAGCATGAGCCTGACTTTGTAGATACTATCTATGAATATTACCACTGGAAGATTGAAGAGCTTTTTGACCACATCGAGAAGCATAGAGACAATGGTATATCGACGTTTCAAACCATTGGAATAATGAAAACGTTTTGGGCGTTAGGGAATATTGAGTCATTGAATCGAAAAGCGTTGAGCTTTCTTGATATTCTCGGCCCTGACAATCTTTGCAAAATGACGCAGGACATAACAAACGAAGAATACCGTTTTTATGAAGAACAGACAGGAACGGAATTCTACAAGCTTCACTTAGAAGAACCTGATGACGCACCGCATCGGGAGTATCCATATGACGTATTGACAGGAAGGTCAGTGAAAAGATGAACAATAAGGAGCTGTTAGGTCAAGTCAATGATTTGATGAAACGGGCCTACTGGAATTCCCGCTACTCAAGCGAGATTCGCCGTCTGCACAACATTGCTACTGAGAAGCAAAAGCCCGGTCTGAAAAAGATTATTTCAGAAGCCATTGCAGCCAAGGCAGTGAACCCAGCTCATTCAGGGTCATACAAGCGTTTCTTCAACCGGGGCAGCTTCAAGCCATACGCCCTCTTCTTCCATGCCTTGTTCACACCGCACATGGTCAAAGAACTGACTGAGGTGTTGAAGCTGGTGCTGTTCAGTGAATCGGCCACATCGACCGGGAGCCGTAAGGCAATCGAACTGGCGATGAAGTCATACACCAAGGCCATACGCTGGAATGAGCCAGAAGCCCTACAAGCACTGAAGGCTGCAGTGCTGGTGATTGAGACGTTCGACTATAAAGAAGCTGGTGAATCGGCCCAGCAAGAGCTGAAATCAGCGTTAGAGCTGCTAGTGAATGCAGAAGTGAAAACCAGTGCGGAAATCATCAGTATCAAGGCATACAGCCAGCTTTCACGTATGCAGGTTCACTACCAAGGCACTGACCTTCACGACCTTGCAACAATGGCATTCAACCGAGCTTGCTACCTGATTTGACCATCAGTAGAAACGACGAAGCCCCTAGGATGGGGCTTTTCATGTGTGCCTGAAGTAATAAACCCCTAAGAATTTTGGAGGGACTTAGGGGCAATTACAACAAACAAGCTTTTTGAAATCATGTAACGTAGGAGAAGCGAACATACAAATATAAAATAGAGTCAATCAAATCAAGTAAGAATTATCAATAAATTAAATAACAGATTAGCTCTAATACAAAGCATACCAACTCAAAATTGTTTGTCAAATAAATAGTAAGTCTTTTATTGTAATAAGCTATTTATATATTATAATGTTAGTAGATGAACATTTTGATAAACATGGATAACTTAAGTCAGAAAGAAGAGATATTCTTAAATCTCTATACGAAACACAAACACAATGAAACATCAGACAGTATAAAGATAACGCACGGCCACCTAATCAAGCCTGATATGAATTTCGAGTCAGTTCTAGAACTTGGCTCAAACTACATGTATTTGTTCGGGAAGACGAACAGTGATGAAATGTTCAATTTCATACAAAAGAACAAAGTGACATTCTCGGATAACAAATTCAAATCAATATACAGCACCATCTTTAACAAAGAAATTGAAGTCAGCATAGACTTTAACAAAATAAAAGAAAACGTCTTTGACAATTACGACTTAGTGACTTCACAAGCAGCAATCTTCTTGAAAGAGGTAGGTTGCACACCGAGTCAGGTTAATCTTTTCACAAGCAATTCCACAAAATTCAAAGAAATGGCTGAAACGTTGGTGCATGATTATTTCTATCAGACCAAACAAGCTATTGATCCAGACCTTCTGGCAGGTAAACACTTACAGACCATCTTTAAAGAAATGGGAAATGGCTATGAGAACATACAGTTAAAATTTAGGGATGCAGCTAAAATTGATAATTGGCGATATGAGCATGGTCTTTTGATAGCCCCCTGCAAAGCAATCTTAACGCACCATAATAAGGCTGTAGATTTGATAAACAACCTAGGCGGTGGTTATGAATTATCCACCATTGTGAAAGATAAGAAGTTCTTTGAAAAAATCAAAGCAGAACACATGAACTATGAACCAGATGACAACCTCTATAAGTCAATGCTGAAAGAAATCAAAGCTCATGAAGAAACGCCAAAACCTAAAATCAACACAATAAAACTTAAATAACCTAGCAAGACAATAAGACCAGCCAAGTGCTGGTTTAGTTTTTCCATTAGCAAAATATTATAGTGCGTTGATTTTGATTGTGTGAATGGTAAGATAACCTCATAAACATCATGAAAGGAGAATTATGGCTATTACCGAATCAAATTATGAATTCATAAAAGACATTGAGAGCCTTGGCTACTCAATACAAGCGACCAGTGCTAGTGGTGGCTGGAACAAATTACACCTGATAGAAAATCAAGAAAGGGTAAGTAGTCACCAATTCCGAAGCGAAAGCTACAACCAGCGAATAAAGGACGTTAGAGAACACATTGCTGGCACTTCAAAGGATGGCGTCAAGTCAGACAGCTATCTCTATTACGCTACCCGTGGTCTATTGCTAAAAGCAGTTGCTCACACATTAGCAACCGACAGACCACAAGGCGTGATAGCTCATCACATCAAAGCTAAATTTGATTCAGCTACCAACCACATACTTGATAAAGAATTACAGGTGTATGGCAAGAGTGTTCACGAATTCACATCAAACCTCACTGGCGTTAAATACCCTTCTGCTGTTCATGAGAAAAACCTTCTGGTTAAACAGATAGAAGCAATGGGCTGTGACCTTCAAGTCAAATCCAGCCAAGGTGTGGCTTTAAGAATTTATGTAGTCGATTCAAAGAAAGCCCCTATTGGCTATGCCAACACCAAATCATCAGAAGATGGGCAAACGAGAAGCGTTGATGATGTAATGGCAAGGATTGAAGGCCGCGAGCGTATCAGTGATGAAAAGATAGACAGAACGCTCATGAATGCACTCAAAGAAGCCCGTGCGATAGCCTTAGTAGACTCTTACCAAAATAACACCATGACTAAGCCTGAAATGCTCAGTATCGCTAAAACCTTTGATGATCAGAGCAAGCTATATCTTCAAGACAGACTGACCATGAAAAGTATAGACACTGCAAAATTCCAGAGTGATTTGAAAGAAGTTAAGACCGTTAAACACAAAAACAAGATGTAAGAACTAGACCAGCCAAGTGCTGGTTTTTTCATATATATTAAAAATATTAACTGCACCCTATTTACATTTAAGAATGCAATGATAACCTGAAACTAACAAACGAGGATTATCAACATGAGAGACATTACTTTAAAAGAAACAGCATTGAGCAAATCATTGAACAAATTGAAAGATGGTGTGATTGTAGCGGCTTCATTGACATTCGTAGTAATTATAGCGTTAGGTGCGGTTGACGCATCAGTTAATGATAGAACCGACATGAGAAATACAAAGATAGAGTTTACCAAGTGAGAGATACAAGTTTTAAGAAGCCAGCCAAGAGCTGGTTTTTTTGTGTCTGCAACTTATTTAGCTCTACCATGTTTACATTTAAGAATTGTTTGTTATGATTAAATAAACAACATCTTTATTTAATATGAACATAAGAGATAAGAACGCAGAAGACAGAGAATTCATTTACGCTAAAAACAAATTCTGGTCAGAAGAACCCAAAGAGGTTTTCAAAGGTACAGTGGCTAGCTACTACGGGATAGAAGCTGTTACGACAAAGAAAGCTTTGAACCACCTAACCAGAGAAAAAGCTTTGCTGGATAAAGCTTTGAAATGCCTTGAAGCTGATGCTACTACTTTTGGAATATTAACAAACAGAAACATCAAATCTGAAATCAAAAGAATAAATACCTTGCGTGAAGCCATTACAGCCAGCATGAGCAAGGTCAATGACTTTGATGAATATGAGCTTGTCATCGTTAACAACGCCGAGAGCGGCAACGGTAAGCCCTATTCAGTGGAGTCTTTCGCTGACTTCATGCACAAGATTACCCAAGTCTATAAGCTCGCTGAAATCACACAAGAACAGCATGTTAGAACCAAAAATGCAGAACGTTGTGATATGGATAGATTTGAAAGATTAGAAGATGACTATCATAACAAGACAGGCATAATTAATATGCTGATGGTTTTCATACAAATCTTCCCATTGATGATACTCCTTGAAGCTGACTTTAAAATAGTTATGGAATCACCATTAACAGCACCATTATCTATTGTTCTTCCTTTCTGGTGGATATTCATTCAACCTCGGATTATCAAGAAACTAATCAAGAAGCCAGCGTAATGCTGGTTTTTTAGTGATAGCTCTTCTTATATATAAATCTCGAGTTACAATATATTAAAATAAACAACAACAGGAAAACATGAAAAAAACACAAAGCAAAGAATCCAAGAGAATACGCAAAACCGATACCACAGTTTTTCCGCTTGAATTTATTCGAATGTTGAATTCAAAAGAAAAAAAAGGAAAGCTCATATCATTAGATGTTAATGAAGAAGACTTCTTTAAATAATCAAAAATGATATTTAAAAGCCAGCGTGATGCTGGTTTTCTTTTTATTCAGAAAATACATTAACTATTTAACATCCAACCTATTTACATTTAAGAATGAAATGGTAAGTTGATAAGAACAAACAACAAAAGGTGCATATATGCTAGGAACAATAAATTTAAATCTTTGCCCATTCGCAGGGAAGTTAGTAATACCGGGTTCATCCCAACAACACATCACACTTAACGCCAGAAGAAAACAGATAATCTATAAAGCTGGGAGTAAGCAAAAACACCGCATCTTGTTCACTGTCTGTAAATTCATGGGCGAGACAATACAAGCCAACGCTACCAAGCCAATAGACCTAGAGAGGTTACAGCCAGTTCTACAGAAATGGTTGGATGGGGTATGTGCAATCTCATTCAAAACAGAAACAACCAACCAATCAGGAATAGAAATCCAAGCCATCAACGATGGGAAACGTGCCGTTCTTGAAGGATTAGGCTTAAACCAATCCAATTACGTCAGTCATGAAGAAGACACTAGCCCTACCCCATCAGAAGAGCTTGTAACAGCTTCTGAGCTTGAGCCAGTGGCAGAACCAGTAGAGCCAACCACCAAGACCTTCACACTGCCGATAAGCAGCCAGAAAGCGGTGACGTTGACCATTCCTATTGACCTCACAAAAGACGAAGCGGAATTGATAGCGAACAGCTCTCTGGAATATTTAAAAGCGTTATTACTCTCTCAGTATAAAGAATGAATCAAGCCAGCTAGTAGCTGGTTTTTTACGCCTGAACATTTTAATTCTAAGAATAATCGCCCTTCTCTATTTACATTTAAGAAATGTATAGTAAGTTGATATATAACTAAACAACAAAAAAAATAATCATGAATGATACCAACACAAACAACAGCACAAAAAATAAATCATCTGTAAAAGCATCTTCAATACCAGTGTTCTTTTTAATAGCAACATTTCTTAGCATTTTAGGTGTAACCAATAAGGATGAAATAGCATTAGAGGCGGCAACGAACCAACAAAAGATAGCAATTGAACGTCAGTCTTTTTACAAACAAATGCAACAAGAAATGCTTGAATCAACATATAACAACGTTGAAAATAGCAAACCAATCACGAAAGATGATATTGCGAAACAATATATATCCGTCATTGATGAGTTATTAGCTAGGCGTAAATCAAAAGAAGAGCTTCTAAACAAAAAGGTCAACGATGTACTTGAAATGGTAAGACCAGTAAATAGAAAATCCATAGGATATGCTGACGACATTGAATTAGCAGCCAAAAAGGTAATATACAAAGAAAACCTATGTGCGATGAAGAACATTGATACAAGAATTGAATGCGAAGATTCAAGAAGATTGGTGATTAACAGGTTAGTAATGGATGTGACTTACTTCCATGAAAATCGTGAAGCCATAACTAGAACTAACGTTATGTACAACAGGTATGTTTTAGAAGCGAAAGCCGAAGCTATGGCATCACTATTAGATGCTGATGAACCAGCTAATACTGAGCCGTTAGATTTAGAACATTACGCAAATTTGATGGATTATATTAACTATACCCTTATTACAATTAGCATTATTTTACTAATCTGGATTTGTGTATTAGCCAACGCAGGTGAAAAGATTAAGAAAAAAGACGAGTCTAACTAAGAATGAAAACAGCCACATAAGGAGTAATTCATTATTCTAAAATGAAGCAAACCAAATCAATCAACCGGCTAATAGCTGGTTTTTTTCGGCCATACTATTTACATTTAAGAAACGAGTAGTAACATGAATACATAAACATATAAAAAGAGGAAAAATGCTCAAATCAATCATAAGAAGTCTCACCGACTACATTAACAATAACAGACAAGATATTAGAACCACCCTTAAATTCTCTTCCATTTTGACCGCTGGCATCATGGCTATGTTCGCATTTCATCCGGCCTTAATGAGCGTATGGGCTTACATTGCGGTTGGCTTTGATACCATGTTCCTAGGCTTCACATTCGCCATCGAATCCACAGCACACGTCATCTACGAAGCCGCAGCCTTGTTATGGGCGGGCATAGCTAAGGTAGCCGCTTACCTTTACACATCAATGGTAGCCCTATTGACGGTTGGTGGAGAATGGGCAACAGCGTTCAAACAGTTCCTTTCTCTACCGCTTCTAGAAATGGCGAATGTTTCAATAGAAAATATAGGATACTTTTTTACTGGATTTCTTCTTTTCATACTCACGATGCTTTCAGTAATCGTCACAAGGAAAGTTATTAAAGATATTAAAAAACTCTACACAGATGATGAAAATATAGATAGTCCATTTAAAGGAATATCACCCTTAACACTTGCTTTGCTTTTTATATCACTACCGATAATAGTTGCCGTTTCAATACTCCATCATCTATTTTCTAAGAGCGAGGAAGAGAATGGTGAAGACCAAAAACAAAAAAACGTGTAAGAAACTAAAGATATAATTGCATCATACAAAGGTAAATTGAATGAAAATAAAACCAGCGATTAAGCTGGTTTTTTTTACGCCTGAACATTTCAATACTAAATATATTCATCCTTCTCTATTTACATTTAATAATTACATAGTAATGTATTAAGTATACAAACATCAAAAGGAAAACATGAAATCATCAAAACTTGTAGTTGCCATATTCGCATACGCTACTATCACATTTTGCTCAGCCTATTACATATCAACAAAAGAAGTCACATCAGCAGTCCTTGTTGATAAAGCTAAGCACTCGCTAGACCTTACAACGAATGGCCTTCACAACATCAGCATCAGTGAAGCATTCACCATCGACAAGTCAGAAGCCGCACAAATCAACTTCTTACGTTGCTCATTTGCTCGCCCTGAATTCAGGTTTAGCTGGTTCTGTCACCAACAGAAAATCGACGGCAAAATGACCAAAAATTCATATGTAGCTTTGAAGGATGATCAACAGAAGTATTTCAGAGAGAACGTAATTAAGAGCGTTGCTTATGAAGGTAGGAAATGGGCACAACAGGCCGAGCAGTTAAGCACATTCGCCAGAATTCAAAGCTCACATGAGAAGGTCAATGAAAAGGCAAAAGCTTCTGGTGTGAATGGTGAAGCAAAATCTGTTGAAAGCGTTGAGCAAGGTGGACGCGAGCTAATGGAAGCTGGAACACAGGTAATCATTGGAAAAAACATTAGCGACTTTAGAAAAAATATTAGCAACTCCCCCCTCGGAATAGACCCTATTACTGAGTTTAGTAATTTCTCAATCAAATACATTGAAAGGCGTTTCATAGACAGTGAAAGTCCGTCAGCAATCAAGGATTTTGGAATTTTGAATTACTCAGGAAAAAATGACCCTCTTGCAAAGATAAATGATGGCTTGATTGACGCTCACTTAGTACTGATTTTTCTTTTAAGCATCTCAATTGGAATTGCGGTTGCTGCATATGACAGCGAAGGCGATTTAAAACAAAAAGTTAAGGTATTGAGAAAGAGAAGATACAAGTTGCTCAGAACTGCTAAGCCTTTCAGCAAAGAAGCCGCAGAGATTAGAGAGCTTGATATTAAAATTGAGGAACTTGACAACAAAATAGCGAAGTTGAAAGATGAAGTAAAAGGTGAAAACCATGAATAATGTATTTCATGGCTTTCCATCAAAGCTTTCATCAGCAATGATTTCAATTATCTTAATGGTCATGTGCATATGTTTATTTGCACTTTCTGAACAGAGATTCTTTCCGATGACGAAAGCTCATATCTATCAAAACATTGGTTATTACTCAGGCTTTGGTGAACAACAGAAACCAGAATTCAACATAGAACAAGTGTCTAAGATTGATTTTGCTTTTGGAAAATACAGAATACTTCAGACCCCATCTAATTATTACCGAGTAGTTAGACAGCTCAGTGAAATACCAGAAGCGGATGATTACAAGATAAGACAGATAAGCCTGTCAGACTCAACACTTTTGAAAACATTAGTCATGGTTAAACTCATGAACGGTGTGGATTTAGACGGCACACCAGTAGAAATAAAAAACAAATCAATAACACTAGGAGGTAAATAAGATGAATAAAAGAAAACCCGGTGATAAATTATTCTCCAATTGCGATAGATATTTACACCACTTGAATTTTGCATTCAACATTTTGTTTGCCACTGCTTATTTTCTTTATTCAAGCTACCAGCTTATTGATAGTAAAATTGGAGCAGCGGAAATCATCTACTTTTTGATGATTAACGGCTGTATTTTCTATTGGACGTATTTACTTCTCAGGATTTCAATTGAGAAAGAAGAAAAGCACAAGTCTCAGTTGAGAGGTGATTCAGATGAAAAGTAATCGTTGGAACACTCACACCACCAAAATCTTCATGGCGACCTACTCAGCAGCTTTCATTTTGATTGCTGCCACGGCAATACTGAAAATCAATCTTATGAAGATATTTCTCGTTTACACGTCAATCCTATTTAACTTGTTTATCTTCATTAAGTCCATTATTAGTTTTTTAACTTCCGGCCGTTTGCCTCCAGCGGGTAGTAACACTGTATTTGAGTTTTGTGAAAAAATGGGAGACACGGTTAGCTATCTGAATTTTAACGAATTAGTTGTTTTCGTTATATTTCCGATAATTTTCATACTTATTGAACAAATCTACATAAAAGAACAAACTAAACAAAGCCAGTCATAAGCTGGTTTTTTCTTGCCAACAATAAAGCCATGTCAACTATTCCACTTCTAACCTATTTACATTTAAGAAATAGATAGTAATGTATAAAGTATATAAACAACAAAAGGAAAGCCATGAGCAAAAAAAATAAAAAGAACAAGATTGCTAAGACAGCAGTTATTGATGACATACAGGTAAAAACATCTTTGATTAAACTTAAAAAAATAATTGATGCTAAGAACTTCGAAAATTTAGCTTTTGCACAAAAACCAACTGAACAAGGGTTATCAGACACATTATCCTCAATATTTATTTGCACTATATTAAGCATAAACCTAACTTCATTCTTTTCATTTCAACCATATTTAGGTTTGATTTTCATTGCTACATTTTTTCCATGGTGCATCTTCATTTTATATAGGGGCGATTCAATATTATCTGACTCAGCTAAGGGATTCATGAGCAAACTTACAAACTCATTAATAATTTCATCAGTCTTATTCTTTATTTTACAGGCCGTATTTATATTGTTTGCGTACTTGCCACTTAATTCAGGAAATGAAAACGCCATCGAAAAGTCAGAACCGTATGATTCAATGATGGGTTCAATCCTAAATGGTGATATTTTTAAGTTAAGATTTGAAACTTATACTTACGACGAAGACACAAATATTCGTGAATACACATTAAACATCACAACCCCAGAAAAAATAAAAGCTTCAGGCTTGTGCGAGAATCCATATAGAACAACAAACGAAGATGAAGTGTGTGATGCGTATGAAGCATATCCACAGGCAATGAAATTGCTAGATACCTATCAATATGACCCCGAGTGTCTAATTTCATTAAGCAAAGTAGATTATATTAGGTTTATAAATTGCAGCAAATACAGTAAAGCATACATAGACCCTATGAAAGCATTGATAGAGTAATCAAATCACCTATCTACGAATAAGACCGCTCATGCGGTTTTTTCACGTCTACCCTCTCCCGCCGACCGTCAGGCACGCTTGAACCAGTCACCAGAACTGATACTGTATGCCCATACAGTCAATGGTCAGTTATCATGCTCAGCCCACCTATCCCCTTCACAGCAGCTCTAAACCCATCCAAAGCACCAGTTCATGGCCGTGCTGCATGTGGCTTCCCGTCTCCAGCCGAGGAATACGCAGAGCCACCGTTGAGCCTCGATGACCTTTGTGGAGTGGGCAAACCATCACTGTTCATCCTGATAGCATGGGGTGACAGCATGAGCGGCCTAGGCGTTTACGATGGTGACTACCTTGTGGTTGATCGAGCCATAGAACCCCGCGTAGGAAGCGTTGTGGTGGCCCGTATCGGGCCTGAATTCACTGTGAAGACCTACGGCATGGCGAATGGTAAACCAGTGCTGATACCGGCTAACCCTGACTACGAAACCATTGTCATAGGAGAATTTGAAGAATCCGAGTTGTGGGGTGTTGTTCTTTGGAATCTTCATAAACTCCATGACTGATAAAATAGATAAAGTCTTTGGGCTAGTAGATTGCCATGCTTGTTATGTAAGCTGTGAACGTATCTTCAATCCTACATTGATTGGAAAAGCAACAGTTGTCTTGTCTAACAATGATGGTGCCGTTGTTGCCCGTGATGACTTGAGCAAGAAATTAGGTGTGAAGATGGGTCAACCCTTCTTTGAAATCAAGCACCTTGTAGAAAGTAAACAGTTGCGGGTTTGCTCTTCAAATTATGCGTTGTATCAAGACATATCAAATCGGGTCACAAAAGTAATCAGTCAATACGTTCCAGCTTACGAAGTGTATTCAATTGATGAATCATTCATTGACCTATCCGGCGTGAATGAAGACTTAGAAAAGCTTTGTCTGGAAATTAAGAGCCAAATCTATCGTCAGGTAGGAATGCCCGTGGGCGTGGGAGTGGGTAAGACAAAAACCCTAGCCAAGCTCAACAACTGGGCGTCTAAGAAATGGAAAGCCAAGACTGGTAGCGTGGTGGTCATCCTCGATGATGAGCGTCAGAACAAGCTTCTGAGCTTTGCTGATGTGGGAGAAGTGTGGGGTTGTGGGTCAAGGACTCAAAAGCGTCTGGAATTGATGAACGTCACCAAGGCCATAGACCTAGCCCGGTATGACAAGAAAGCCCTACGGCAGATGTTCAACGTCAACATAGAACGCACCGCACGCGAGCTAGAAGGTACCGTGTGCTTTGGTCTGGAAGAATCCCCTGAACCCAAGCAGAACATAGCCAGCACTCGCATGTTCGGTAAGCGTGTTTACGAGCTGTTAGAGCTTCGACAGGCCGTAGCATCATACGCAGCCAAAGCAGCGGTAAAACTCCGCAAGGAAGGCATGTTGACCAGTTGTCTGCAGGTCTTCATCCAGACCAGCCGATTCGATGACCAGCCATACAGCAAAGCTACCATCATTGGCTTGGAATCCCCTACTGACGACACACGGGAGCTGATAGCAGCGGCCCAAGCTGGACTGACCCGGATCTACCGGGCAAACACACCCTATGCCAAGGCTGGAATCATGCTCAGCCAGTTCACACCCAAGTCTGGCTACATCCCTGACCTTTTCGCTAAACCAGAGCGTAGAAACAACGACCGGCTTATGACACTGATGGATTCAATTAACAAGGTGCAAGGGGCTGGCACGCTCAGGTTTGCAATCGAACCAGAAACGTCGAGCTGGGGAATGAAGCGTGAATTTCTAAGCCCAGCTTATACAACAAAGTGGAATGAATTGTTAAAAGTAAAGATAGGATAAAGAGTATTGAACTTTTCATCATTTACATTTAATAAACTAGAGGTACAATTAAAGAAACAACATGGAAAAGGTACACATGAACATCACCACGAAACAGTTATTGTCATTAGCGTTAATAAACATAACATCATTTACTGTTACTTATTCCCTCCCATTGAATCTACAACACACGCTTGTCACATTAACAGCTTATCTTTTGTGTGGTGGTACACTCGTATGGCTAAGTTATAACGCCATTAAAACATTATGCAGATATGCACACTGCATTTGGGTTCCAGATACATTTGACGGAAAAAATGAATTTAATGATTTACAAATCCTTTTGATAAGATTTGTCATTTCTTTAGCTTTAACTAATTTGCTAATGGCTTCCGTGCATCTATAAAGCGATTTACTAACTTATTAACCAGCCAAGTGCTGGTTTCTTTACATCAATACTAAATATTTTAATACTTACCTATTTACATTTAAGAATTAGGTGATAATGTATCTATATACAAACAACAAAAGGAATAAAATGAAAATATTATCTACTCTTATCTTAATGACTGTATCAGCATTCGCAATCGCTGAACCAACATTCAGCAATCCAACCAGCTTCAATATCATTCCAGAAGCACAGGCTGTTCAAGTTACTGCTGAATATGAAGCGATGGTTGATAAGGTGATCACCACCCTTCAAGCTTACAAATCAGGCTACTCATACGAAGAAGTTAAAGCTGTAAGCAGCGAAATAGCCAAGGAAGTTAACTCATGCAAAGAAGGTACATTTGTAGAGATACTAGACTGCAAACAGAACATAGCTGACTTAACAGAACAATTAACGGTAGACGTAATCAAAGCTCATAAGTAATAAATGGATATTCAAACGACCAGCAAATAAGCTGGTTTTTTTGTGCCTGAGATTACCATCAATTAAATAAATCAATTCTAGTCTATTTACATTTAAGAAATGAATGTTAATATATTATTATACAAACAGAACAAGGAGAATCATGGAACTACTATTAGCTTGGTTATTATTAAGCCAATCATCAAACAAGCCACTGTCAGAACAAGACAGCTCTGAGTTAGCAGCCTCACTATCAAAAGTTATGCACACCTTAGAAAGTGCCAACGATTCGATGAAGAAAGCTGAAGCTTACATGAACAAAAAAAGACAGAGACTTGCAAAGGTTGAGGCAAACGCTGAGCAATCATTTAAAAAACACAAAATTAAAAAAACATTAATGATGTCTAGCATAGCATTAATAATTTTTGGTTACATTATTTCAAATATTTTAGTAACAGTTAATCCTGATAGTCTACCCGAATGGTTGTGTGTTTTTGTAGAACATTACAATGGTGTATTGAAACTTATTGAATACAGCTTACAACAGAGCTTTTGGATGTGCATGTTGTTTGGTTTCTTTTTGGGTATGGGATTTGTTATCAATTATATGGCTATCTCATGCAGAAACAGCACAATGGAAGTGAGAACACCACTTGAAACATTCTTGGAATCACAAAGAGAATGCCTTGCCAGTGAAGAAAGAGAATATAAAGAATACTTAGAAAAGTGTAATGATGGCCTAGCTGAACTGAAAGTTAAAGCTTTGGAAATCAATAAATATATTGAAAAAAGGAATCAACTTAAAAAATCAGTTTCATAGAATTATAACCAACCAGCCAAGTGCTGGTTTTTCTATCTCTGAATTGTTAAACATTAATAAATTGCTTCTAATCTGTTTACATTTATTAAAGCAGAGGTAATATGTACCTAATAGAACAATAAAAGGTAAACCATGACAAACAACTCTGACAACAACAAGCCTGATTCAGAAAAATACGTCACACATGATGATGTTGCGGAAATGGTTTCATTTGGTTCAACATACTTAAAATTCGCCGTAACCACTATCGTAGTGGGCGTTTCATTTTTTGCACTTCTTAAACATTATCCGGTAGCCACGCTCACTGGCACCGCTTTATTAATTTCATTGATTATATTGTTAATCATTATGTTTAATAAAATTATGATTTGGTTAAAAAATAGTAATGAATCAAAAATGAATGAAGCAGAAGCAGAAAAAAACCTCAACAATATTGCTGTAGGCTACCTTGTTTCAAAGGGCACGTTAAGCAAAGAAGAAATTGAAAGATTTAAAGAAATCGTAAAAAATAAATCAGAAGCCAGCAAGTAGCTGGTTTTTTGTTGCCTATTATTTTACATTCCAAGATTAAAGGTATTATGTAAGTAATACAACCACTCAGGAAGATATGAAAACACCGTCAAACAACGATGATTACCAGATAGCCATTACAAAGACTAGCAAATACAAAAGAAGCAACGAATGGATTGAATCCAGTGGCGAGCTTTCGCTGGTAGAGATTGAAACCATCATTTACTACGACAGATTAGATAGCGAGATAGAACAAGATAGAGTATTTTCAAAAATAAGTAATTCATAATTGATTAAGCCTCTTCACATTTGATAAATAAATGTTAACCTGAATATATAACAAACAATCAGGAGCATTTAATGCGTAAGACAGAGTTAAAAATAAATGTGTCAAAATCAACAAAGCCTGTTTTGAAAAGAACAACTGAAGAAGACGCAATGATTAAAGCATCATATAAAAATGGAATGGGCATCACTGAAATTGCAAACCAGCTTGGTGTAAGCAGACAAGTAATGCTTAGCAGAATAAAAGGTTTAGGAGTATGGGAAAGAAAAACCGTAGACGTTGAACCTAAACTTATTATTGATTTATGCATGAGCGGTAAAACGCTTCCTGAAATCGTACAACAAACCGGCTCAACAGAATTCATCATAAGAAGAATTTTGAAGGAAAACAAAATTAAATGCGTGAGAAGTAAAACTGTTGTCAGGAAATTTACAATATCAAAAGATACGTTACAAGACTTGTATATCACACAAAACTTGACTGCTAAACAGATTTCTGAAATTTACGGATGCAAAACAGCACAGGTTTATATAGCTTTGACGGAATACGGGATAAGAAGACCAGTTGCAGTTAATGTTGCAAAAAATGTTTTATACAAACTCTACATAGAAAGTGACATGTCACTTGATGAAGTCAGCTTGAAACTTGGATTGAAGAAAGAAAAAATATGTAGAACACTCAAAAAATACGGAATCAGAAAGAGAGCTAAATTTTCATTCTCTATAACAGAACATGAATTACGTGATTTATACGTCAATAACAATCTAACCAGAAAAGAAATTGCAAGAAGGTTTGATGTTACAGAAAGCGTTATACAAAATAGGATAAATCAATACAAAATTCAAAAACTATTAGAAATTGAGAATAAATAAATCATCCAGCCAAAAGCTGGTTTTTTATTACCTAAATTTTACAAATCATCAATCCTTGTTAGTATTATAGTAATGAACAATAAATTTCAACATGAATTCATTCGACCAACAAGAGATAAAAGAGTTAGCTGAAAAATTCAATGACTACTCAGTGAACGTTTTCCCCAAGTACCTAAGTGACCAACTGATTGCAGCAAAGAAAAACTTCAAGTTAAGAATGCCGCACGTCATCGGTATGAAGCGTAAAGGCCGCTGGTCAACAGAAGATGTAAGACAGGCTTTCAACTACAATGAGCATAATTTCAAGCTCATTCAGTATCAGAAAAGGTTCATCAACATATTGGAAAGCTTTATTGCAATGACCAAGGAATCAGACTTAGACGAAGCCATCAGAGTAGAACGCATCAGGTTCAGCAGGGATTGCATCATGAAGCTGTATCGCATTATAGCCATTTACAAGGCCACAATCATCACAGCCTAGCAAACGTATCAGGTTGTCAAAACACCAGCTCAAATGAGGCTGTATTGAGCTTGGGAACCATGATGAACTTGATACATGTCACGTCTTCCAACGCGGAAACGTCAGCAGCCAGAGCGGCCACATGAAGGCACATCTGACTACCCTCCCCGTCTAGGCGGAAATCAGCTTTAAACGACCCGTTACGCAACTCTAACCCGACAAGTGAAGGATACGACCCAGCAAGCGTTTTAAGCTCATCTAATGCCGCTTCCAGAGCGTCAGCGAACGAAGCTGAATCACTGTCTTTTAAAATCCTTGTCTCTTGATAAACCATTTACATAATCCATTGTTGTTACTAATACAAATACATCAACCATAATTTAAGTCAAAGGGAACAACGCTTTATGGCGTTTAATTTCCTTTGTTAGACTCTTCTACCCAGTTATTGAAATCACAAGCCGCTTCCCATTCATCAGTGTGCTTAACGTCAACAGCTTTAACTGGTGAAGATCTTTGTATGTCCTTTGCTATGAGCATTTCACTATCGAACATAGCGTCAAATTCTGCTGTTAATTCTTCATCACTTTTCCATTCCGGCTCAAGCAAATCTACACCATCAGAAAGGTTCAAGACCGTAGAAGCCGACAATGAAGCAACAAGGGGTTTGATTGCTTTTGCTTTCGCAATCTTACCTTTCTTAATAACATCATCAAAATCTTCAATTTTGAAATTTGGATTGAAGGTGATTTTGAATTCATAAATCTTTTTGAGCCTAGTCTTCTTTTCAACTGCAACGATATATTTCTTATCTATAAAATACTTGAACGCATTGTTGATTGATTTTACTTGACTATCTCTATCTCCACTAAGTTGAAGAGACTGTATCAAGTATTCTGCCTTGACACTTATTGTTTTCTTATTAGTGCCTGAAAGCTTTCTGTATTCAATATCAAGCTTTTCTTTCAAGACTGTTGCAACGTCGCCTTTTATTCTATCTTCAAGATAGTTGAGCCTTGAAAAATTTGGATGTGAATTTAGTAATTCTTGGTAGATACCACCAAAATCAACAGTAGCAACACCATCCATAGGTTCTGTTTTCCAGTTTATCAAACGACCATCAAACCTAACGCCACTTGGAGAGGTATAGCTAATTTTCATTTCAAAAAGAGCTGTCATCAACTCGTTAAAAGATTTTGTATAGTGAGAAAAGTCTTTGTAGTCGAATCCAAACTTAGTGAACATTTCAGGTAAATCCACAGTAACAGTTGTACTATTATGTTGCTGTGCTTTACTCAAAACATAAGAATAAGCCTTCTTATGGAATTTTACGTTCAGTTTCTTACCAATGATAATAATGTCTGTGAAATCGCAATTATTACTGATATGTAGCTTTTTGATTTCATAGTTTACTATTTCATCAGTTCTAGATGGAGAAAAGATAGGAAGATGTACTAGAACATCAGGAAAGACAACCTCACCTGTTTTAACCATTATTGCGTTTGTGCTCAACGCTTTATTCTTTACACTCATCTTATCTCCTTTTCTATGTTATACCTTCAATTTATCATGAATACTAATCATTGCAATAGCATTAGCAAAATATTTAATTCAAATATCATCTTAAGGAGTTAGTTAGGATATAAAACTAGTTACGAAAATCATTTTTGCTAATGCTATTGCAAAAATCGGAATTATAAACCGGCAAGTCGGACTTATAAACCGGTATGTCGGAATTATAAACCGGTATAATTTCTGGAAGCCTTGTATTACGTAGCTTGTAGAATAGGCTTTTCCTTACTAAAGATTATTAGTAATTAATACTATTATATTGTTTGAAAAAGCGTCTGGTGGATAAAGCGACAAATCATCATAGGTCTAACATCAATAACTTATAACAGGATAGATTCCTTGCTAATGCTATGACATGTCAAACCTTGAATTATAATACTTTGCTAATGCCATTGCAAAAATCGGAATTATAAACCGGCAAGTCGGACTTATAAACCGGTATGTCGGAATTATAAACCGGTATAATTTCTGAAAGCCTTGTATTACGTGACTTGTAGAGCAGTTTTCTCCTTATTAAAGATTATTAGTAATTAATACTATTATATTGTTTGAAAAAGCGTCTGGTGAATAAAGCGATATATTTCCTTGCTCGCCTAACATCAACCACCTAAATCATAAATTTTTTGCTAATCCTATTACACTTAAAACCTTGAACAAAAATATTTTGCTAATGCTATTGCAAGAAATAATATTCATGATTTAATTAAATGTAATCAACAATAAAACTAATCATGAGCGATATTAAAATAACATTTAGAGAAAAAATTAAAAGAATCATTCTCGTAAAAGAAGAAATCAAGAACTTGATTATATCTTCAATCAACCTACCTACCAATGTGAACCCATTGAGTAAAAGCTTTATTCTTGTGGAAAGGAAACATCCTAACTACCCTTTCATCACACAAGAACTAGTGGATTATGGAAAGAAATTTGCTAGGCATCATTCTATCTCATTACCATTGAAAGGAACCTCATATACGATTATTTCAGGAAGAATTGCGTATGGTAAAGAAATAAGAGCGTATCACTACAAAGCTGGTTACTACTTACCCGCAATTGAAAAGCTAAACGAAATACTTGCACAAGCTGAATCAGAGCTAGGAGCAACCATCAGCATCACTCAGACCATGCCAGATGAACACATTATCAAGCTGGAAGAAATTCTATTCGGTGATGAGCACAGTTGAAGTAGAATGAAAAATAAATTGACCCTTTGATTAGGGTTTTATTATTTCTACGAATTGAAACGAGGTGTGGGGTGAATTATCTTATTCTTGAAGCATAAACAGACAATTAAAATCTCTTTTAGTACCATTTAATCTTTCTTATTTCCCAACCTACTGACTATCACAGACAGACACAAAGCCCCGACCCCTGCATACATCCATTGCTTCTTAAATACAGCATCTATACAGTCGTTAAATGCCATGAAAGCGTTACTGCTTGAATAGTACCCTCCAGTGAAAAACATGACCGTGGCGAAAAAGAAAGAAACTGCAATGAAGAACAAAACAAACTTAGTAATCATAGATATCCGAATAATTGTTAATCAAATTATACATGCCAGTTGATTCAATGCAACTGGTGATGATAAATACGATATATATGTTTAAATAATCAAAATATTATAATATTTTACTATTTACATTTAACTTATAAATGTTACACTATAACTATATAAACAACAAATGAGATATTCATGATTATAAAAGACACACCAGTAAAACAAGCATTAGTATTTTTCGTATTGATTATTACACTTGCTGCATCAGCTTCACTTGCTACAGTTCTTTTCATGAAAAATGATGTTGGCTTATGGTATCAAATACTGGGCTATTTATTCATATTTTGTTATTACGTCACATTACTCATAGGCTTGTGTCTAATTGACATTAAACAAGACGAACCTGAGCAATTAGAATTCGATTTCAGCATAACCTCTTAAAAAGACCCGAAAGGGTTTTTCCTTTATCTAAAATTCAGCACTGTAAATAAGCCACAATTCAACAATCATTGTAATTAATCCGTTAAAGAAATCATGGACAGATAAAGTTGATTGGATATCCTTGAGTAAAATAAGACAGATGATAGAATAAGAGAAACAAACATCTAATTATACTATGAGAATACCCACTGATACAGGAAAGATAGAATTCGTCCCATCAACAGAACAGCTTAAAAGCTTCGATGATTTCACCGACATGCTTAAACTTGTCGAAGCAGCATCAATCCTTGAAAAGAAGGCCAAACCAGAAGACATTGACCTTATCATTAAGATTCTTGGCTTCATGCAAAAGGTCTACAAATTTCAATCACCAGAAGAAAAAGCCAAGGCCGAAGCCTTCTCAAAAGGGGTTGTCTTTCCGATATCCACTCACCTACCCATCTACAATGCTGTGTGTGCTTACAACCGTCAGGATCTGGCCCTAGCCTTCTCACACATCTTCCATGACTACCTTGAGTGCGACCTTCTAGAAGTCACTGAACTGACTGAGCAAGGGGCTGTGTTCATTGCCTTTGCCCTTTTAGAGCAGTTTGACCCTACGGCAATACCAAACGACCTAGAAGCCAAAGCACGCGGCCAAATGGGCGAATTCAAGATGTTTGCGGGTAGGCCAATGTCGTTCTACAACGGTGTAGAGACAAAGCGTGCCTACCAGTATCACACCCTACTGGGTAAGAGCTATGAAGACAGCAAACGCTTCAAACGCTTGCAGGAGCTACGAGGCACACCCGCCATTGGCGATGAGACGATATCCATTCACTCACCAGCCTTACCCGCTTCTAACCCACCAGAAAAGCTTTTGATTTTAAAGCCAGTTGAACAAGAAGAAGCTGAACAGGAAATTATCGTTCAAGAAGTCGAGTATCAGGAAGATAGCTTTCTTGATGATATGAGTTTTGTAGATGCTGATGAGGTGATTGATTCTGATGGCGTAGAGGTGATGGATATAGATGATGATTCCGAACCAGAGCAATCTCCTGAAGATTACGACTGGATGAAAGACATTGATGTGAAAAAGAAATGATGGTGATGGAAAATAAAAACAAGGGAGCTTATCAGGCTCCTTTTGCTTTTCTGCAAATGGCGAGGTAGTCAAAAGGGTCAGAAACAGAGCTTAATAACTTAAACCTGAACTCATTCCTTTCCGGCTCATAAAACAGCTCTAAATCATCAACATCTACAACAGACTTGATAGTTTTCAGACCCGTCCTGAAATTCATCAAACTAATCTTTTGAATAAACCCAGTGAGCTTCTTGGTAGAGAGTGTTTTTATGTTACGATACTCAACACCGTGTTGATTAAGGTAGGCTGTGCGAAACAACATCAAATCAGGGTTGAAAAGGTAGTGTTCTTTCTTGATGAAATCCGCAAAAATTGCATAACCCGCAAGGGATATTTCAAGCTGAAACTGAACACTGGGTTCATTCGTATTCAAGATATGGAACGCGGTTGAATCACTCATAGTCAAACCATCAAATTTGATATTGCTAATGCTATTGCAGCGACCGACACAGCGTAACCTAGAATATTCTTCTTGATTGGAAATTGAACCAATAGCAAGAATAGTAATTGGCTGGCTGGAATCACTATCATTGCGAAGAGAACAAGCAATGAAAATCCCAATGAATATTGGAAAGACCAGTGTAGAGCGATGAATACAAGGGCAGATACAGCAAAGATAAGTGCGTAGAGTTTAGCGAATGGGTTTAAGTTAGTCATAATGATTTAAGATGTTGTTAATTTTATAGTAGCATATATAAATCACCTATTCAAATATAGGACGTTAAAAAACCAGCTTCATACTGGCTTTAATTTTGAAGTCTTAAATCTTCGCTTTAAATGTATTGCAATAATTATCCCATGAAACGCAAAACCTATACTTACAGGAACACTCAAGATTATCATCCAGATACCGAACTGAGCAAAGGATGTACCACTTACTCCAAAGCTCATAATTGCAACACTAATGATGAAGCTTAATACACAGAGTCTTACCAACTCAGAAATTCTCAATTTCTTTAAATGCTTTAAGTTATCAATATACATAAACCCTCAATTGATTGTCTTTATTTAATTTTATCATGACATACCTTTAACGCAATACTCAAAAAAATATTATCTTCCTAACTTACCAATGAAGCCTTTGGCTTTTGACATAAGTTGACCAATCGCATCATCATAAGAATCAGCTTTGTAGCAGAATTTGTTTATCGCAGCTTCAGTAGACTTAAAGGAAGCCTTCATACCGATGTAGAAAGAAATCATGTAGCTCAATGAATAGATGAAAACAAAGAACAATGCTTTAAGCGTTAACGTAGCATTGCCTGCATCAGCATTTTCAATGGCAAAACCACCAAACAACTTAGTGAGCAAAATACTTGCAATGAACATTAAAATCATCATTGTGCAAAGCCCAATTATTGAGCCTATAGCCACAAGCGGCATTCTGAACATTACGTCAACTACGCCGTATTTCTTCATCATATCTGTAAACGATTCACCATCGTCTCTAAACATTTTTGCATAGGTACTCATCAGCAAAGCATAACCGAAGGTGAATGGCACTAGGAAAGGCATCAACATTCCTACAGCAAATAACCTGAAGTAATCAATAAACAATACTCTAATCAAGAATAAAGTAGCGATACCTAAACCACCAATAATGCCTAATGCCGCCATTCCGAACCCATGCCAAAATCTAGCATTAGTGATGTAGTAAGCTCTATTAGGGTCATTGGAGTCCGCAGCATCATATTTAGACTGCCAATATGTCTCAACTACTATTGCCGCTGTATACACCATAGCAACGTAAGGAATAATCTCACGACCTAACTCAAACACTGGGGTAACGAAATTGGCATTGGCGGACTTACAATAGCCACCCTGCTTGCAATCTTTGTACTGCATACCGGCATCTGTTAATGCCCCACCAGCCACGCCATCCAACAAAGCAATCATGTCAGTATTGATATTAGATTGAGGCTTCAAACTTCCATAATACTTATCAATACCGAATGTATTCTTAGAACCTTCGCCGTTAAACATGGCAAGATTATCTTCAAGACTTAAAAATTGTTGAAGCTTACTCTTCTTAATCGCCACTTCATTAACAATTTCAAGGTCAATGGCTTTCAGTGCTGTTGATTCAAAAGCTTTCTTGTAAATTGAACCCAATTGTAAATTTGAATACATGTCATCATACTTAACGGCTTCTACAACAGACTTATCAACGGTATTACCATTTCTGAGCATTTCAGTGAAAGCTGTTAGGGATAAATCATCAACCTGACTTTGTATTTGTCCTTGAACAATTTCTATATCAGTAATTTCTGAATTCTGTAGGGTCTTAACAATGCTATCACCAGTCATATTGAATGAGCCATCAGACCTCATATCTACACAACTAGAAATGTAATCTTTCATCAAGTCTCTATTGACATTGAACACACTGGCACAGTTATTTTTGATGATGCCATACGCAATACTTCTTAAAGCTGGCTGCATTTTAATCATCTTCTGGAGCAGTAACGCACTTTCGCTAGTGAGCTTTTTATCAGCAATATGACCGATACGGTAAGTTTTATATCCCAATTCCTCACCAGCACAATATTGAGTTTTTTCAATATCACCAGCTTGATAGAATTTGTTTTGGTTCTTACCAGTAGGAGCTTTTGTTTCTTTGAGTAAACAAGCAATAAATTCTTTATCTTTTAGTTTGATGCCCTCAAAAGTGATTTCTAGATTACCCGTTTCGACCAGCATACCTTTTCGAGCTGCAAGGTCTTCAATGTGCCATTCAATCATACTGTAAACAGCCGCTTCACTGAACGAATCAGCCTCTTTGTGCAATCTAGTTTCAACACCTGATAAATCATTGATGAAGAATGAAAATATATTAGTGGAGTAGAACAAGGCGAAAGCCATGATGAACATGATGACGAACAGTATTTTGATGAAGAAAGCGAAATGACCTGAAATAACGGCAATACCTAAAATTAAGGAAACAGTAGCGAAAGGTAAGACATTCAGACCAAGAACAACCCCTTCCCTACTGCCTCTTATGAGAGCCATTAAGAAGACACCACATAGAATTATTCCAAATGAAATAGTAGAAATTCTATTAACAACATAATCAATCGCTTTGAATAGGGCCGTTGCTGCGTCATCCTTGTATTCCAAATCAATAACTTTTGAACTGAAATCCATCGTAACTAAATTAGTAACAAAATCGACAGCAAAATCAATTTCAGCCTTACCAACGAATATTTTGATAAATTTGAACATCTGAGAGCTTTTGTCATGCTCTTCAATACATTCAGCAATTTCCATTTTGCTCAATGCACCATTACCCGGCTGACAAGCCGACTCAGCAAATGTGAAATTTGAAGTAAATAACGTGAACGTTAAGAACAATATCGAAAGTAATTGTTTCATACGGTATTATAATGTGTATATTTTAAATTGTATCATATGGATAACCTATGTCTAATTAAATGGTTAATAAAAATCCAGATGCAAGCACGTTGTAGAATACGACTGCTATACCTATGAATATTGAGATAATAAATAAACGCTTGATAACACCCCTTTTAGATTTCTTCATAAGCTGTTTAATCTGAGCGTAAGCTAATCGGCCTGCTACGCCCGGTTGCATATTCATTAGCTTCTCATGCCCGATTTCACCAACTGCCGTGTAAGCAACCGAAAACAAGAAGAACCTGTAAGACCTTATACACTCATTCAATTCAGGGTCATTCTCTTCTCTCAAAGCGTTAATCACATCAGAAAATCTTTTATCCGTTTTAATCTTTTTTCTGTAAAAGGTTCTTCTAGTCCTTGCTCTGGTAATAGTCGCCCATAAATTTCTATCAGTGATGAACTCGACCAGCTTATAAAGATTTTTGGTTTGTCCACCAGCGACAGCTACTGAATCACCTACACACCCGCCGAAATACAACAACGCGAGTTCATCATTCTTATGAACAGTGCTAAGGTTGAAATCTTTACCCGAATGTTCAAAATCTACAAAACAAGTGAAATAAGCACACAATGATAAAATTTCAGGTCTAAGTTCATTTGGCTCATAAGTTACTTTCGTTGGGGTATTCATATAGTTTAATGATGTTGTATCACTTCATTTTACCATGCAATATTTGTTTAACAACTAGACAAGTTATTTTCAATGACAAAAAAATAAAGCCAGCATTTGCTGGCCTTATCTTATCTACCTTCCGTATTGGTTGGCGGTTTCGTATCAACAGGTGGTGTAGCAGAAGCTTTAGGCTTTCCATACAGTTGTTTCACTTTACTGATAGCTTTTTCTTTCATACCTTCCATTGTGCCCACAGCAGCTTTTTCACCCATGTATGTAATAGCCAAGGTTTCAAGAGTTCTGTTAGCAGCAGCGTCATCGAGAATTTCGCTATCGCTACCAACAATGACATTCTTCATGCTCATTGTGAGTCTAGGTATGGTTAAGAACAATGTGTGTAGGAAAGCATAGGTGAACAACACAACAACGATACCAGCCAACATACCGAATATGCCACCATCACCCGCTACTGATACATAGATAGCTCTGGAAACACTAGAGAAGGATAGATAGTAGATGAACGCAAGCATGATGTAGTGACCGATGAGGTAGAACAAAACACCTAACCAGCTACCAAAGATTTGCTTCAATCCAGTTTTGACGTATCTAATGTCACGTTTGAAAACCGCTTGTAAAATAGCCAAGTAAATCACAAGAACCATTTCTACTACCAACAATAGACTTAATGCAGCAACCATTATCATTTGTATGGCAGGTAAAATCTGTAAGGCTAATGCCCACAAACCTATCAGGATTAAAATGTTGGCGAGTAAATCTAGTGGCACCAAAATAACATCAAGGATAGCGATAGCCATTTGGAACAAGAAGGCGAACTTACTCATAACAGCAGAAGCCTTACCTAATTGTTTACCAATCCACGAATCACCGCTGATACCAAATTTGTTAATGATGCTACCCAAGTCGAAATTCTTAACAGCAGCAACAGCAGTGGTACCCATCTTTATGTAAATACCCAACATCAATGGGTCAGACCTGTAAATTGATGATACTGTTGCAGTTCCTCTATTATCACATGCGACAGCCATTGCATTACACTCAACAATCCCTCTTGAAATTGTTTTGTCCATTGGTAAACCTAAGTCACCCTTGAAATTTGAAAACAATGCAGAGTTGCTTTGCATAATATTGATTAACATATCACTGAATGATTCACCTTCTTCATTGAAGTTTTGAGCTTGTTGGTATGTTGTGCTACTACCAGCTTTCGCTGGGTCAAGGAGCGAATCAAATATCAATGGCTTGTAATCAGTTGTGATTTGTTTGTAGCGACTGTTATTAGCAAGGTCTTTTGTTTCTCTCTCATCACCAAACAACTTATTAAAGTCAACACCTACACTGAAATCACCACCAGCAGCATAATCAACTACAAGACCATTCCTAACGGCATCACCCATTCTTGCACTGTTATTTAATGCTTTACCAATTGAAGTGGCTGAAATACCAGCATGGATAAATCCAAGGTCAATGTTTGAATACATTGCGTTTTTGAATGGGTTGTTCTTCTCCATGAATTTTAATTGACCCAGTAAAGCACCTTCAATGATATTACTGGTCAAATTACTTACAGCAATACCTGCAGCGGTAGTTCTATCCTTGTAGAGCAAGACGTTAGTTTCATCAGTCTTGGCATCAACGCCCATGTAGACCGCAATGCCACCTTTGAAGGTAATACACTGGGTAGGCATAGAGATAGCTGACATAGCCGTATCACGCCAAGCAGAACCACCAGCTAGGATGTTGAAGCCATTGATATGAATATCATCTATTTGTTTGTTATAGAAGTTAGAGCAGTTGTATTTCAACGGATAGTTACTGGCTTCCTGCATATACTTCCACTTACCACTATAAGTCAAAGCCGGGTTCAAACCTTGTGCAGAATTTAGAAAAGTTGCACTATATATCTTGTTAACTTTAGCATTGGTTTCACTACCCAAACCTTCTGATAAATACTTGTTCTTGATTTTTACCAAGCCGCTATCTAAAGCATCAGCAACCCTCAATACCAAACCAGTATCGTAGTAGCTTTGAGCTTCAAGATATTTACCCTCAGAAACCAAAGGCAATGCTTTAGCTTCATACGCATGAAGTATTGATGTGAATTCAGCAGCGGTAAAAACTTTTTGTCCATCAGCTTGAGCAATTAAACGCACTTCATTTGTTAAGTCAGTGTCAGCCTCTTGTTCTATTGAAGCATCTAAGTTAGTAGCACGAATAGGGAACAATACGTTTGCTCTACCATATTTCTCAGCTTCATAGTTATCATAATTTTCATTCCATACCATGTTGATTTGTTCAACAATTCCATTACGAATAACAGGAACCATGTTGAGCTTAACATTGCTCTCTATATCGTTAACCACATCACTCTTTGTCAAACCAGACGAGAAGAAACCGGTAGTGCCTAACTGATTGTTGTGTGATGCAATGATGGATACCTTAGTGACCGTCTCAGTCATGCCGTTCCAAATACCAATCTGTTCAGACTTGTTGTATTGAGTAAGCTTAGGTTGAACCTCAGCGACAACAGTTGATATGTCAGGTGCGTGTTCAGCGACAGCGACGGTAAAGGTTAAGCTGGCCCAGTTCAAAGTAGCAATGATGAGAAGCACAGCAACGGTGATTACGCTCAGGAAAATTTCAGGTTGAATGATTAACCCTACCCCTAGAACCAACAACGTCAGCTTAGCGTTTTTTAGGTGTTGAGCTTTGACAGCTCCATCATTCTCAGCCTTGATATTTGAGTTCTTACTTGCCGTCCACCAGAGATTAAAAACCCAAAGAATTAAGAAGCCGTAACCTATGGCCCCACCAACGTTAATGTAGAGATTTTCAACCAAGACACCCAACAACCCACCACTGTTCTTAGCTAGGTCAGGATTGAACAACAATGCATTCGCTAACATCTTAGGAAGAGGTAGCTGCAGGCATGGGCCACAGATAGCACTATTGAAGCCGTTGATATAGAAGTCCCTTTGAGGGAGGCTGAATTTCACCAAGTCAGTTGTATCAACCGGCTCAGATGACACACGGGCCTCAGCGGCTACTTCCATCGGAGTACGTTCAGCATAGACACTACCAGAGAAGGCAAGTGTCATGACCAGCATTAATTTAAATATCCATTTCATTATGACCTCTTGTTGTGTTTATTTTTGCTTGCTCATCATGACAAGCAGTAGCCTTGTATTTCTCGTAAACCTTTCTTTCATACCACTTCAACAAGCGTTCAGAAACACTCATGAAATAATCATGCAAGGTATGATAGGTGAAGCCAAAAATCACTAACAGTGAAACGAATTCATAAAAGAAACCGGCATGAGGCTTAATGAAACTAATACTAAATATTATCGGTATCAAAATGTTCGTAGCTTGGATACCAGCAACCACTGGAATGACATAACAGAACATCACTAGCAAAATAGCAATTGCGTAACCTTTTCTTTTTCCTATCAACTCAAAAAACTTTTCATTTGTAAATTCTTCAGCCTGATTAGAAGTGTTCATTTAACCACCTCCTTTGTTGTTTGTTGTTCGTTAGTACCAAGAAGAATATCAAGCACCAAACCACCCACAGAACACATCATTTCTTGACGACCTGATGAGTCAGCATGAGAAACATTTGATAGGAGTATGGTGATAAGAAATAAATGGAAAGCGGTTATGTTATTTTTCATAACGACCTCCTAGCAATTCACAATGCATACTAAGTGTCATTAACTTCAATACAATGAAGACAGGGTATGAAATTGTGATAAAGATTAAAGCCAGTATAGTGAGCATGACCAGACTTGTTATCTTTAAAAAAACTATTGAAAACACGAACGCAGTAAACATAATAGCTAAGGTTAAAAAGGCAGGTAGGACATACTTAAAAAATATGACCGTCAGCCTAAGCATTCCTAAGAGCACTACTGCAAGACTATGGGCTATTACATTAAGCAAGCAACTTTTAACTAACTGCACAATACTACCTGCATCACTCTCCTTTAACTTTTTATTTATGATGCCTGCAACCTTTTGTATGACCTGAATTTCTATGCTAAGGATGAATAAACAAATTACGGAAAATGTCAAAACTTGGATGAGGGTACGTCCTTCATCCGATACCGGAAGCTCGCCCCATGGAAGATAAATTAATAGAATGCCAACAAGTGCGAATGAACCAATAGCAATGACAATACAAGCTATTGAAAATAAGAACCAGAACATCACTTTGAAGTAAAAAAATGCCAACTCATCTGCGAGTAATTTTTTTAGATATTCTTTTATTAGATAGTAATTCATATAGTATAAAGATGTTTATACTTTAATATTACCATGCAGTTAATTTATTGCAAATGAACCACGTATTATAATGCTAAATTTTTATTGACCAAAGAACATCAAAACCCAGCTAAGGCGTTTGACCTGCAGAAAACTTCACACGGTAGACATGCAACGGTAGACACATTACTTTCAGACGGTAGACACACTACGGTAGACACCACTCGGTAGACACATATTAAGAAGAAGAGAAATCATTAAAGCAAGATGTATGTATTTGTCTACCGTCAAATAGTTTTCTGACGCCTTACAGTTGTCTTATTTTAAAAGCTTAATTTGTTGTTCATCCTACCTATATTTTGTCTTTCTCAACTTTGAATTTATAGCTAGTTAATTGACTACCAACATTAGTATGATAATATTTAGAATATAGATTAGATATTTCCAATCTTAACAAATAACAACAAGGAGCTATTATGACAAATCTAAACATTGAGCCTGATTCAATCATAGAGAAATTATCAACAGTTGGTGATTACGAACTCAATAGAAACAAAACAAAATACGATAAATTAAAAAAAGACAATGACAATCTTTTAGGCAGTCTTGAATTAGAAGTCCGCAACATTAGAGCTGATGGCTATGACGTGATTGATAATCCAGATTCACCAGAAGCTGAAAAGCAGGTTATCAGGGACAAAATCAAAGCTAAGCAGCAGGAAGTTGAACAAGCCCGTACTGACAAGGAAGCCATAAAGCTAGTGCTGAATCGCATTGACAAAATGTTAGAAGAACTCGTTGCTAAGAAGAACCAAGAACAAATCTTGAAGTATCTTAAGTCACAAGGCATCACAACCTTAGAGCAGGTCAAAGCAGCTCTATCAAAGAATCACTAATAGAGGACTAGATGAACGAACCAAAAGAGAAAAGAAACAAGAAGCTGGAAATGAAATTAAACCCTTCATACGTCAGCTTACTCTATGAGATTGCTGATACCTATGGCATCAAAAACGTCAATACGTTGGTTGATATGATACTGACTGGCAAGCACCTTTCACGTTCCCAATCAGGTAGAGACAGCAAGAAGATTACTGACAACGTAGGGAAGCAAGCTACTCAGTCAATCAACATTGTTAAGCAGGTCATCAAGAACGCCGAAGAGTTGAAACTACCCCAAGCTAAGCATGAGCTTAAAGACATTAAAACTGGTTTTAGGATTACACATAAAACAGATGATGTTGATGTTCTAGAAATCTTCCAAAACCATGTTGAAGAATTGTCTAAGGCAATCGGCAAGGTCATCACATTAAACGTCAAGTATGAAACAGATACGTCAAAAGAAGCTGCTAGGTTTAAACGTCGCCTCAGTGAAATTGACGTTAATGCAAAGCTACCACGTAAGAGAAATTACTACTCAAGACATACCACCAGCGTCTACGCCAATAACTTCAAAAACAACGGAGTATTCAAAGCCGGTGAACGTCCTGATGCTTACAACAGAAGAGCTTTGAAACACTCACTAGCAACCAAAGCTGAATTTATGATTGAGCATGTAAACCCTGAGCAATTTAAATTAGCTTTCGATTTGCTCACACGATGGAACACGATTAACCACAAAATAAATTTGAGTTTTATTGAAGGTGGAACAACAGGAATAGAACCACTTTTCAAAGAGATTTTATCTCTAATCAAAAAAGCGAACGAAGTATAAAGGTACATTATGACAACAGCCGCAGCGATGGAAGCTGACCAAGACAATAAACAGAAAATTCAAAAAGCCAAAGGTGGTAAGAAATTCGTTTCCAAGGCCAGAGAATACATTCACACCCGTGAAGGTTTGAAAGGTGTAATAAAGTATCTAATTTCCGATTCAATCTATCTGAAAGAAAAAGGAATTGAACAGCGATTACCTATTGAGTTGACTGGGTTGGTTGCCCTACCCCATCCACATAATTACTACGGTCAACCATGTTACGAACAGAAGCTTAATGAATACAGCTATGCCGTTGCAGATGCGTTGATTGCGGAATGGGAGAAGCACGCAACACCAGCAGATTTGAAGCAATTGAAAAAGAACCAGAGCTTGAAAGGTGCTACGGTTGCTGAACGTGCTGAAATTATGAAAGCCTACTATGTCTATGACCACTTCCTAACATTATCACCACAAGAAGCAGGACGGTTAACAGAAGCCCAGCAGGTCAAATTACTTCTGGCTATGCGTGTGGAATTCACCAAACTCTTCACTAGAGAAAAGGAAGACAACTATCCTACCTTTCCAGTGCCGCACATAAAGAAAGAAAAGGGTGAATACAAATCACACCTTCATATTCCCATGCTTAGCAAGTCTTATGATGGAAAGAACCTTGACCTAAACAACACAAAGCTCAGAATGTTTTGGGCATTGGTTCATTTAGAGAATTCACCACAGTTCAGTCAGTATCTCGACAAGACCAACACCCTTGCCGCTCAGGAACGTTTCATACCGCCTAGCGAGAAGGAACACAAAGCTTTCCAGACCATGATGAACAAAGTGTTCAAGAGTAAAGATGAAGCAGCTCAGAAAGCCGCTATGGCTCAGTTCAAGGTTTCCATCATTCCTAACCCGAACTATTTCAAGCCAAATGACCCGGCACTTGAAGAAGATGAAAACTCACCTTTCAGTTCAAAAGACGCCTTGCTGGTTAAGTGGGGTGATAAGACCTACAACCTTAAATACTGTGCTGGTTCAGGGAAGTTCGGCAAGCAGTCTTTGACCAGAGCAACGAACCTTTACCACTCAGAGAACCTATCATCGTCAGCCAAGGTGCAAATGGCCGATGTGGTGGAGATTTTGAAGAACCCTGAACACAAGTCATTCACTGACCTGAACGCCGCCCTCGAGGCTCGCAACGTCTTCTTGATACCTACCATCACCAAGAGCGGAACCGTTCAGGGATTCACCGTATACCTATCAGATACTGACACTGAGGTTTCCATGTCGAAGCTAGGGATTTCGTTCAAGAAGGAGCTACCGATCGATCTGAACGACCCGGCCACCATCGACGCTATCCGTGCTGTGCGTGAAGCCAACCTTCACCGTAAGACCAAGACCACACGCAAAGACTCCGGCCTAGTGCCAGAGCCTGACGTTGAGCTGTCTGGTGGAGCTTGGAAGCCGTCATTCAGCTACAAGAAGAAATTCATGTATGACTACGCCGGTATCCCTGAGTACATGGCAGACAACGGCGGCAAATTCGGTATCACGTTGAAGAACTACCTCACCTATGACCGTGGCGTGTTCTTTGATAAGCGATTCCAGAGACAAGCCATTGTGGTTAGGGAATACACACCGGATTCACTAAAAACCAGCTTGACCAGCGAAAGCCCAGCAGCCGCTAGGGCACTGGCACAGATGTATTTAGAGAATGGGTACTCAACGGTAATCATCACCAGTCAGGGAACACCACGCAAAGCACAAAATATCTGGCGTGAAGCTTCCATGCTTGGCTTGAAGGTCGAAGGTTACACCCCTACCCCGGATGATGAGCAGTGGTTGAAGACCGAGCTGCAGAAGAAAGCGTTGGCCGTTCGTGAGAACAACCTACGTGCCATTACGGCTTACAAAGCCACCGGGCAAGACTTCGACATCAAGACCGTCTCTAACCAGTGGAAAAGCGTTGATAGAAGCCCTATCGCGTATGCGTTCGTTGACTTGCTCAAAGCTGGTCTAGATCCGCTCATGGTCATGAACCCACCCAAGAAATCGAAGCACAAGGCTCTACCAGCCGATCCAGACACCAAGGAACAAGCAGACCTTACCACCCAGTACAAGCTGATACTGGAACTGGTCAGCCTTGAATGCCCTAACCGCATGGAACAGGCTCAGAAAGCTCTTGAAAGGTTCAAACCAGTGGATGTGGTCAAGGAAGAAGAAGCACCGGCAAAACCAGTGGTAACGGTCACACCAGTAGCACCAGTGCTACCAGTCATACCAGCTCCAACACCTACACCTACACCGGAAGCTATGCCTAGTCCTACACCGGCACCTCTCACCAGAGCAGAGCAAGAAGCCATCATTGTGAAACGTATCCGTGATGGAGTGAGTGAACCAGCTAAGGCTAACCAAGGAAGTAAAGACATTGCTGATGAAAATCTTAAAAACTCGAAACCTAAATCCAAGTAAAACAAAAACCCCATCATGGGGTTTAGTTTTTAATCTCTATAATAAATCATTCAAACGGGTTATCTAATAACTCTTTATCTTCCATAGCCTTTCTATATTCAGCCATCAAACGATTACTTGTCTCTCTATCAAAATCAGAACTGTCTAAGTGAATATATGGGTTATCTGATTCAGGGTCATAATATTCAAACCCTACACCTAGACCTTCCAGCTCAGTCACAACAAGGTTTGCTATAAATTCTTTTTCTTCTTCATTAAGTAAGCTATCGGCGTTTATATTCATAATCTTTCAAAATTGTTTGTTACTATCATTCTACCAAAACCTAAACATATTTCAAGAATTTAACTTGCAATTAATTGAACTAAGGTTATTCACATGATATATTGATATAAGAACAAATGGATTTATATATGAAACTTACAAAATATGACAAAGAAACAATTAAAAGATTAGCTGATATTGCAACTGACACTTACTATTCGCTACCATCTGAACACTTGGATACATTATTTCAAGTGGTAAACCTTGGCATGTATGATGCTTTGCGTGAAATTGCTAAAGATATTGACCCAACGAAAGAAACTGTTGTATCTGCGGCTAACGACATTCTTAAAGAACTGTATGGAACAATAAAAAAGGACATAGATGATTTTACTTCTATGACTATTCAAGAAAAAATGCCCTTTGTGACACAGAATAGATTTCTTGATGTTCCACCCAGCACCTATGGAAGAAACGAAACCCTGATGATTATGGATAAGAACAGTGTAGATATTAACTATGTTTACTTAACCCAGCCGATTAGAAAGAGATTTCGTGAAAAACACAAATCAGTAATTCAACACATTGAAAACCTAGTGATAACCACTAAGCATTAACAAACAACTTACCATGAGGAAATTATGACACATGAAGAATTACAAGCCATATATGAAAAAATGAAATTAGCCTTGGCTAATTCAGCAGCAAGAGTAGATGAAAAAAGCAAAGTGCTAACAAGGAAAGTCGGCTTATTGAAGTTTCATGAAAACCTAAAAGACTTCAACAAATATATTTGCAGCCCTTCAATCCACCATAATCATACACCAAACATCATTCCAGTGCTTAGGGCATATATTATCAAAAGGAGTGATGTAGACACAGTGTATAGCGAAGATTATTTAGCTGAACTCACGAAACATATTGAACTTCACAATAAGGGTTTGAGACTGCGAGTCGAGTTAAAACATAAAACCGTCAACATCTTTGAAGCTAGCCTTGTCATGAAGAAGTATGAGACATTCTTTGTTGATGACCAAGGCAAGAAGAAAGCTAATCTTGACCTTATGCAATCAGCCTTAAATGCACAAATTGAAGAAAAGAACGGGGGCAGACCCGCAATAACTGGCTTTACAATTTACGAGTATCCAAAAAACAAAGATAAACCAGCAAGGTTAATTTTTAGAGGTACTTACAAAGACCTACTATTCAATAACTACAGCCTAACCCTAGACTGGACTAATGAAGAAAAAGAAAAAGTTGACTGGTACAAGGATGGCACTTACTACAAAAATCTTGAAAGTGGTATAGATGGAAAGCTTGGAACACATGCAATCTATAAAGGTGGCTACGTTGACAACACCCCTAAAATTACCAAAGAAGATATAGTCAACCAAATAATAAACGATAAGGAGAAACCAAATGAATAACGAGTCCACCAACACTTTCATGAACAAGCTGGATGCTTTCTTGATTGAAAATAATAACTACATTAAGCCCGTAGACAAAGAAGAAATGCTTATTGAAATGGCTCGCATCTTTGAAGAGCATTTAACTGATGAACCACGAAAGGTAGATGATGTGGAGTAAACTGAAAGCACTACTCTCACCTTATGAAACTAAAAAGGTCGAGAAAGCCCCGGAACCTGAATCATCAGATATTGATGAATTCATTCCCACGCCTAACACTCAGCTCAAATTGAGCAGCCTCAATCTTGCAGAAGATAAGGTTCAGCGTATTTTTCTAGACCATGCATTCAGGTACGTAATACGTGACTACTACGATATTAGAGATATTCGTGAAAAGGAAATGAGAAATAAGGAAGAATTTTTTCCAGAAGAGCTTGAACAGTTGAAAGGTGAACATGAGATAATTTCTTTGATTTTAGAGTTTGAACGTAAAGACTTCATATCAAGGTGTACGATGAATCATCTTGATTTATTGCGTAAACTCGCAAAATCAATCATCAAGCTCAACCCTGTCATAGACAAGAACAAAAACCCTGACCTTGAAGTCTATTGGCTAGATAACAAAGACAAACTACTTGAACCATTTGACATAAGGTTGAAAACAATCAAACTCAAAATTCTTTATGAGTTGATAGAAGCCAATATCTTAAAAGAAGAAGAACCTAAACCTGTCACCACTGGCACCACAGACACTACACCACCCGTCATTGCTGGACCTGATTCAGAAGATATAGTAATGGATGGCGGCACTGGTAAAACAGATGAAAAGAAATCAACTTTAAACTTCAATTAAACAAACCAGCCGTAGCTGGTTTAATTTAATAGTCATCATCAAGAAGCCTATCCGAATCTTTGTAGACCCACCTTACGATTTTAGAATTTGAAACAACGTTGACTTCATTTCTAACTTCCAATCCGCTCACCACACCTTTCAAGCTGGACTGACCTTTGAATTGATACTTTTGCTTAATGCCAGTGCCATACGCCTTCATAAACTCTAAGAACAACACCTTCACTTCATCAGTAAATTTCGTTTGCTTAGCTTTGTCATCTAAATCACTCATGACAATCTCAAAGCACAACTCATTGAGATATTCAAACACGGTAATGTCACTGTTGAAATCCTTGCCATTGTTGAATGTGAACACTTCATCAGTCAGTAACAGCGTTTTACTTGCACGGAGAATTTCAAGCTTATCGTTATACATCCTAGCCAGCTTGTCTTGATTGTTATCAATACGAACCACTTTGATACTGTCAGCTTCAACCTTGCAGACTCTGTTCGTGAATTCTTCTCTGAGAATGTCCAAGGTTTCTTTTGACAGCGTATCGACAATACTTCTAAGCGTAATTTCTTGAAGCGTGTATTTCTTCAAGTCATCCAGAAATGGGTTAGGTTCTCCCATGAACTTTTGACTGAAATTGTCAGCATCATTGTAGTAATTTCCCATCTTTTGCTTGTAAGCCTTGGTTAAATAGACACCAGCCAAAGCTGATATTTTATCAGCGTAGCTTTGTGGCTTTCTTGTTTCGTATCTGTCAGCATTCTTTAAATTCAATCCCATGTTAAACCTCTGATTTAATGTTTGTTCTACGTGTTTCGTTTGCAATAGCAGTCCTAACACTTGATTTCGCTTTTTCTACTTTCTCTTTAACAGCGTCTAAGTCCTTAGTAGCTGAACTGTAATCTATACCTGAATCATCATGCTTTTGACCTTCAACCTTTTCAGATGCTTTTGCTCTTGCTTCTTTCAAGTCAGCATATTCAGGTGAATTCAATGTTTGTGGCATACCAAATTCTTCTGCAAGGAACGCTTCCATTTCTTCAATGCTGTAATCAGATTGACCATTCACCGGCTCAGCCGCTTCTTGAACAGGTTCAGGCACATCAAAGGAATTATTAAACAATTCTTTGTTCTCAAGAATATCCTTGTCAAAGTCATACACATCATCTGGAATCTGTTCAGCCATACGCTCAGGCACATCACCAAGCACAGGTTCAGCAACCGCTGCAGGAAGCCCAGCATCAACGACAACATCAGCAACCGCATCAACCACCACGTCAGGCACTGGAACGCCTTGTGTAGCAAGGGCGAGCTTGGCAGCTTCCTTCAATTCTTTGAGAACGTCATAAGCCGCTTGGAAGTTGTAATCTTCCTTGTTTTCCTTGATTTGTTCCTCAGTCATACCTTCCACTCTGGCAGCTTCAGCTTTCTTGAACTGACCGTAGGTGAAGACTTGTCCATCACTCAACCAGCAACCGGAGACTTGGCTAACGCTGATACCAGCCGCTTTGGTCAATCCATCGAACACCTTTTGAAGCGTTGGGCCTGACATTGACTCAACCTCCCCTTTCACCCCTATGAGGTTGTATCTCTCCTTGGCCGGGTCTTCATTGGCATGGGTCTTAACAAGCGTGCATCCGTTGATGATGGTCTTCTTCTGAGCTGGGGCTTCTGGTGTAGCAGGAGCAGCATTTGCAGGCACATCACCCGCTGCAGGCTCATTAGGTATGGTCTGTTGATTTACCGGGCTAGATCCAGCAGGAACGGCCTTATCTGGCTCACCCGTAGCAACCGGGGCTGATGACTTGCCTTGATCGGGCTTAGCACCTTCAACATCTGGATTGGCTTCTTGCTTGGATTTTGATTCCGCTACCTGTTCAGGAGTGGCTTGACCCAGCTCAGCGAGGTTTTTCATTTCATTGACCTTCATGGTCACTAGGTATTGCCAGTCCTTGTGGAAATGAATTTGCTCAGGCTCAAAGCCCGCTTTAATCAACTGATTTAGCTTCTGTTCATAAATCATGCCTAGGTTGTCTTTGTATTGCTCCATAGCCTTAGCACTGACGTTGAAGAACACCTTGTCATGTCCAAATTTCTTGTAAGCAGCATCAGCCGCAAGCTGACCAGCCGCTTCATGAAAGATACCAGCTTCATGAATTTTGATAGTGCCGCCACCGGTTCTCCAGCTCAACAACTCACGGTTGTGCTTGTCATGAATGGTAATGTCATGAATAAAAGGAAGCGGGAGGTTTTTGTAAGCTGGGGTTTTGTGATGGTTGAAATACAAGCCCAACTCTTTCATACGTCTTTCTAACCAATCATCTTCATCAGCGGCTCTACCATTTTGGTCATTCAAGGCTTGCTTGATACCATCATGTAGCTTTGACTTCTTGTGAACATCTTCAACGTTGTTAGGGTCGAAATTATCATTGAGATTCTTTCTAGCCTCATTCGCTTCATTGAGGTTTTCCACTTTGTTCTGTAAGTCAGGATTGCTAAAAGAAAACATGTCTTCTTCAACAGGTGCAGCTTCGACCACTTTCTTAGGTGGCTTCATGCCTTGTCTAACGTTGGTGTAATGACTGAAATCATCACTACCATCTTGAATAGCCTCGAATGACTTGTTAACAAGCTCTTGCTTCTCACCCAAATCTTCACGAACACGCATCTTTTCAAAGTCTATCCCGAACGATGGGAAAACATTTTTCAACGCTTCCAAAGTATCTTTGTGTCTGAACGCATCAGTTAACAAAGCACCGTATGAATTAGTAAAATCCCTACCCTCAAGTGTTGGATTTGGCGTTATCACTGCTACAGCACTGTAATTGTGAGAGATAGTCAACGAGGGGTAATGAGAGTAATCAAAACTAAGGTCTGGATTATCCTTTAAAATCTGCTTTGTAAACTTAGCATATTCTTTTTTATATTTCGCAAGTGTTTCAACATCCAAGCTGATTTTATCACCTACAAACTTATTATCAACTGCAGAGTAGCTACTAGCAATTACTTGATTATTTATCTTAGACATAAATTCCTTATCTAGTTTATATAATATTATTATACTATATAAATACCTTTAATCAAATAAATACAGCATATTTATCAAAGTATTTTAATGCGGTTTCTTGCAAAGGGTTATTTATATGGAATAATGATTCATATATAACAATTAAAGGTTAACTATGGCCAAGTCAAAACAAAGAAAGAAAATTAAACCCTCAGTACCTAGCTTCGATTATGGCAAACCATTACTAGAAAAAACAGAGGTTGAACAACCAGTAGTTAAACGAGAAGTGAACTGGAGCTTTCTTTTTGCGTGCCTATTTGGCATATCAACGCTTGCGTTAATCATTCATGTAATTGTGACTTAATTAATGAACATAGAAGATTACGTTGACCGAGAGTGCAAGAAGATAGCCAAGATGGCGAACAAGCAATTGCTTAGACCCAATAGGAAAATCTACATTGCATGGGCGTTTAGACAATTCATATTCAAATACTTGACCAAAGAAGCACTTCAAAGATTTGAACCTTATTGGCCTGATGATTACTATCACAATGAAATAATCATTGTGAACGAGAATTCAGGACATACTACATTCTATACAAAATACAATGAACTACTAAATGAATATTCAAGACACCAAGAATATCTCCAATATGCTGAAATGAGTTTTGAACAACATCTTAAAAACGCTTTTTTACACAAGGTTAATAGAGGCATTGAATACAATCTCAGACAAGTTCTAACAGAACGTAGACCGCACTACTCATTTAAAGAATATGACAGAGCTAACCTTTCAATAAACTGCTATGCACTGACACTCATTCATGATGGCAAATTCCACATGCCAATTGATAGGCTAATGAAATACTTTCGTGATTCTGCTTCTGCTCATTGGTACGTCATTGAACCTTGCTCAACCTTCATGAAAAAAGACACAAGCTTTGAACTTGAAATAAAGCTCATCAGAAACCACGTTTATTTTAGAACCGACACAAACACTTATGTCATAGGATTTGATGATTATCCAATAAATTCACAATCGAAACTCAATATAAGAATATCCGACAATTCAAACCCACCAGAATTAGAAGGTGTAGTTATGAATGAAGATGGCCTATTGGTCTATGAAATGGTGCATTACAACGAAAAGGACTCGCCAATTACCATATGGACTGTAAACGAAAATACAGCAAGCAAACCCGACCCATTCGCCTTCTATGGTTTAGATAAGAATGGTCAATAAAAATCAACTGAGGAAAAAATGAATATAGAAAAATACGTTAAAAGGGAGCTAAAAAAAATAGCAGGCTTCTTGAACAAAAGAAAGATTGAAAAAGATTGGACGATTGAAATTCCATTTCCGGTGTATCACATCATCAAGCCATTTTTATCTGAGCATTTACACAGTCAGGTAATTACTGAGCATCTTGATAAGTCACAGTGGACTGACTCAGATGGATTTGAACACAAAATGGACAGCATAAGAATAATGAATGGAGAACGTTTCATTGTTCAATGGTACGACCATAATAGACCGCTACTAATTAAATATATAGATTATTTAAACCATCATCAGAAAATAGAAACATTTGAAGAATACCTCAACAGCTCAATAGCTAACGACTGTCTTAATAAATTGACTTCTGAATATGCAGTTGACGATGATAGTATTGAACCTGAATTTTTCACTACAACAACCGCTAGCGTGCTTCTGTACACTTTATACAACGAACAAAAACCCGACTTTAAAAAAACGGTTAAACTCTATAGCCATATGAGGGGATGGCATCTTAACATAGATAGCCTGAAAGAAATGATAGTGTCAGATATTGATAAAATCAGAATTATCGCAAAATACAATACAAACATTGAGCTTTTTGAATATGATTATATTTATAAGTCAACTATTAACACTTACCATCTGAGAGTAATCGCTGACGATAATGGCAATAATCATCTGAGCGAGTATAACCAACCAACTGTCTCAGTAATTCAAACACCCAACGAATCACCATTAACGTATGACGAAATACAATTAACTGATGATGGATTAAAGCTGCTTGAAATCAAGTATTATGACGAGAATGATTACTATGAATTTGATACCAACTTTCTTTATCAAATAGCACTTATGACAAGGGATGAACTTGCAGAGTATTTAAACTCAAAAGGGTATATTGGATAGTACAACAGGCTCATCAACGACATGGATACAATACAATCAAAGCCCCTTAATGGTTTTTTTGTTGCCTTCATTTTACTAAAGGTAATTCACATGTAATAATGACTAAAAATAACAACCACAATCAAAATGAGAGATATTCTTAAATTACACGAACAATCCAAAATCTACCAGTTGCTCTTTTCTACTTTTGAGCAAGAAGTCATCCAATTGCTGAACAGCATACCCGCCGATGAGAAATGCTACGCAATTCTTAACAAGAAGATTTATCAGCGTTTCACGAAGCTATGCCCAGCATTGAAAGACAATCCAAAGGTCATGATGTATAAGAAATCAGTCAACGAGCTTAACGACGATGACCATCCTCTTAGACAGCATTACAAAACAGAAACAGTTGCTAATCTTGTAAACAGTAAATTGAGAGGTAGCCGTAATAAGCTTGACGTAGCAAATAGGTCATTCATGCTGACCGCCGATATGATGTTAGATGGTAATGACATTTTCGGGTTGTACATCCTAGAAGCTAGCGTAGCGTTAAGTAATGATAAATCCCTCACGAAAACCGCAGCACTCGTTGAAGAACATCTTGTCGGTTGGACAACCAGCAAGTTAGCAGAATACTATCTCAAGTTAGCTAACGAAGTATCACTAAAGGACACAGCAACATCATCGGCAACCACTTTAGGCGAGACAGCAGCAAAAGATAATTTCAATGAAAAGATTGAATGTCTTATCTGGCGTATTATCTGTAATGCAAACATGCCCGAATTAAGTCATTTACTCGGAGTTTTCCTTGACATCGGAACCTTGAATCAAGAGCAAATTGAAAAATTCGTGTGTGGTTACTATTCAAATATACCTTACATCGGAAGTAATTTAAAACCTACTGCTGCAGCTTCAATCAGGAAGACATTTTCAAGAAACCCATACTATGAAAAACATGTTGCTGAATATTTTGTTAAAAGCCAAAGAGTAATAGCACATATTATCGTTGATTTTGATTTTCACGAAATACAGGAATTTAATATCTATGATATATCTGAAAGAGAAACAGTTAATTTATTTAGTCAGGATTACTGCATGGATGAAGACTTTCTTGAAGGAATGCACCTAGACCTTTTCCTAATGGTCACTTGCGACTTCAATAACGTTAAGGTGATTACTGATTTTACCTTCGATTATCAAAAGTCACTTGCTATCAGCATGACTCAAGAAAGAAACGCCGGACTTTATGATTACCTGCTAGACATGGAAGGAAGGTACCACAGGTTAAGACAGAGCTAACCAAACACCAGACAAAAAAAAAGCCCCATACAGGGGCCAAAATCATCATTCACACCATTTGGTTGTGTGACTGGAAAGACCCGCACTATACCCCACTCCCCTACCGCATACCAAGCGATACCAGAGCCTTTACCACCAGAAGCACAGCCAGAGCTGGTTGGACAGTGTGAGGGGTTGTGTGATGGTTTAGCGTTCTTCCTGTTCAAATGTTAACCAATCCTACCTTCTTGAATGTTTCATCAACCTTTGTAAGTCTCTAAACAAGAAAATATCTTTGAGTTTTAGCTAAATACTTAAAATAAAGGTTGCTAGAGATAGGTTGGCATTCTACTATTCGTCTTAACAAGGCACAAAACATAAGCCTTGAAGCTTCATCATCATTTCAATCATTTGGAGATTCACAGCATGAACGCTACCGCCACCAACGCACCAGCCGCTACCGAAACCGAAGACTTCAAAAAGCTGTATCAAGATACAACCGTTGAAGGTATGGATCATCTGCACAACGCAGGTGCAAAGAAAATTGCTGCGAGCGTCATCAACACCTTCAATGATGTGCTGGTTCCAAAAGCAGAACTGGAGCTGAACGCTCAAATCAAGGCGGCAATTGCACGCGAAGATTTTGATGCTGCTTATCCACTGATGGAGAAGCGTAAAGAAATCAAAGCTAACCAAGCGAAAGATGGCAACATCATCAAAGAAATTCGCAAGCATGACTTCCCGCTGGTAGTGAAAGCGTTCCGTGCTGAATTCGATGCCATCATCTATGAAATCGCCTACAACGTCCTGACCGGCACCCACACAGCAATCGCAGAAGCGGCTAAACCAGCCCGTGCCCCGCGTGGCACCAAGACTACTGGTGATGAAGCTGGTGGTGAAAAAGCTTCCCGTAAAAAGTCGCTCTACAAAGTGACCAAGGCTGACGGCACCGTTGTTGACTTCCCTGTCATCATGGGGCCGAAGGGCAACACCGACTATAAGGCCGTAGAAGATGCCTACAAGGCTCTTGGCTTCGAAGTGAAGAAAGATGGTGACGAATACGTGATTGAACCGGGCACCATCGAGCTGAAAGCTGGTGGTAACGTCATGGTCAACCGTGTGAACCTGATGGACGCAATCGAGAAACAAACCGCCGCCCAGTTCGACGGCTGGAAGGTTGATAAAATCAAAATTGACTGATTAACCAGTCGATAACAAGAAAGCCCCTTAACCGGGGCTTTTTTGTGTCTGTCGTCCTGACAAAATATTTGCGGATACGTTTAATATCAACAGGCTTCCTTTGTGTCATGCTCTTGCTCTTCAACCAGATTAGCTTTTTTAATGACTTCATAGACTTCTTGTAAATATTGCTCACTGTAAAAACGAACATGAGCAAACCTACCCTTCTTAACACGCTTCCTCCCCTTCCTGACCTTGAAACCTTTAACTGTCTTAACACCATAATCATTCACTAGATTGCACAAATAAAAGAAATGTCTGTAAAGCACATCAGTGATATTGTGCTTCTTGATGAAATCACCAATCAAAATCAATGGAAAGAATTCAGGGTATGCTGGGTATTTCTCCATCACTCTCACATCAAATCTTGTCAAATCATCTTCTTCTAAGGCAAAAGCAAAATTCTTGTTCCTAAGAGTTTTGTTCTTTGTTGTCGTTTCTTTCTTCACACTCTCAGTCATACACACGTCCATTTGTTAGTTATTCTATATAATATTCAAGTATTACATATAAATATCCTTTTTCAAGATTGAATGACATTTATATTATGCTAACATGATAGTATACAAACATAGTTATACTCATGAATAAGATTAAATTATCAGCACTTCTTTTAAGCTTTCTGCTTATTGGAGGATGTTCAAACGAAGGCGACAGAATACCGGGCAAATGTGGGGTAAGTGAAAGTAATCCGAACAAAGTAACTGGATTTAACTTTGAGCTTTGTAAGGAAAACAAGTCAGCGTTGATGACAACCACCAATATGAAAGGTGCCGGTAAACAAGCCATACCCAAGGGTGATGAAGCTTATTATGCTGTTCAAGATGCCATAGACAACGACCCAGCCAGTAAACTACTTCAAGAAGAAGCGAACCTTACAACATCAGCCGGGAGATTTGCCTATAACTCAATAATTTATCTATTTGGTATAGGGATACTCATTTGGACATATTTTAGAATTGTGGTTATTTCAAAGGCCACACAAGAACATGACCGAAATGAAGAGGGTGTAAACCGTTACGGGTTATTGGGGCTATGCATGCCTCCCGTGGGAATATTCATGCTTTTGCCGTGGGTTTGGGGTGATTTAGGAGAAGACGCGAACTCAACAGTCGCTGAACGGGTCTTCACAACGGTGTTGATGTGGTCAGACGTGCTTGAAGCTGGTGGCATATCATCACTTATCGCATGGCAGCAGCAAGGGGACATAGGAGCCGTAGAATCCGAATCTGCAAGGAAGTATGACCCATCCTATGCAAACGCCCGTGGCATAGCCTTTGCGATGGTTAACGCCGCACTCCTTGACAACCGAACAGCTAAATTTCATTACAAGTATGAAAACTTGAACCTACCTGTTGAAAAGAGAAATGTAGAATTCCAAGAACCATACCAGTTCTACTTTACTGACAGCTCAATCACAATCAAACGTCTTCCAGAAGGCAGCTTGATTGAGAGTGATGCAATTGCGGTACCGGGCCAGATAGAAATTCAAACGGTCATGCCACTCAACAACAGTGTTAAAAACGCTGCAATTGAACTCAAAGCTCAATACCTCACCCATAACCCAGCTCATTTTGAGTCTTCCCTAAATGGCTTCAAGACGGCAATCATGGCAAAGGTAGGAGTAACAAAATCTAACGCTGATATAAATAATGCAGTGACTAGCCAAGGTAATGAGTTAGTAAAAGAAGCGTTAATTCAAGAAATTAAGACAGATAGTCTTATCAAGAAAACAGCACGTCTTAACGAAGAGGTGCAATGCACCATCAACAGAATGGGGCTTGATGAAAACTATTTGAAAGACATTAAGAATTACATGAAGTTCTTGACAGGTGTAGAACAGAAAGCAAGATTTGAAAATGCCATTGAGTGTGTTGGTGGTAAGAATGGTGCATTCATGGTTTACGGAGAAAGAACCCTTGATGTGGTGACAGCAGAAAGGAACGCTGCATTCAAAGAGCTTGTTGATTCAACCTATGAAATTATCACGGCCCATGCCACAGCCCTAGCAAACGTGACCGTAGACAGCAGTAACGGTAACTATTGTGTCCTAGCCCGAAAAGGTCAAACCACGGACTTTGCTCTTTACTATCCACTTTGCCTAAGACAATCCGAAGCCAACAGACAAATCATCAATATTGCAGCAAATAGCTATACGATGACAGGTAACGGTGAAGGTTCATACGTTGACACGAACTTTGTACTTAAAAACAACAGCAAGCTTGACACCTTAACAACCGATAATTTCGATCAGATAATGAGCGACATGTATAACAGTGTTGAAGTGAAGGTAGACTTCTACAAGACTGACAAAAATACTTACCTTGAAACGTTGATTAGAGGTAATTTAGGTGATTCCGATAGCTTATTTAAAAACATAACAGAAATAATTCTTAAACCTACTGCGACCTTGAAAAGAGATTTGGGGATTGCCGATGATTGTAAGGACGGATTTTTCTATTGCGTTAAACCAGCGAACGTTGTTCCAGCATTACACAATATCGGGGATAAGCTAATTGATTCGGGGGCTTACGTTGCTTTCTTCTCGCTCACCGCTTCACAATTATCATCGAAGTTCACGAAAGGGGAAGATAAATCAGTTAACCTAGAAAATAAAAAGGGCAAATCCAAGAGCGGCTATCAGAAGGCTTTGACTGCTGTTACTGCTATATTCTCGATGTTCACAACACTAGGCTATATAGAAATGTATGCCGGTGGTTTCATCAAATACGTTCTAGCCGTTCCACCATTATTCTTTGTTGTCGCATCATTGATGATAATTCTTATGATGATTTTCAACCTTATTTTGGCACCATTTAGGTTCCTATGGTTGTTATGGCCGAACGACAATGACAACTTTGTTGCAAACGGCAAGAAAATGATTAATGAATTTTTATTCAACATCACCGCAAAACTCGTATTAGTCATGATTCAAGCGTTCTTCTACCCAATCTTAGGATTTGCATTATTAGGCGTAACCTTCCTAATGTTGGAGCTTGCCGACCAAGGAATTAAAGAAGCTATATTTTCAACCCTGATGTTAGGCCCAATGCTTTACATAACGATTGTTGGTAGCTTGAAAGCAACCATCAAGTTGCTTGACAAATACATTGAAAGATTAGAAGGAAACGTGTTTATGGCAGGCGTGTTAAGAGAAACATTAGACATGTGTTTCATCGTCATTACCTTCTGCTTACCACTTCTATTCATTCAATTGGGAAAAACCAAAGGAATGAACGAATAAGTAATATAAACCCTGACTGTCACAAGGCAGTCATTCCAAGATCGGCCATACACGCATCAGCGAATTTAGCCATTTCTAACGAGAACTTTCTAAAATCTTCTCGTTTAAGGGCTTTCTTCATGCGTTGCTTTTGAATGTCTGCAGGATAAGATTTATCCCACATATCCAGAATTACAGTAGAGATTGGAATCTCAATCAAGTCACCAGTTCTTCCAAGCTTACTGATGATGAAATACTTCTTTGCTTCAAGATCAGCAAAACCTACCATTTTGAAACCAGTGTCACGAACCATTGCCGTTGCAGCAGTGGAACACGATGAAAGAAATTCATCATTGGTCATAATCATTTGGAAATCGGGTGATTTAGCTTCTACAAGCTTGTGTTTAAATTGTGCGTAAAAATCAGACATAGTTATCTCCTTTGATTTTGTGTCTTGTGTAAATCCTTCTGTTGCTAGAGTTGATCGAATTGAAGAAGAGTACAAGACCCTTGCAGGTCTTTTTTGATCAGCTTGTAACAGCCTTTGTAGAGCGTTCTGAGCTGTCTTTACACAGATCCATTACTTCTTTAAAAGCTTTGAACTGACCCGCCCTGAACGAGCTATCAGGCTGAATATCCGGGGCTTTGTAACCCACCATCAACGTATAAGTCTCATTCCATTCCGTGATGACGTTGCAGTTGTACATAAGAACCTCACCAATCTGAACCCGGTGAACCAGCATGTTCGCTACCACCTGCAGGAACGCCACTTTGCAAGCCAGCTCATCTATGTCATTCAGGATCAATGTAACGGTTGAAAGGGCTTCTGGTGTGGTCGTAGCACATCGTTTTAGGGCAGCTAGCGGCAGGCTCCCGGCACCACAGCAAAAGTCTTCAATTCTCTTACCGGCAGTCAGCAAAGGCATGAGTTCAGCCAGTACATCAGCTATGTCGGAAGGTGTGTAGAACTGGCCTAAGCCTTCCCCCCTCCTACCAGTCAATAGAAGCTCTTCATGCAGCATCGAGAACACATCAGTAAATGGGTCACATGCTCTAACAAGCTCACAATAGCTCTTAACTGATTGACCCAGCTCAGGACTATCATTGATATTCCTCATAGATTTTCTAACTTGCTTTCTCATGTAAAGCTCTGAACCAAAGATTTGCATATGGCTCAAAGCTTGGAGCATTGAGCTGAAAGCATAATCCACAAACATTTTGTAAGACGCTTCTTTATTCCTTTGTTCACTACCATCAAGCTTAGCCCCGATCATGAACAAATCGCTTTTGAATTTCACCAGAAGCTTTTGATTGTTTACTTTCATACTTCCTCCTATTCTTTTTTTTATTTACACAATTTAATTACCCAATACAATTCTACCTATCAATCTCCATACCCAAGAGTACGCTCAAGCAATGAAATAAGTTTACAATCAGTTCTTTCTGATGCATTAATCACAATATCTGCAAATGCATCACTAAAAAAAACATCAACTAGGTATTCTGATAGAGTTCTAAAACGTTCAGAGTCGTCATGAATGTAAATATCCAATAGCTCACTTGATCTATAATGGAATGACATACAAGGACACATCCAACACATTAGAGCTTCCATGAAATACAACATTTCATGATCAGGTCTATCACTTGGAAACTCTTCACAAATGTAGACAAAAAGATCCTGAAAACTTTTTGCTTCATAAACAACATTTGCATCAGCAGGAACCGGTTCACAATTAGATCCAACATTATAAACCTTAATGAATTCTTGCAACTCTAAAACCTTTGCATCATCAAACAAATTCCATGATGTTATATTTTCTTCCAATGCTTTCTTAAAAAAGTATAAAACGCAGTGATCATAAAAATTACCAAACCTCAAACTACTCAACGGTAGTTCAGGAATTTCAAGAGCTAGACGGGCTACATGATGTTCAACGGAATAGTCATATTCAGCATCTGACTTGTAATTATTAAAGAAATCAACGTTGCTCATTCTATCAACAACAGCCAAATCATCGTCTTCATCTTCAAGCGATTCACCGTCTACTATTACACCTTCAACGTTTATTCCCATGGTTACTGTAAGATAACGATAACCAGCCGAACTAATACCTAGGACTGTATCATCCTGACTTTCATACATGTCATTGACAACACTCAGAATTGAGTGATTGAAGATATGTCTCAACGTTTTGATGGTTACTGTTTCTTGGAGAGATTTTTCTAGTGCTTGTTCTGCTGTATCTAATGCCTCATTAATAGTTTTCATATGATAATCTCCTTACGATTATTTATATATATGCGTTACCTTTGTAGTTAATAAAATGTATGATAAAGCTCATTTAGCAGAAGCTTTTAGACTTCAATCACAGCTTCTAAATATTGATTAACGGCAACTTTCATACCTTCAATCACCCCGCTTTTTGAAGAGGTTATTTCTAAATATTCATGGAGTGAAGTTAAGAGAGTTAATGCAATATCAGCAGAATCTGAAAGATCAATATCAAGTTTCACCGCTACATTGACGATTACAAGCAATGCCCCAACAACCAGCTCTCTCAATATATATTCATTTTCGTTTAATGTTACACGCAGATATCCGTTACTAAATTTACTTTTTACATCTATAACATCCTGCACTTCTAATCCCTTGATAACCAACTTGATTACTTCTGCACTGAGGTATAAGTTTTTCAAATACTCTTTACCATTAGACTGCTGGTCAATAGTTTTCAAAATCATTTTAAATTGGTTTTGTGCGTTCTCTTTAACAGCTTCATGATTTTTCATATCACTGTTATTCAGTGTCTCTTCTTGTTCTGTAGACATTTCTGGTAGCTTATTAGTCATGTAGTGTTCCTTATCTTTTCATTCTTAAAACCCTGATTGGTTAAGACGAGCCAAATATATAGTTTGAAATTTAATTTGTCTACAGAAATATATTGACTTCCAGCATGGTTGCGTGGTAGCCAAAAAACAGATTTATTGTTTAAGCCTTTAGTTACGGGGCTTGTAGAAGGGCAAAAAACATAACTAACATTTATCAAACCTGAATAATCCGACGAACGGTAGTACCAAGCTAAAATGACTGGTTGCTTTTTGACCAGTTAGTTGCTGACAAAATATTTAACTTTAACTTTTTAAATATGCTAATCATTTGCCATAGTCCATTTATATATTATAATGAGTTAATAAATATCCAATTAATACATGAAATATATAATTGTCGCCGTTCTTGCCCTGTTCCTCTCAGGTTGTTACGAAAAAACTCTTCAATCTGAAGTCAATAATGAAGCCGTCACGACTTCACAAGACAAGATTGACACAAACCTCAAAAACAACATCATTGAAGCTGCGGTAGGATGTAAAGCCGCTCAAATAATCATCAACCATACGAATAGGAAATATCTCTTCTTAGGTGACTCCCTTGCTCCTGACTACAACTGTTCAGGAAAAGAAGGGGTTAATGGCATGGACAACACAAACCCTATCCCATCAATCGTTGGTGAAGGTCATGACAACCTTAGAGTAGTCGTTGGTATATTCGTAACGAGCGGTGTTGCGTATCTAATTTTTTTAATAATGTTTCAGAAGAATCTTGCCTTAGCGGCATCAAGCAAAGTGAGAACACAAAACTTTGCCGTCAAGAAAATGCATTCCTTATTTGAATACACTATATCAGTTGGTATTGGAGGTTTAATCATCTGGACATGCTTTGCCATCAGTGAGAACTGGGCAACTCGTTATCTAAGAATGGAAGCAGCCAATGCAATGACAAAAGAAATATCAGTCAAATTCCCTGACTTCTCATTCAAAAATGAAAGATTGGCTAATGTTCTTGATTACCAGATTTGCGTTAAATCAAATTCATTCAGCGAGAAAGACCAAGACCCTTCTATTAAAATCCTTAAAACCGCTGGTGGTAGGTCAATATCAGCTTCTTATGGCCGCTGCAAGCTCGTAGGAGCCTATCTACTCGACAACAAAGGCATCACCATAGCAAAGGAATATGGCTTGTTTGACTACACCTCCATGCAAGATAAAGCTCTTGCTGAAGCTCTATCTAAATTTGTGACAGATGCTGACAAGATTGCTACCAATTACAGCAAAGGGCTTGTGCCTCAAACGATTACCACGAAATTCAATCAAAATTCCGCGAGCTGCAACGTAGATTCCCTAGCAGGTGTCGATACAAGATTTTTCTCAACATTGGAATTAGAAAAATACAAAGCTTATGCATTGAATTGCATCAGCAGGGAATTTGTTTATGATTTAACCAAAGCCAAGAACATGACTATGGATTCCATAGACACACAACAAGCTCAACTTCTACATAGAAATGCTTTCATTTGTTCAGCAGGCTATGAACAGAAAAGAATGATGCTCAGTGAAGATACTGAGAAATTTTACAAGCAATGTATTCAAGATAATTGCGGTAGCATCACTTCTCCTTATGCTTGCAGCACAGCCCTAAACAGCTACTTTGTAATGAAGGATGATGAATTTAGACAATTTCTAACTCTTCCAGTCTCTGACAAAAGAAGGAAGATTGTAGATAACACATCAGCACAAAAAATCATCAACACATTCAACGCTGACTTCAACATCCTTGATGAGAGAGAATTCTACCAAGCTGGCGGTACAGTATTAGCCACCTTCCCGGTTTCAGTTGTGCAAGGTGAATTACAACTCAAAGAAATAGAGAGAGCTTTCACAGTCGGGCATGACCTTAAAGTCAATGGCATGAATGGATTCTCATTTAATAGCGTAATCGGTCGATTCTCAGGCCGTGATGGTTTCGCTGGGTCAAAGAAATTTGTGGTCTGTATGCAGCACCCTAACGTTATGCATGATGGTTTTGATTGCGGCAACATCTATAATGAAATGTATGCCTATGGCTTGAAGATGAGCATAGTGGGCACACAACTGAAAGTAGCCACAGCTATCAACAAGTCTCCAGTCAAGTTCAAGGGAGCTGGTAAAGGAGGCACAAGCCTAGCTGATAATGTTGAATATACGATGATGAAGAAGGTTGTTGGGATGTTTGCGAAAGCCGCACAATCAAAGAAATTGATTGCGTGGGCCATACCTGTCTTAACTGATGCTGGTGGTGGTGTAATAGCATTAGCAGCAAATGATGATGGGTTTGCCGATTCATTCTACGAGAAAACCGGCAACTATACTGAGTTTTACACAATGATGTTGTTCAGTCAGTTGAACGATGGAGCGGCATCAGTCGTATCAACGGCAGCCAACGCCATGACGGCAGCAGGACAGTTCTTCATGTATCTACTGCCATTGTCTGACTACTTTGTCTTCTTTGCTATCCTTGCGGGAATGATAACAGGCATCATGTTTGATAGCGTCACTATCATGCTACGCTGGTTTGTAAATTTAGATGCTGAACCAGAAAGAAGAGACTTAGACAGAACAGCCATTATCATTATTTGTGAGAAGTTATTGTTCGCTTGCTTAAACGCAACATTCGCTTTCACAATGATTCCACATGTGTTCACAGCAACCATGATACACGTTGTAGGTGATTTGAATGAGTTCTCTGGTGCTTTGTTTGGTTGGGAAGCAGGAATAAAAGCCACTGTAATATGCTTATTAATGTCAGCATTGGTTTTTGTAATATTCTATAAAATAACTTCATCTTTGATGAGCAGAGTTAATGGACATGCAGAACATTTCATGCACGGCAATGTTTCTAGACAAGACATGAGAGTTCAGGGTGTAGACGAAGCTAAAGTTGTGGCAAAAGCTTATAAAGGTCGAGTAGCAGCTTAACATCGGGTTGGATAGTGTGGAGTTATAGTTAAATAGTTTGTAAGTGTTCATTCATTTAAAGTTGTATCGACTGGAAGTTGATTAGTTAATGTGTTTTCTCAATGATAAAGTTGTGCCTGATATGTAAATACTACAGTAATCCGCTTGAGTTCTGGAACTCATATGTTATAATTAGAGTAAGAACTTAAAGGAGGTTCGTATGAATATTAAAGTTATTGGTTTGGGGATTGTTTCTTGGGCAATGATGATTGGTGTATTTGCATTAGTATTGAGTGGTTTAGTTGATTGGAAATTGTTAGACCCTAAGAACGTTGGTGTTGCGGTTATTGCTGCTACGGTCTTCATGGGCTTTTCGGGTAAATTGGTTGGTATTATCACCGATGTTGAAGAGTTCAGTTCATCCATGATGATTGCTTCAATGTTCGTTGGTAGCATAGCGGTTTATTCTTTAACTAAGAATTGGGGCTATGGTCTTTTGTTCATCGGATTTGTGAAAGGTCTTGAAGCTTGTGGCTTCTACAAAGCTATGTATCGCGGCATTGGTAACATGTTGGGTGCTGGTTACGCTTCTGTTGCTAGCAAGAAGACTAAAAAACACTACATCTAATTAAACGCCTCCTTTAGTTCTTAAAGCCTCCTTCATCGGGGGCTTTTTTATACCTGTTAGATTTGTATTAATCTATATTAGTATTATAATACTTAAGTAACAAACATCTTAAATTTCCATGAGTGCAAAATCATTTATTCATCAAAAAGCAAAAACCACATCTAACATTGAGAACAACATTCACTTTGAAATCAAAAATGATAGACTGACTACCGTTTATCAAAACAACGAATCCATACACAATGCGGTTCCTTTTTTCTCAGCAATCCTTGATAACGATATTGTGAACTCTAAAGTTAAAGAACTATTCAGCCAAGGAAGGCTTAAATATAAAGAGATTTGTTTAGAATATCCCGCTAGATTTAATACGATTGCAAAATTTCAGAAATTGACTGACCCATTAGACTTCATCAAGCTCAATGACCTATCAGACGCTTTCAGCTTCTTCCAGACAGGTGAAAACATCATCATTGTCGATAGAGACAAGGAGCTATGGCACACGAACGCTACCGGGCGTTTTGAGACGTTTCAAACAGGTCAGGAGATAACCCTCAAGGACGGCCAGCAAGCCACCTTGCTTGGCGTAGACCTAGAAGCCAGCTACGACAACCTGCAGATGTTGGGGATGATGAGTGAGCAAGGTGACAGGTACCATCACGACCAGAACCGTGAATCACCGGCAACAATCATGGAAATGTCATGGCAAGAGAAATGGCAGCATGAACCCATCCAATTCAGTTACAACACGTTAGGAGAGTCATTAACGTTCAGATGCCCTAATCACTTCAATGATGGCCCTGTTGAAATCTACAATAATATCCTAAGCAACGAAAAAGCTAACACTATTGCTTTAAAGCTTTTAAACGAAGGTGAATTTGAGTTTTTCAAGCCTGATAGTTCTGATGAGTATCAAGCTGAAAATTTGCTTGAACCAATAAATTTTATCACCGCGAATGATTTAAGCGATTCATTCAGCTTTTTTCAGACTGGTGAAACCTTCATCATTGCTGATAGAGACAAGGAAATTTGGTACACCAATGCGTCAGGCCGTGACATGACCTTCAAAACTGGTGAAACCATTGTTGATAGTAGAGGGAATCAGGTTCAGCTTTTAGGAGTGAACCTTGAAGCAACCTACGATAATCTAACGCTCTTGGGAATGATGAGTGAACAAGGCGATAAATTCCACCATGATTCAAAACGCCCTATGCCTGAGCCTATACCAGCACCAGTGAAGGCGTTCAGCGTTCAGAAGGTGATAGTCAACCTATGCGAACTCTACCGTAACAACGAAACCAGCGTGATCGAGCAGGCCGATTTCAAGCGTAGATTCGACCGTGAGACAGACCCTTTGGTTAAGGTTCATGGCTTCTCACCTAAGCAGCTCTACACCGACCCGGACGCAGTGAGATCCTTCCTGTTCAGGCTCCCACACGCCGCCAAGGTGGCAATGGTGGCTGATAGGAACTCGCTCTACTCTCTTCTATCCAACTACCACCACAAGGCTCAAAACGCCGTAGAGAAGTTTGAGCATGCATATGGCCCGGTCAATGAGTTTTGCCCTGCAGCGACTGAGCAAGTCATAGCCTACCTAGCATTCCTCGATGACAAGAAAATGTTGGGTAAAGACCAGTTGTTGAAGCAAGGGCTTGAACGTCTGGAAAAGGCAAGCACCATGCCCAACATGAACACCGACTACACCAGTGCTTCACTCACCATGAATGACTTAAAAGCTCATCTGAGCAAAAGCTTTGAAAAGATAGAAGATAACAAACACGAACGATTCAAGATTAAATACAACACAAGATAAGCCCTTATAGGCTTTTTTGTTATTCGTCAATCAGCCAATCTAAATAACCTTCCTTTCTTGTAAACATTTTTAGTTATATTATAATATTAGAAATAACAACAGAAGGATAATCATGAATGAAGAACTTGACCTTGTAAGATTAGGTGATGAGATTGAAACATTTGTCTCATTCTTTGATGACAACAAAGAACTATTCAGCAAGAACGTATTACTTATACCACTTGTTCCACACGAAATTCATAGTCTAGTCTCCGACTACATCAAATCAAAATATGGATTCAATGATAAGACTGAGCCTGATGAGATAAAGGCTTTAGGTGCTTATATCAATCATGCAAATTCATTACCAGCAGACAAAGTAAAATCAATTGAAAAGGCCACAGGCTTTGAATTTGACTACGTTGATTCAAATGACTTGCAAGGATGCACACCAGCCTATGCCCTTCAAAAATTCAAAACATCACTGGCTGGTCAAGAACATCTGTTCAAGAACCTTATCAGGTACGCAGAATTACAAAACCAATTCCGTATTGATGCTGGACATGGTTTAACTGGATTTTCTGATACAGGCTTAAAGTTCGACAATCTCCATTCAGAATTGATTGAAAAGAACATTCACGTTGCAGCTAAGCAATTGAGCTTCAACATCAGAGAAGCTGAAGCCCCGAAAATGAGACATGAACACAGTGACATTGTGTTTGAACCGGGCGAATGGAAAGAAGGTAAATTCAAGAAGAATGACATTCAATTTTCTGGTGAAACAGAGAAGCTTTTCATCCAGATTGGTGAACGTCTCATTAAGCGTTTAGAAACCAACGACCGCTCAGGCATACCACCTTGGCAAGACCCGGTGTTTCAGCTCAACGGCAAGAACCCTAAGACGGGTTATGTGTATGGCAATGAAAATCAAGTTCTCTTGATAGATGACACGTCAGCAAGAGGCTTTAAAGCCCCGCTCTACATGAGCTTCAACGACGCTATCAACACTGGCTTTGCCATGCCAAAAGGCACCAAGGGAACCCCTATCATCCAGCGTTTCGGCATGAAGGGTAAGGCCATCGAAACCACGTCTGAATCAGGTGCTGTTCAACCAGTCCTAGACACCAATGGCGAACCACAGCACTTCTGGCGTAGAGCGGCTAAGACCGTCACCGTCTTTAACATCGACCAGCTTGAATGGAAGCATGAAGACAAGCCTGACCCGCGTATCAAATGGCTGGAAGAATTCAAGAAGCCTCAATTCATAGCCAAGAATCACGAAGAGCTTATCTTGTTCAAAGACTCTTACTACAAGTCCATAGACATTCCTGTCATTAGAGGTGGTTTTCAAGCTTTCTACTTAGCTGGTAAAAATATAATTCATCTTCCAGAAGACGAAAGTTACAAGAGTCCACTGCAAGCCATTTCGACAGCGGCACATGAAGACGCTCATGCAGAGGGACATTTTACTAAGCTCAATCGTGAATCATTGAATAACTATCATCTTGCAGACTACCACCGTGGCTTTGAAGAGCTTTTAGTTAACGTAGCAGCTCAACAGATAGTCAGACACTATGGTTTAGACAATAACGAGCAGCAGCAAGCCTACAACGCTAACGAAGACGCCTATAACCTTGGATGGGCATTACCTGCATTCAAGAAAAACCCGTTGCTTATAGTCGAAGCTATGCGTCAATCACAACAATGCTTTGAGTCAATGAAGACCCGTATAGATGCACAGTTAAAGGTCGATAACATCTATCACCTATATTGCAAACCTGAGCCTGAAAAAGTAGAACCAGCACCTTTGGCTACTAAGCACTCTTACAAGAAACCAGCTAACGATGATAACAAAAACAAATCAACCACTAAACCTATGAGGAATTCAATATGAATAAAGAATACTACACAACAGAAGATGCAATAGAAATGTCTGGATTATCAGCAAAAGACTATTTCAGCTTTATGGAAGGCGACTTAGTGCCAGAAGAATTTATCTTACCTGAGCTATTTGTTGAAAGTGAAAAAGATGAGCAAGAACTAATCAACCGTTTATCAAGAGGATAATTATGAAAAAAGGATTAAAGCTAGAACTAACCTACAAATCTAAGAGATTTACTTTCGATTCCGCTACTAGCGTGTATCAGCATAATGAGAGCTACACCGAGACTAGACATACAGTCTTGAACATGTTTGGTGAAATGCTCAAAACTCACGCCATAACCATGAATTCAATGATTTATAGACAATCATTGAAAAATATATTCCAAGGATTTTTTCAATCATTTTATGAAGATAAGATTGGGCCAAATCCACACCACCGCAAAGGCTTCATTGCTGACTACAAGGATGTAATAAACAAGCAGTTGCCGTTTTTGTTAGTCTCGCCAAATCACATCATCACAAAGAGTACGAGTGAATCAATAGCTGTTGATGAATCTGATGCGAAACCAGTAAATGAGCTGCATGATAATTTAGATGATTTATTTTCAGGTGATTTTGATTTTGAAACAGATTCAAAAAGTAATGAGGACATACCGATTCTGAAAGACTTTGCAATAGTTGATACGTCCCCTTCCACACAAGATAAAATTGATGATTTTGATGATTTCGATTTCACAGAATTAGACATTACCCTTCCAGCAACTGAAGTAGTAAAGAAAACGACCTACAAGAATGATTTCGACTTCTCTGAATTCGATGAAATGGACGCTGAAGAACCATTGACCAACGCACCCACCTTTATGTTTAGTGGTGCTGGATACACATTGTACATCAGCTTTAACCACATGACATTCAAAGCCACTGGCGGTGATGAAAACGTTGTTTACGCCTTGCAAAACCTTGCAACGCTGGTTTTCATCAACCATACATTCTTAACGGCTAAAAACCATCCAGAATGGCTATATTCTAGCTTTGAAGATGATTTGAAGCAGATATTCGACAAGCTCACTACTGGCTTCTCTTACCTTAATGACAAAGAAAGAGACATTGCAGATAGCTTCATAGAATCGAGCATGTATCACGCTGTATTGAATTACAGAAACCGTCTTGGTTACTACAAGTATCATAAGCCATTCGTTTTTGAGCATGAATAATTACATTAAAGAAAAACAAATCACCAGCACATGCTGGTTTTTTTGTATCTTCAATAAAATAATTTTACATAAATTGCAATTTCACTATTTACATTTAAGAAACAAGTATTATAGTAATATTAACAAACAACAAAAGGTGCATTATGTATCTAGTCCTACACAACATTGATACAGGAGCTTTAACAGCCAAAAGAATTACCGAACAAGTCAACAGAAACGATTTCACAGTTTCATATGCTCACGATATATTTTCAGCCGTAGAGAAAGTAATCAACATCTATATTGAAAACAACTTCAACCATTATTTGGATGGCGTTGAAACCATCCTTCAAGAAGCTTTATTTCTCAACAGAGCTGACACCATCAAAGCTGTGAAAAAAAGCTATTCTAAGCATGGCGACTTAGTGAAAATAATGTTGGAAGAAACTGAATTCCATTCATTAGCTAAGTTCTTGATTAATCCTTATGAAAAAGCCCGAGCGGTTGAAATGACGAGAAGGTGTGAAATGTCAATTCAGCAGATGGTAAAAGAATCTGCCATATTCTAATCATTAATTAAACAACAAAACCTTCAACAGAAGGTTTTTTTGCGTCTAAGATTACAATATGTATGGTAGCATCATTTGATTAAAGGATATTTACATGCAATACTATAATAAATAACAAAAACATTTAATATGAAATTATCAATTTTAACCATTATCATTGCATCATTAGCTTTCAGTTCCACACAAGCCGAATATAAAGTGTTTCTCCCTTTAGAACATGACAATGGTGGTTCTCTACCTACAAACTCAATCGTTTTTAATGGTGGTAAACCATCTGTAGGTATTACCGAACCAGTGACGCCTGATGACGTTCAGTTGGCAGATGAAACCATTACTGAGGATGCAAAAGAAGAATGCAGCAAGTATTACAATGACTTTATGTCGTCCTTGCCAAATCATCAATTAGCAGGAATGCCAATCACTTCATCTTATGCGATTGCTGGCAAGCCTTTCATGGCTGTAAGAGATACTACATTTTACGAAAACGGTGAATTTATCGTTAGCCCAACTGAAACTTGTATTGTCCCATTAGATATTGTTCGTGGCGGGCCTTTATGCTCAGACACCGAAGTTGATGATGCTGGTATAGCTTTGAACAACATTTACTATAACAGTCTAGCTAATGCTAATCAGTTATATGGATTTTCTTTAGACTATAACTTTACTGGATACTGCAGCACCGTTACACCTAGGGCTGTTACTGACAACATTAAGGCAAAAGCTATCGCGTATTTCCTAAATCAAAAAAGAGACGTAATCATCCCAGTATCTTTTTCTGGTGATTACTCGGAATTTAGTTTTGTAAATTCATCAAGTTATACCAAATCAGACATACAATTTTTTAAAGATTTAATTCAATCCGAAAACAACGGACAATTCAATATAAAATTTAAAGATTAAAACTTAACAAACAATAAACAAAGGAGACATATGAACAAGTATTTAACAATCGCAATTTTAACAATTTTGGCTGGCACAGCCCAAGCTTCATACACATATAATTTGCCACTTCAAAGCATCAATTCAAAAAGTGGAGCTTTACCAGAGGGGAGCATTCGTTTTGTGAAAGCTGGCGACGGAACTGGTTTACCACCAACACCAATCGTTGTTGTTCCCCCTATAGTGGAAGGTGGTAGTGGGGAAACTGAATTCTCTGAAGAACAGTCATGTTTAACTGAACACAACTCAATCAGTGCCAAAGCTCAAATTGAAGATTATCCAGATGCCACTTTTGGGGGATTATTTTTCAACGCAAGCTCTGAAAAGAAATGTATAGCTCATGCTTACCTTGCTAGAAAATCATTTGATGAGACATGCAAAGTTAAAAACGCTAATAAATTGAATATAATTCTAAACAATTTGAATCAAAACGTTTTTCACCTTACCTATGAATTCACTGGCGGTTGCTAAAACATCTTGAATTTCAATCAAGCCTTCTATCGAAGGTTTTTTTGTGCCTGTCAACCTGACAATTGCAATATACTATACAAATGTTAAAATTAAGATATAAACCAAAATAAGGAAACAATGAATACAAACACTCAGTCAAAATCACACATCGTTCTATTAGAAGAAATGCTTGAACAAGACATTAGAAAGCTCGTAGAAGCTACTGATAAATACCTCACTGCTAATCCTAATGGCACCGCCTTCATTCCTAAGCCATTGCTCAGCGTCTTTGAGAGCCACAGCAGCCTTGCCGGGAAAGACCGATACAAGAAGTCTACAAGCAAATTCGCTTACGTCTCGCCGTGGCAGAAAGCCCCACAGAGCAAATATGACTATCTCACCAGCTACAAGCAAAACCCGTTGATTTACCACCTCTTCCTAGCGGTTGCTTACCACGGGTATCAATACACTGACCACAACCTCATCACCGTGCTTCCAAAGGTTGTGAACAGTTCTTTATTCAACCTAGCGGCGTGGGGCATCAGAACCATGAACACGACGAAAAACAACGTTAGAGCTTTGTCAGCTATCAACACCGTTTTCACCCTTGCTACGGTTGGCACAGAGATAGATTACTTGAAGCATGTCTTGAACAAATTCAGCGTTGATTTGAACGATTCTGTAGTCAACAAGGTGACTACCATTAAAACCGATTCTGGATTGAACGTGACGTTCATTGTTTCTGACGCTCATTGTGTGGCAGTGATTGACGGTAAAGGTTATGTAGCGAAGGTAGAAGACGAGATTGAGCTTTGTGTGGGTGACTTAGAATTCTTGCTCACACCCGCAGGTATGTCAGTTCTAGAAATGAAATACATTCATAACGCTATAACGTCATTTGTTTTCAAACAGGAAGTGAAGCAAACGTTAGCCAGCAAACCAACCTTCAAGACAAAAAAATAAACCCTCATTTGAGGGCTTTTTATTTACTTCTTAAATATCTCAATCAAGAATTCTTTATTTGCCTTTTCCATGAGTTGGTCATGTGTTAAAGGGAAAGTACAACCAGAGTATGGAGTTGTAGATGTTAATTTAAAAAATCCTAATTCTGTTACTAGGTAAGTTAAATTACTACAAGGAACTCCATCAAACTCTATTCTATCAACATCCGACATGGCAAAACCTTTACTAACAACGCCGTGGAACAAAGATTGTATATCAACCATGCTTGATTGCAAATTATATCCTCCACCAGTCAATTTAGTAACTTTATAATTAAACACAGCTACTCTCCCCCAAACCTTACAATTGTTAGAAGACACCAATATGTCATTTGTACATTCGTCTGCTGCAGTAGGTAATATATGCATAAATCGTGCAATTACCTTTGAATCTTCTGATGGTTTTAACTTACATGGTATATATGAATTTGTGCCGCCATCTGGATAGTTGTTATCTGAGAAACCATTACCCCAATCCTGCTCCCTGTTACTAAGGTCTATTGTATCTCGATTACCTTCTAAAAACGGGTTACACGTAGGGTCAACCTTTCCATACAAGTCAGGTATAACTGGTATTGAAGGTTCTACAGGGTCAGGTATAGAAGGTTCTGTAACTGGGGGAGAAACAACAGGATTACCAAATGAAATTGTTCCGTTGGGAAGTGAACCACCGCCCTTCACTTCAAGTGGTAATTGATACATGAATCCAGCTTGTGCTGTAGAAGTTAATGCAGTGATTGATAATGCTATTGCGAGTATTGATTTTTTCATGTTTTCCTTTTGTTGTTGGTATAGTTATATTGTAACATATAAATACCCTATTGCAATTAAACACAAGCAAATTCACTAAAATAAATCAATAAAAAAACCTTCATTTGAAGGCTTATTTATTCACATTTTGTTAGCGTATAAATTCTGCGAAAAACTCACATCAGAATTATTTTTCATATACTTCATCAGCTTTGCATGAACCTCTCTAACCTCCATAATTGAGTTAACATTGTAAACTGCATTGACTACACATTGGTTATTATAAATTTCAGATGCTTGTGCTTTTGTTATGACCACATCCAAAAACTCTTTTTCAGCATGAGCGGCGTCTAGTGCCCTTTTAAACTCAATTCCAGATAATTCACATTCTTTATGAGTAAACCTTTGTAAATCTTGACCAGCAAATGATAATGAAGATAAAGCAGTTAAAAAATTTAACACTACGATTTGTTTTAATTTATTCATTTGTTTAATACCTCTAATACTATAATACCCCACCAAAATGATTATACAATATGAATACCCTATTAAATTTTCTCAACATCATTCACTTGTTACTTGCTGACGATTGGGTTATTGAATTCTGCTTGTGTCTTTTCGTGCATATATGATTGAAATTGATTTACTAAATCATCTACACCCTTCTCACTTTTAAGCTCAACGATGAAGTTCACATTGCATGTTTCATCATTTTGGTTGAATGGGTTAGCTTTGTTTAGCTTTACCATCATGAACTGATTATTAGCATGAGCTTCATCTAGAACCGCTTCTACTTTCTCCATACGTTGACTGCATTCAGGATTGATAATGTCTGTATTGGTTTCTGCAAAAGCCATGATTGGAAGCATAACCAGTGACAACATAAAACCTTTAATTACAGTGTATTTTGTATTCATTAAAATTCTCCTTTTCAGAAGTTATATCACTTAATTCTGATTATACAATACGAATACCATATTTTATTTAAACATCATTGACGAATGGTTACTTTGTGCAAGAATGAATAGAACAATAATTGACTTATCATGAACAAAGACAAAGTAAATGAATTGAGAGTCATCAAGCAATTTAGACTGATGGTTACTTACAAGCTCAGAGAGTTGAACGCACCAGCCCACGCCATCAAGTCAATTGACGATGACATTGTTAAACACATTGAAGAATACAGGTCATTTGAAAGCCCAATTGTTCAGTTCAGCATTAACTTCATCAGGCGAACAAGAAGCGGCTTAGAAGTGAATTATGAGGCTATCACGAAGCTTCACGTCTTCACTGAAAACCCAGTTGAGTATTACCTAATCTAATCAGTGGGCTTTTAGGTAGGTCAAAAGCATCTGGTGATAAAAGCTTTGTGTTTCGTAGCTAATTACTTTTCGACCTACAACAAAAAACCCCGATTAAGGGGCTTTATCTTTTTCAGATGATTCACTAACGCTCAATACCCAATCCATTGAATTGACGTGCAAGGTGCATAGCGTAGTTATCAGTCATACCACTGACGTAATCAAGAACCTGTCTGATAGCTGCATACTCCTTTGAGACACCACAGCTCTTATCAATGGTGTTCAGGTCGAGTCCCAGCAGGTCTACCACTCTACGGGTCTTAGAATCATCAGCAGACCCCTTCTTGACGTAATCCAAGGCCGCTGAACAGCTCACGTTCAACAAAGTAGAAATGGTGCTGTATGCCCCTATCTCTAATTCAACCTTACGCGGATGTTGAAAGATTTCGTCTCGGGCAAGCTCTTTGGCTGCATTGACACAATCACGAACGTTCTTATCACAAAGGTCAAAGATTCCGTTGACGTTGCCTGACATGATTGCATCATGGTTGTTCATGAAAGCTGCAGCCCCGGCATCAACAAAGGCTGATATGACCTTGCCACGAACCATAGAGAGCCGACGACCAACCTTCATGCCTTGAATTTCTTTGACTAGCTGATTCTTCTGTTCATCACCCAGCACCAGACACAGAATTTCAAACACCTTATCCCATTCAAGAATGCCCATTTCTACACCATCTTCAAGGTCAAGAATGGCGTAACAGAAGTCATCAGACACTTCCATCAAATGGGCCAAAGGATGACGACACCACCAGTCTTCACCCCGCTTTAACATTCCAGATGCTGTTGCTACTTCTTCAAACAAACCCAGCTCAGAAACGTAGATTCCGTATTTGTTCTGGATAGGCCGTTTGTTCTGGATTGCATCACCGGCAAGCCAAGGGTATTTGATGAATGCCCCAAGAGACGCATAGGTTAGACGCATTCCACCATCATAGGGATGGTATTCAGAGGTTGTTAATACCCGGAAACCTTGGGCATTACCTTCAAATCTACGAAGGTCAGTAGCTTCATTGAACGGTAAATTCTCTATGAGCTTTGCACCAGCATCAGTTGAAAACCAATGCCTGATAGCTTCTTCACCAGTATGACCAAAGGGAGGGTTGCCAATGTCATGAGCTAAACAAGCCGTCTGGACAATATCGCCAATGTCTGAGGCTGAATGCTTGTCTTCTATGAGACGTTCATTCAGTAGTTCTTGACCTACTCTCACACCAAGCGTTCTACCCACACAGGCGACTTCTAAGCTATGTGTGAGGCGATTATGAACGTGGTCATTGGTAGCTAATGGGTGAACCTGAGTCTTTCTTGCAAGGCGTCTAAAAGCCCCGGAGAAGATGACCTTATCATGGTCAGAATGGAAGGGTGAACGGCCTATCTCTGATTTGGGAGGACGCCCGCCAAGGCGAGTGTTATTCAGCAATTTATCCCAACTCATGCTGCTCATACACACACCTTATCTATTCATCAATAAGACAATATAGACAATTACAAGCATTTTTTCAAGACAACAAAAAACCCCATTACGGGGCTTTTGGTTTTTTGTTCTTTCTGTATTTCGTATCATAATGCTCATCAATAGCTGAACCTACCACTTTGGAGAATGGAACCTCCATGAAGAAACCTTCTTCAAATTTCTTCTTCATGATTTCAATCTTCAAGTGAGTGACTGCATCAATACTGATTGAAATTTTCTTGTGCTTACCGGCTTTCTTCTTACCACTCTCAATGTCTTTCAATTCTTTCATGAGAGCTTCAAGGCTACCAGCATCAGCGTGAACTTCAATTGCAGGTTCTGGCTCTGGTGCAATGACCGTCTCAACGACTTTCAAAGCTACTGGTTCAGCTTGTTGTGCAAGCTTTCCGCCAGATATTGCAAGGTCTACGAAATTACTTGAATTAATGCCTTGCTCTTCAACTCTTTTCTTCCAATTACTCATGCTGCCACCTCAATTTTATTGTTAACTTTTGATTGAATTTCTGAAAGCAAACCAGTGTATTCAGCCGTTATTAGCTCTAGTGTCTTACCTGTGGCTATCTCAAATATTGTTTTGCCATCGTTCATTTCATCATAAAGAGCTGGCTTAGCCGAGATAGTAGATTCACAAATGTATATTTCTACCTCATCTTTTGTCGCACCATATTTTTCAAGTACCTTGTTCAAAATACACTCAACTTGAAGCTTGTGCTTCCTAATCAAAGCCTTGTTCTTTTTCTCTACCATATTGAAAACAATGAATGTTTTTTGGTCTTCATTGTCATACTTACACAAGACAGCCTTTTCAAGCATTTTTTCAAGCTTATTCACAACGAAACCCGAAGCATTTACTGGAATTATTAAATAGTCTGCAATTGTCATAACTTCTCGGCCAGCGGGTGAATCCGCACCTTGTGTATCAAAAACAATGTACTCAAAATCCTCACGCTCCTTAAAGAAATTTGCTTTTACCGCTGTTTCTCTGGAAACGTATTTAATAGAATTATCGCCAGCTACCAATCTTGTATCCATGAAAGCCACTGATGTTTTTTGTGGGTCAGTATCAACAAGCTGACCTTTCAAACCTGCCATTTGATGAATTGCGAATGCAATATTGATGCTCAGTGTTGACTTACCAACACCCCCTTTATCATTGTGAATTACGATTGCTTTACCAAGAAAAGCAAGCTTGTTAATTATATTCATTTGTATTTCTCCTTGTTTGTTTGTTTGTATATCTAATGTTTTAACATTAAATAAAATACTTTCAATAGCTTGCTCTTACTTTTCTTACCCGGTCATACCGTTCCTACCGATTTTTTGCTTTATTCTCAACAAAACAACTATTGAAAATAATTTGTAAATTTCTTTAATTTCTTTCTTACTGTTCCTACTCGGTCATACCATTCCTACCGTTCTTACCTTTCCTACTCATCGCACCGGGTCACACTCTTCCTACCTTTCCCACCATTCCTACCGTTCGCACCGGGTCATACTGGTCATACCGTTCCTACTGGTGGCACCCGGTCATACTTTTCCTACTGGTCATACCGTTCTCACCATTCGCACCACATCCCACCTTTCTTACCGTTCCTACCCTTCCCACTCTTCTTACCGAGTAGCACCCTTCGCACTGGTCATACTGTTCTCACCGTTCCTACTGGTATGACTGGTGCGATAGCTCCTACCGTTCCTACCACTCTTACCGCTTCCTACCGTTCGCACTGGTCACACCACTCCTACCCATCGCACCCGGTAAGAGCTTTCTTACCCTTCCTACTGGTCTTACTATTCCTACCCGGTAGGAGGCTTCTCACCCTCTAATCGGTCATACCGTTCCTACTGGTGCGAACGTTCCTACCAGTCATACCGTTCCTACCGGGCCGCTATAACGCACCACTTGTAGGTCAATCCCTATGTCACACACCAAATCCAGCACAGAAAGCATGTTTTACAAAAAACCCAATAAAATCAATGCTTTGAGTTGTTTTTATTTGGTTGCCTAATTGATCGTAGTGGGTTGCCAATCCTCGAGCAGATCGCCCACAAGCTCGGCCTGCCGCAACTCGAAGAGCAACGCTGGGCCCGGCACCCGCTGGTGTATCTGATGGAGGCGGCAGATGACATCTGCTACGCCCTGATCGACCTGGAAGACGGCCTGGAAATGGAGTTGCTGGAGTACGCCGAAGTCGAGTCCCTGCTGCTCAACCTGGTGGGCGATGACCTACCCCAGACCTATCGTCAACTCGGCGCCCAGGACTCCCGCCGACGCAAGCTGGCGATCCTGCGTGGCAAGGCCATCGAACATTTGACCAATGCCGCAGCGAGCGCCTTCGTCGAGCAACAGGACGCCTTGCTCGCCGGAACACTGCCCGGCGACCTGGTTGAACACATGCATGGCCCAGCCAAGCGCTGTGTGCTGGATGCCAAAGACATGGCGCGCAAGAAGATCTTCCAGGACAAGCGCAAGACCTTGCATGAGATTGGCGCCTACACCACCCTGGAAATTCTCTTGAATGCGTTCTGCGGTGCGGCACTGGAGCAGCATGGCGGACGCACGCCGTCGTTCAAGAACCGACGTATTCTCGATCTGCTGGGCAACAACGCGCCGAACCCCGAATGGCCGTTGCACACTTCGTTCCTGCGCATGATCGACTTCATCGCTGGCATGACCGACAGCTATGCAACCGAAATGGCGCGGGAAATGACCGGGCGTTCCAGTCCTCAATAACGAACACGATCAAGCTGCCTGCCCCTTAATGGAGAATCGACCTACGACGGTAACAGAGCAGCCTGATCGAATTCGCACAACCACCCGATGAATAATCACGCACGCTCTGGGCGATCCGGGCCAACTGTTCCTACACGCCCTCCCTCGATGCTTGACTCACCGCGTGGCCCCAATGCCCAGTTACCCGCTCCGTATCCTGCTGGTGGAAGATCATCCGTTTCAACTCCTCGCCACCCAATGCCTGCTCAGAAGCTTCGGGTTCGCACTACTGACTCCGGCCGAAAGCGCCGAGCAGGCAATCTGCTTGATGTCGCAGGCCGAAGTGCCCTTCGACATTATCTTGTGTGACCAATGCCTACCCGACTTACCGGGGCTCGAACTGATTGAAATCGCCAGTCGCCGACGCCTTACCACGACCGCCATCCTGTTGAGTGGTTTACCGGTAACAGAACTTGCCAGCCTGATAACCCAAGCCATGGAACGTGGCCTGCCTCTACTCGGTTATTTATCAAAGCCGCTGAACAAGGAAGAGTTTGCGCACTTGCTCCGTCCACTCTTCAAATTAAAAATGTAGGAATTAAACATCATGTGCAGACGAAATATGACTGCAAAGAGCCAGTTAAATCCACAACGGCAGCCTCTAGCTTGTTCACGTCCAAAACCGTGAGGTAGCGCTTCACTAAGCCTCGCAAACTGGTAGGCCGCTACCTCTTTTGATGTAGGACTTTTCCTGTTTTATATCTACTCAGCCCTTGACTCATGCTCCTCCGTCCTCTTCTGAGCTAATGTGCCCGCTTTATTTGCACTTGTACGGAATGTGATCATGAACTCAGTTTTTATTATCGATGACCACCCGGTTATACGGCTCGCCATTCGAATGTTATTGGAGCACGAAGGCTACAAAGTAGTGGGCGAAACAGATAACGGTTGCGACGCCATACAAATGGTCCGCGAATGCCTGCCTGACCTGATTATTCTGGATATCAGCATTCCCAAGCTGGATGGGCTCGAGGTGCTCTGCCGCTTCAATGCCATGAACACGCCGATGAAAACCCTGATCCTGACAGCCCAGTCACCTACCCTGTTCGCTACACGCTGCATGCGCTCCGGCGCGGACGGGTACGTGTGCAAGGAAGGCGACCTGAGTGAATTGCTGAGCGCCATTCGCGCGGTATTATCCGGCTACAACTATTTTCCCAGCCAGGCACTGAATACCAATGGTGCAGACGGCGTGGAATCCCAAGAACTTGAATTGTTCAAAACCGTCAATGACCGGGAACTCATGGTCTTGCAGCTTTTTGCACAAGGGCGAACCAACAAGGAAATTGCCAAAGGCATGTTTTTAAGTAACAAAACAGTAAGCACTTATAAAAAGAGGCTGATGCAGAAACTTCAAGCCAAATCCTTGGTAGAACTTATCGAGATGGCAAAACGAAACGCGCTAGTGTGAGAAAGCGGATGCCCAGGCGTATAAAGGACTATCTGATTACATTAAGTGCCGGCTTGTGCTTCAGTGCCGTCGTACTTGCGAACCAGCCGACGGGCTCGGAACATTTCTCCTTGTTGAGCCGTGCAGGCTCGGTTCAACTGGAAACCCACCTGAACAAGGCTCAACGCCAATGGCTGCAAAACAAGCGAGCGTTGGTGCTGGGCACTGCGGCGCCTGATTATCCCCCTTTCGACCTCACCTCCAGCGGTCGCGACTATGAGGGGCTCACCGCCGATTACGCCGGCCTGCTGGCCAAGGCGCTGGCCTTGCCGGTGAAAGTCTTGCGCTACCCCTCCCGAGAGGCCGCGATCCGCGCGCTTGAAGCGGGAGATATCGATTTGCTGGGATCTTCCAACGGTTTTGAGGCGGAAAACCCGAACCTCACGTTGTCCGAGCCCTACGCAGTGGACCAGCCGGTCCTGGTCACCCGCGAAGGTGAGACCCGCAGCCTGAACAATGGGTTGGCCGGGATGCGCCTGGCGCTGGTCTACCACTACCTGCCGCTGAGCGAGGTGGAAAAGCTGTACCCCGAGGCGATCGTCCGCATCTACCCTTCTTATCAAAATGCCTTGAATGCGGTGGCATTCGACCAGGCGGATGTGTTCCTGGGCGATACCATTTCCACCCATTACATGATCAACAAGGGCTACCTGAAGAACATCCGCATGGCCAATTTCGGCAAGCATGAGGCCTATGGATTCAGCTTTGCCATGCCCCAGCACCAGCAGACGCTGTTGAGTATTGTCGACGCCGTGCTGACGGCCGTGCCCACCAGCGAACGGGAAGCGATCGCCAAACGTTGGAGCGCCGGCAGCGATATCCTGCTGACTGACCAGAAGCTGCAATTGACCGCGCGTGAGGAGCGCTGGCTGAAGGACCACCCGGTGGTCAAGGTGACCGTGAACGAAACCTTCGCGCCACTGACGTTCTTCGATGCCGACGGCAACTTTCGCGGCATCACCGCTGACTTGCTGGAACTGGTTCGCCTGCGTACAGGGTTACGTTTCGAGATCCAGCGTGAGCGCGTCGTTCAGTCAATGATCGAACAGGTCGACGCCGGCAAGGCCGACATCATCGGCGCTATCATTCCCACCACCGAACGGGAGGCCCAGTTAAACTTCAGTCGCCCCTATCTGGAAAACTCCTACGTAATGTTGACACGTAAGGAAAACCAGGCCCCAACCAGTCTGGAGGGAATGGAAGGCAGACGTGTGGCCGTCACCCAAGGCAGCCCAATGGCAAGGTTCCTGCGCGAGAACTTACCCACGATTCAATTGGTGGAAACAGGCGACAATTTCAAGGCCGCCGAGTTGTTGGTGCAAGGGCAGGTCGACGGCGCGGTAAACAGCTTGGTGATCGCCAACTATTACCTCTCTTCCTCCATTTTTCAGGATAAGGTCCAGATCAGCTTCAGTATCGGCACGATGCCCGCTACCTATTCACTGGCTACCTCGCGCAACGCCACCGAACTCAGCTCAATTCTCGACAAGGCCATGCTGAGTATCGCTCCGGATGAATTGGGCATCATCAACAGTCGCTGGCGAGGTTATACCGCAGCCTCCGATAGCTACTGGCGCAACTATCACCAATTGATCGCCCGTATCATCATCGGCACCGGGCTTTTACTGTTGATATCCCTGAGCTGGAACGCCTACATGCGCCGCCAGATCAAGCACCGCAAGATGGCCGAGCGCGCCCTCAGTGACCAATTCGAGTTCATGCGTGCGCTGGTCAATGAAACCCCACACCCGATCTATGTACGTGACCGCAAAGGCCTGTTGCAGACCTGCAACGACAGCTACTTGCAGGTGTTCAACGTCAAGCGCGAAGACGTGATCGGCAAAAACGCCCTCCAGATGAGCACGGCCCTTGAAACCGACGCGACGCAGTACCATGCCGATTACCAGCGGGTGATGGCTGAGGGCAACCCGCTGATCCTGGACCGCACCCTGCATATCCAGGGGAAGAAACTGACGATCTACCACTGGATCCTGCCCTACCGTGACTCTACCGGGGAAGTGCAAGGCATCATTGGCGGCTGGATCGACATCAGCGAACGACGCCAGCTGTTCGATGAAATCCGCGCCGCCAAAGAACGCGCCGATGAAGCCAATCGAGCCAAAAGCACGTTCCTCGCCACCATGAGTCATGAAATTCGCACGCCGATGAACGCAGTGATCGGCATGCTCGAACTGACGCTCAAGCGAGCCGATCAGGGCCATCTTGATCGCCCCGCTATCGAGGTGGCATACAACTCGGCCAAGGACCTGCTAGAGCTGATCGGCGATATCCTCGACATCGCACGCATCGAGTCAGGCCGCCTGAGCCTTGCGCCGGAGCGTGTCAATCTGCGAGAAGTGATCGAATCGGTGGTGCGTGTTTTCGATGGCCTGGCACGTCAGAAAACCCTCAGCCTGTCCCTTGAGTTCTTACCTGACCTGGATAACACCGAGGTCCTGATCGACCCGCTGCGCTTCAAGCAGGTACTGTCGAACCTGGTCAGCAACGCGATCAAGTTCACCGAGTGCGGCCAGGTGAAAATCAAGGTGCAGGTATTGCCCACCGATTTGGCGCAACAGGTCGAGATGAAACTGGTGGTCGAGGATACCGGGATAGGCATCAGCCGGGATGATCAGTTGCGCCTGTTCGAACCCTTTGCCCAAGCCGACAACTCCGGACAACTGGCCAGGAGTGGCGCAGGCCTGGGGCTAGTGATCTGCCGCAGTCTTTGCGCAATGATGGGTGGGCAGTTAAGCCTGAGCAGCGTGCCCATGGTGGGCACACAGGCGCATGTCAGCCTGAAAATGACCCGCCTGCAGCCGGAACAGCCAGCGGCTGAGCAGAAACCCGAGGCGCCCGTAGTCGCGCCCGTACTCAACGTGCTGGTGGTGGACGACCACCCCGCAAACCGACTGCTGATGTGTCAGCAACTAGGCTACCTGGGACATCAGTTCACCGCCGCCCAGAATGGTGCCGCCGGGTTCCAGGCCTGGCGCCAGGAACACTTCGATTTGGTGATCGCCGACTGCAACATGCCCGTCATGAATGGCTACGAGCTGAGTCGCACGATCCGCGAGTACGAACAACGCGAGCAACTGGCGTCCTGCGTGGTACTGGGTTTTACCGCCAATGCCCAACCTGAAGAGAAGCAACGCTGCGCCGAAGCAGGCATGAACGACTGCCTGTTCAAACCGATCAGCCTCACGGCACTGGAACGGCAACTGGCGAAGATCGCCCCGCAAGCCACTGACCTGCACCTGGACCTTGGCAACTTTGAGGCCCTGACCGGCGGCGACCCGCAGTTGAGCTGGCGTTTACTGCAAGAACTGTTGAGCAGCAGTCAGCACGATCGCCAGGAAATGACGGCGCTGATCAGCGCTCACGCCCCGCTTCAGGAGATCACCGAACAGGCTCACAAAATCAAGGGTGCTGCACGCATTGTCCAGGCAGGTCCCCTTGCCAGGCAGTGCGAAACCCTTGAACAGGCGTGTACCCGCGGCGATGACTGGGCGTTGATCGAAGCCGGGGCGAAATCCCTGGAAAAGCTCATGCTGGAATTGGAGAGGTTGCTGAAAATGCAACTTCACGGTCTGAAGGGACAGTAGAGGGGCGGGAACCGCCCCTCCCATGATCAGCAGTCGGTCGAGCGAAGGAAAATCGCCGCCAGTTGTTCAATACCGGTCTGATCCTCGAGGGTAAAACGCGCCAGCGACGGGCTGTCGAGGTCAAGGACGCCAATCAGTTTGCCGTCCTTGACCAGGGGCACCACCAGCTCGCTGTTGGACGCGCTGTCACAGGCGATATGCCCTGGGAACTCATGCACATCCTCCACGCGCTGGGTCTGCCGCGAGGCGGCTGCGGCACCGCACACTCCACGGCCAAACGGAATGCGCACACAGGCGATCTGGCCCTGGAACGGGCCGAGCACCAGTTCTTCATTACGATTGAGATAGAAGCCGGCCCAATTCAAGTCATCCAACTGGTTGAACAGGAACGCTGAGAACTGCGCGCTATTGGCGATGAAGTCCCGCTCATCGGCCAGCAGCGACTCCAACTGCGCGCAGAGCATGGCATAGCCATCCAGGCCCGTGCCGGCGCTTTGTAGGTCGATCATGATTGACGCTCCAGCAATTTGAGGCCCACCCAGTAACGAGCGAACTGATAAGCACAACGGCCGTTGCGGTTGCCGCGACCGGTGGCCCAGCGCACGGCCAGGATGTCGAGGGCTTCATCGCGCTGCCACTGCAAACCGGCCTTGTTCGCCAGCTCGCCGATCCAGTGCTCCACCACATCTAGGAAATGCTCTTGTGTGAAGGGGTAGAACGACAGCCACAAGCCAAAACGGTCGGATAGGGCAATCTTGTCCTCCACCGCTTCGCTTGGGTGCAACTCGCCATCCACGCGCTTCCAGTTATCGTTGTCACTCTGGTTTTCCGGCACAAGGTGGCGGCGGTTGGAGGTGGCATACAACAGCACGTTTTCCGGGGCTTGCTCCAGGGACCCGTCGAGCACGCTTTTAAGCACGCGGTAATCACCTTCGCCGGCCTCGAACGACAGGTCGTCGCAGAACAGGATAAACCGCTGCGGCAGCTTGACCAGTTGCTCGACCACACGCGGCAGGTCGGCCAAATGGTCGCGCTCGATTTCGATCAGGCGCAAACCGGCCTTGGCGTGCTGGGCCAGCAAGGCGCGCACCATGGACGATTTACCGGTGCCCCGCGACCCCCACAGCAGTGCATGGTTGGCGGGCAGACCGTCGATGAATTGCTGGGTGTTGCGCGCCAGTGTTTCACGTTGTTTGTCCACGCCGATCAGGTCGGACAGGCGCATCTCCAGGCTCACGTCCAGCGGCAGCAGGAAACCACTGCGTCCTTCACGCTGCCAGCGGGCAGCCAGGCATTGGCGCCAATCGATGGTTTGGCGGGGCGCGGGCAACAGGGGTTCCAGGCGGGCGAGCACTGCATCGGCTCGCTCAAGAAAAGCACTCAATCGAGAATCCACAATTATTCCTCTGGCAAGTTCTTGCAAAAGATGGCGTATTGGCAACCCTGCGGCAGACCGCACGAGGCTGCGTAAAAAAACGATTCATGCCGGGTAAGCCAGAGCCTGTGGATGTTCAGCTATGCTTGCCGGGCGAAGGGAAACGTGAAGTGGTTCAACACTCAATGGATATCAAGTTCGCCCACCGCTTGTCTTATAAACAAGCCAGATTGACTGTGCTGGTCGGTTTCGTCTTGGGAACCTTGCTCAGCCTGATCCAAATCGGCATTGATTATGCCAGCGAAGACGCATCCATCAACCGTGAAATTCGCTCGCTGATCGAAATCAGCCACAACCCCGCCTCACGCATCGCCTATAACATCGACGCCGAACTGGCCCAGGAACTGACCTTGGGCCTGCTGCACTCCCCCGCCATCATTCATGCCCAGTTGATCGACAACAACGGCGTGGTGCTGGCCGATGTCGACCGCCCGCCTAAAGAAAGCACTTACCGCCCCGTCAGCGATTTCCTGTTCGGCGCCAACCGTCAGTTTGAAGACCGGTTGTTCCTCAGCCACATGCCCAACGAGTCCCTCGGTGTGCTGCGCCTGGACGTGGACACCTATGCTTTTGGCAGTCGCTTCCTGCGCCGTGCTGAGATCACCCTGCTCAACGGCTTCGTCCGCAGCCTGTTGCTGACCGGCATTCTGTTGGGCTTGTTCTACGTGATGCTGACCCAGCCGTTGGTGCGCATCATCCGCGAGCTGAGCAACCGCCGACAGGCACGCCTGGACTGCCCGCCCGGCCACGAGCACGATGAAATCGGCGTGTTGGTGAACGTTGCCAACCAGCAGTTCGAAAACATGGAAACGGAGATCCAGCAACGCCGCCACGCCGAAGATCGGCTGACCGAATACCTGGGGCAACTGGAAGACATCGTGTCCGCACGCACCCTGGAGCTCAAGGCCAGCAACCAGCGGTTGAGCCAGTCCAACGATGAATTGGAGGCGGCGAAGATCCACGCGCTTGGCATGGCCCAAGCACGGGCGGCCTTCCTGGCCAACATGAGCCACGAAATCCGCACACCGCTCAACGGCCTGCTGGGGATGATCGCGCTGTCACTCGACAGCCCACTCAACGCCGAGCAGCGTCAGCAACTGTCCATTGCCCATGACTCGGGCAAAGTGCTGGTGGAGTTGCTCAACGATATCCTCGACCTGTCCAAGTTCGACGCTGGCCAGTTAGAGTTGGAGCGCATCCCGTTCGACCTGGGTTCTCTGGTGGAAGACACCGCGAACCTGTTGTCGCAGAACGCCGCGCCGAGTGTCGAACTGACATGCCTGATCGACCCGCAGTTTCCCGCCCAGGTCCTGGGCGACCCGACCCGTGTGCGACAGATCGTCAGCAACCTGCTGTCCAACGCCCTGAAATTCACGCGCTTCGGACGGGTAGATGTTCGCCTCAGCGCGCGGGAGGGCCAGGTACGCATCGAGGTCTGCGATACCGGCATCGGCATTGCGCAGGAAGCCCAGGTAAAGATCTTCCAGCCCTTCACCCAGGCCGGTGCCGGCATCACTCGCCAGTTCGGCGGCACGGGCCTGGGCCTGGCGCTGACGCACAACCTGTGTGAGGCCATGAAAGGCCGACTGAGCATCAGCTCGGAAGTGGGCTTCGGTAGCCAGTTCTGCGCCGACCTGCCGCTGCCAACCCATTTGCCCGCCGTCCAGCCACTGCCGCTCAAGGGTGAGGTCATCGCCATTACCCATGCCGGCAGCGGCCTCACCGAACTGCTTACCACCCTGCTGCCTCACTGGGGGCTGACACCCCGCTGCTACTCGCAAGACGATGACGTGAGCGGGCAAACCCCGGACCTGCTGATCACCGACTGCCCGGAATGCCTGTTTCGCCTGCGTCCCACCCTCAGCGCGCCAATCCTGCTGGTGACCGCCTATGGCAACTTCATGCCCAGCGAGGAAGTCACCGCACTCGCGCCGCTGCAACAACAGGCGCGACCGCTGAGCCGCAATGCGCTGTATCAGATCCTGCAACGTAACCTGCGCAGCGACACGCAACTGATCCTCGACCCGATCCAGATGGAAGCCGCACCCCTGGCACACAGGGCGCGCATCCTGCTGGTGGAGGACAATCCGGTCAACCAACTGGTGGCCAAGGGCATGCTCAGCAAACTGGGATGTGAGGTGATCGTCGCAGCCCATGGTGGCGAGGCGCTCAAACTCCTTGAGGAACAACGCTTCGACCTGGTGTTGATGGACTGCAATATGCCGGTGATGGACGGCTACGAGGCCAGTCGGCAGATCCGTCGCAGCGGGCGCTGGCCGGACCTGCCGATCGTTGCCTTGACCGCCAACGCGCTCTCCGAAGAGCGCGAGCGTTGCCGGGCCGCGGGCATGAATGACTACCTGGCCAAGCCGTTCCGTCGTGAGGAACTCAGTGGTTTGCTTGAGCTGTGGGTGCCGAAGACGACAACTCTCTGATCTGTCGAAGCAACTGGTCCAAGCCCTCGCGCAAGGCGTCAGCCTGGTTCAGGTCGATGCCGCTGTCGCACAGCAGCCGGGTCTTGAGGCCATGGGTCTGGTCACGCAGCCGCACACCGGTTTCGCTCAGGCTCAGGTGCACCTCCCGCTCATCCTTGGCGCTGCGCTGGCGCTTGACCAGACTGAGTTGCTCAAGGCGCTTGAGCAGCGGCGTCAACGTGCCCGAATCCAGCATCAAGCGCTCCCCCAACGCCTTGACCGTGGGCTGCGCCGGCGCTGTGGCGTGCCACTCCCACAACACCAGCATCACCAGGTATTGCGGGTAGGTCAGGCCCAACTGATCGAGCATCGGCTTGTACGCGCGGGTCACCGCCCTGGAGGCGGCGTAAAGCTTGAAACACAGTTGATTATCGAGCGCCAGGGAGACGGTCATTTGAGCAGGGCTTCGATCTCTTGGGTCAGGTCCTGCGGCTTGGTGGTCGGCGCAAAGCGCTTGACTACCTGGCCGTCGCGGCCGATGAGGAACTTGGTGAAGTTCCACTTGATACCCTTGGAACCGAGCAAACCCGGCGCCTGTTGTTTCAGTTGCACGAACAACGGGTGGGCGTCGCTGCCATTCACGTCAATCTTCTTGAACAGCGGGAAGCTGACACCGAAGTTCAGCTCGCAAAACTCGGAAATCGCGCCTTCGTTACCGGGTTCCTGCTTGCCGAACTGGTTGCAGGGGAAGCCTAACACCACCAATCCCTGGTCCTTGTACTGCTGCCAGAGCTGTTCCAGGCCCTTGTACTGTGGGGTGAAGCCGCACTTGCTGGCGGTGTTGACTACCAGAATGGCCTTGCCGGCGAAATCGGCCAAGGTCTTTTGCTCACCTTTGATGGTGGTGCAAGGGATGCTCAGCAGGTTGTTGCTCATGGCAGTGTCTCGATAACGGAAAGAAAGGATAAACATAGTGATCAATTCAATTGCGTGCAATTTAATTGACCAGAATGATAGGCCGATATCAAACGATAACCGCTTCTGTGGCGAGGGAACTTGCTCCCTCGCCAAAGAAAAAATGTTTATCGCGGAACGAGGTCCAGGCACACCGAGTTGATGCAGTAACGCAGGCCGGTCGGCGGCGGACCATCCGGGAACACGTGCCCCAGGTGAGCATCGCATTTGGCGCAGGTCACTTCGGTGCGGATCATGCCGTGGCTGACGTCACGGATCTCGATCATCGCGCTGTCGGCGATCGGCGCGTAGAAGCTCGGCCAACCGCAACCGGAGTCGAACTTGGTCGTGGAGTCGAACAGCGGCTCGTTGCAGCAAATGCAGCGGTACACGCCGTCCGTCTTGGTGCCGTTGTACTTGCCGCTGAAAGGTCGCTCGGTGCCCTTGAGGCGGCACACGTTGTATTGCTCCGGATCGAGCATCGCCTTCCATTCTTCAACGGTTTTCTGCAACTTTTCCATCGGTACACCTCGGCAACTGAAAAAGCCTGATCTGTGTCTTTTCCATGGATCAGGCGGCACGTATGATTGCGCCTCTTCAAAACGCCAGTCTGGCACCCGCGCTACCGGCATTCAAACGTATTTATGGGTGCGGGCCCCGCAGGATTCGCAGTACGGTAGTGTCCCCACCGTCTGGATCGTTCATTTTCAGGATCACATCGCCATGCAGGTCAGCAAATCGAACAAGCTCGCCAACGTCTGCTACGACATTCGCGGCCCAGTGCTCAAGCACGCCAAACGCCTGGAAGAGGAAGGCCATCGCATCCTCAAGCTGAACATCGGCAACCCGGCGCCCTTTGGTTTCGAAGCGCCGGACGAAATCCTCCAGGACGTGATCCGCAACCTGCCCACCGCCCAGGGCTACAGCGACTCCAAAGGCCTGTTCAGCGCGCGCAAGGCGGTGATGCAGTACTACCAGCAAAAGCAGGTCGAAGGTGTCGGCATCGAAGACATCTACCTGGGCAATGGCGTGTCCGAGCTGATCGTGATGTCCATGCAGGCCCTGCTCAACAATGGCGACGAAGTGCTGGTGCCGGCGCCGGATTACCCGTTATGGACCGCCGCCGTGACCCTGGCCGGCGGCCACCCGGTGCACTACCTGTGTGACGAAGGCGCGGACTGGTTCCCGGACCTGGCCGACATCAAGGCCAAGATCACCCCGAACACCAAGGCCCTGGTGATCATCAACCCGAACAACCCGACCGGCGCGGTGTATTCCAAGGAAGTCCTGCTGGGCATGCTGGAACTGGCGCGCCAGCACAACCTGGTGGTGTTCTCCGACGAGATCTACGACAAGATCCTCTACGACGACGCCGTGCACGTGTGCACCGCCTCCCTGGCGCCGGACCTGCTGTGCCTGACCTTCAACGGCCTGTCCAAGTCCTACCGCGTGGCGGGTTTCCGTTCGGGCTGGATCGCCATCTCTGGTCCCAAACACAACGCCCAGAGCTACATCGAAGGCATCGACATGCTGGCCAACATGCGCCTGTGTGCCAACGTGCCGAGCCAGCACGCGATCCAGACCGCCTTGGGCGGCTACCAGAGCATCAATGACCTGGTCCTGCCTCAAGGCCGCTTGCTGGAACAGCGCAATCGCACCTGGGAACTGCTCAACGCCATTCCCGGCGTGAGCTGCGTGAAACCCATGGGTGCGTTGTATGCCTTTCCGCGGATCGACCCAAAAGTGTGTCCGATCCTCAACGATGAGAAATTCGTGCTCGACCTGCTGCTGTCGGAAAAGCTGCTGGTGGTGCAAGGCACGGCGTTCAACTGGCCGTGGCCAGATCACTTCCGTGTAGTGACATTGCCACGCGTGGATGACCTGGACATGGCCATTGGTCGCATCGGCAACTTCCTCAAGTCCTATCGCCAGTAACGCGAACGACGCTGTACGGCCGACAATCGGTCGTACAGCGAGTATCTAGCAACACTTCTCTGGCTTTTCCCCGTACAGGCCCTTCGCCGTCACTGAAAACGCCAGCGCCCCCCTGTATTCACGGGACAGCGAGGTACCGGCGAACCGATTCAGCCCTGTTTTCCCTATCGGAAATGCCCTTCAAGACTCTACATTCAGGCTGTAGGACACAGTTTGAAATAGTCGCTCGGTTGAATCACCCCATGCCGCACCTTATATACCCCGCAGTACGCGACATATTAAGCATGAGGAGAATTCTACAACCATGATGCGCATCCTGCTGTTCTTGGCCACTAACCTTGCGGTCGTGCTGATTGCCAGCATCACCTTGAGCCTTTTCGGCTTCAATGGGTTCATGGCGGCCAACGGGGTTGACCTGAACCTCAATCAGCTGCTGGTTTTCTGTGCGGTCTTTGGTTTTGCCGGCTCGCTGTTCTCGCTGTTCATCTCCAAGTGGATGGCGAAGATGAGCACCAGCACCCAGGTGATCACCCAACCCCGTACCCGGCATGAACAATGGTTGCTGCAGACCGTCGAGGAGCTATCCCGCCAAGCCGGCATTAAAATGCCTGAAGTCGGGATCTTCCCGGCTTATGAAGCCAACGCCTTTGCCACCGGCTGGAACAAGAACGACGCGCTCGTTGCGGTGAGCCAGGGCATGCTGGAACGCTTCTCGTACGATGAAGTGAAGGCCGTGCTGGCCCACGAGATCGGCCACGTGGCCAACGGTGACATGGTCACCCTGGCCTTGGTACAAGGCGTGGTGAACACCTTCGTAATGTTCTTTGCGCGGATCATCGGCAACTTTGTCGATAAAGTGATCTTCAAGAACGAAGGTGGACGCGGTATTGCCTACTTCGTGGCGACCATCTTCGCCGAGTTGGTGCTGGGCTTCCTGGCCAGTGCAATCACTATGTGGTTCTCTCGCAAGAGAGAGTTCCGTGCAGATGAAGCCGGTGCCCGCCTGGCCGGTACCGGGGCGATGATCGCGGCGCTGCAACACCTGCGCTCCGAGCAAGGCCTGCCGGTGCACATGCCGGACAGCCTGACCGCCTTCGGCATCAACGGCGGCATCAAGCAGGGCATGGCTCGCCTGTTCATGAGCCACCCACCGCTGGAAGAGCGTATCGACGCACTGCGTCGCATGGGCTGATAACCCGCAAGGCAAAAAAAGGGGCGATTGGATCGCCCCTTTTTTGTGGACAACATTTAGGCCTTGGTCAGCCGATAAACCCGCTCATCGAGCCGCGTGACACCCTCCTGCACAAACTTCCAGCTCTCCTCCAAGACGTCTTGCTCTTGCAGCGCCCGCAAGGTCCAGTCCGAACCGAACAACACCTTCACCTCATCATCAGTCACTGCAAACGGTGGCCCGGCCTTTTGCGTCTGGTCGTAATCAAGGGTGATCAGCAGCCCCTGGCAACCCGACGCCAGCAGGCGGCTCAAATGCTCGGCGTACTGCGCCCGCATCAGCGGTGGCAAGGCGATCAGGGCGGCGCGGTCATACAACGCGGCGCAACCCACCAAAGCTTCGGCATCCAGGGCGAAGAAGTCGCCGCACCACACTTCGATCAAATCAGCCTGGTACACCGTAAAGGCACTTCGCCGAGTGATACGTGGCACAAGGTTCTGCTCGCTGAAAAACGCCTCGACGGCCTGCTCTGACAGCTCCACGCCCATAACCCGCAGCCCATGACTGGCCAGCCACACCAGGTCCAGGCTCTTGCCACACAAGGGCACCAGCACCTTGGAGCCCTCAGCAACCGCCAGTTGCGGCCAATGTCGTTGCAGGTAAGGGTTGACCTCGGACAAATGAAAGCCGATCTGATTGCGTGCCCAGCGTTCCTGCCAAAACTTAGGCTCCATAGATCCTCCATAAAATTCGATCAAATGGTACTAAAACTTATATTAGATTTAGATCAATGATCTGACTGAAGATGGGCCCATGTTAACGCTCAGGACCCCCCTTATGCTCCCCAGCCTGTTTATCTCCCACGGCTCGCCCATGCTTGCCCTGCAACCCGGCGCCAGCGGCCCGGCCCTCCAGCGACTCGCTGCCGAGATGCCACGCCCGAAGGCAATCGTGGTGGTGTCGGCACACTGGGAAAGTCACGAACTCCTGGTCAGCGGCAGCGCCGCGCCTGAAACCTGGCACGACTTCGGCGGCTTCCCCCGCGAGTTGTTTGCCGTGCAGTACCCGGCACCGGGTGACCCGCAACTGGCAGCTGAGATTGTCGAGTTGTTGAAGGCCGACGGCTTGAATGCACGCACCGATGACCGTCGCCCCTTCGACCATGGCACCTGGGTGCCGCTGTCGCTGATGTACCCGGCGGCGGATATCCCGGTGGTGCAGGTGTCGTTGCCCAGTCGCATGGGCCCCGCCCTGCAGACCCGCGTCGGGCATGCCCTTGCCAGCCTGCGCGAGCATGACGTGCTTCTGATCGGCTCAGGCAGCATCACCCACAACCTGGGCGAGCTGGACTGGCGTGCGGGGCCTGCGAGCATCGAGCCTTGGGCGCGAGACTTCCGGGACTGGGTGGTCGATAAGCTGGCCGCCGACGATGAAAAGGCGCTGCACGACTACCGCCGCCAGGCGCCGAATGCCGTGCGCAACCATCCCAGTGATGAGCACCTGTTGCCGTTGTACTTTGCACGTGGCGCCGGTGGTGATTTCAGCATCGCGCACCAAGGTTTCACCCTAGGCGCGCTAGGCATGGATATCTACCGCTTCGGCTAACAGCGCCCATCGCAGGAATGGGACAGTCCGCAGGTGATAGGCACTAATGCGCTAGCCCGGCAACTACCCAGCCTGCGGTCTAGGCCTTCTTCTCATAACCCACTCCTTTAAAGGAGAAGTGGATTTCCTTTCCTACACCCGAGTCTTTGGTAATCTGCTGGGTACCTACCATCGAGTTCTTATACCTACCGTATAAACCGGTACTTTTGATTTCGCCCACTTTAACAACGCCCTTATCGTCTGTAGTAAAGGGCGCTGAAAAACTGCCGGTCGTTGCAGCAATCTGTGAACTTTTTTTTATCTTTGCGCCATAGTGTTCGACAAACCCAGTGTCTCTACCGGCCAGCGCAACCTTTCTGTCGACATAAAGGTCTTTGACGTGCTGTTTGGGACCCGAATTATTCGGATCCGTGACATCCTGAATATAAGCGCTCAACTTCTGGGGATCTTCAGGGGCTCGCACTATCGTCAGATTATACTTATGCCCAAACTTGAAATCGACCAATGTGCTATTGCTGGCACCCTTTTCCCCATCAAACTCAGCGCGACCCTGTGGCGCTTTGAAATGCGGACCGTGTCCAGAAAACACAACCAGCGCTTTGCCATCCCCACGTGGCTGCAGCCCTATATAGCCACGGCCTAGAGGCTTACTACTGTCGTCATTGAGTCCAAACATCATCGCGTAATAAATACCCGCATCCTTGCCTGTTTTTCTTTGAAGGCCTTCATCAATACTCATTGGAAACGTAATGTTGTTTAACCCAGGGGATGGTGCGGGAAGTGAGTAACTCACACCATACAGCCCATTCGGTGCTGTGGCTTCTTTCTTGATTTCGAGTTTTGGATCGCTCACCTTATCAAGCGCTGAGTTATGGCTTGTGATCGTTGATGGTACAGCGCCTGGGGTGGTTTCTTTTTTCAGGCGCACTAGTGCATCACTCAATAGGCTAGACCTCCCTGACGACGGAAGACTATTTTCATCTTCTTGGAAGTGATCAACACGCGGCTCGTCCTTCCTATTAACGGACGGTTGCACGGGAGGATGAATATCAGGCTCAGGCATTCTTGATGGGGGACGGTGTGTGTTATCAATGCGCATAACAGCTGCAGCCTCTTTCCAGTGAGTTCAATCATCACTCAACAGTAGTGACTCACTTACAAGCAGACTGTCAGACAGGTCACTCATGCGCTCGGATTTTACTTAAGCCTGATTTGATCATTACCTGACAACGAAAACCGACATTTCTGAACTGCGTCACTACAGTACGCCAGCCAAAAAAAATCCCCGAACCAGTCGGGGATTTTTTACTTGCGATCAATCAGCCCAAGGGCAGATCAATCTTCGCGGTAGCGACGCAGCTTCAGCTGCTTACCGGCAACGCGAGTGTCTTTCAGCTTGGCCAGCAGTTTTTCCAGACCGTCTTCCGGCAGCTCCACCAGGGAGAAGCTGTCACGGACTTGGATACGACCAATGGCCTCACGTGCCAGGCCACCCTCATTGAGGATAGCGCCCAGCAGGTTCTTGGCAGCGATACCATCACGCGCGCCCAGCGCGGTGCGGCAACGAGCACGGCCTTCAGCCAATGGCACCGGAGCGCGACGCTCACGATCACCACGGTCTGGACGGTCGCCAGTACGCTCTGGACGATCACCGCGTGGCGCGCTGTTCGGAACCAGTGGGCGTTCTTTCTCGATGGCTGCCAGCGTCAATGCTTGACCGTTGGTGGCTTTACGCAGCAGGGCTGCAGCCAGGGCACGCGGGGTGCAACCGATATCGGCGGTCAGGCGGTCCAACAGGTCGCCGTGGGTCGATTCAGCGTCAGCCACCAGCGGCGACAGGCTGTTGGTCAGTTTCTTGATGCGCGCATCAAGAACGGCCTGGGCATCCGGCAGGCGGACTTCGGCAACTTTCTGACCGGTTACACGCTCGATCACTTGCAGCATGCGGCGCTCACGTGGAGTCACCAGCAGCAGTGCACGACCTTCGCGACCCGCACGGCCGGTACGGCCGATACGGTGAACGTAGGACTCTGGATCGTAAGGCATGTCAACGTTGAACACGTGGGTGATACGTGGAACGTCAAGGCCACGGGCAGCAACGTCGGTCGCCACAACGATGTCCAGACGGCCATCCTTGAGGGAGTCGATCACGCGCTCACGTTGGTTCTGGGCAATGTCACCGTTCAGCGCAGCGGCTTTGTAGCCTTTGGCTTCCAGGGCGCTGGCCAGGTCCAGGGTCGCTTGCTTGGTGCGCACGAACATGATCAGGGCGTCGAAGTCTTCGACTTCCAGCAGGCTCAATACAGCCGAGGTCTTCTGGTCAGCGTGAACCAACAGGTGAGCCTGTTCGATCGCGGTAACGGTCTGAGTCTTGGTCTGGATCTTCACGTGCTCAGGATCGCGCAGGTGACGCTCGGCGATGGCACGGATCGACTGTGGCAGGGTGGCCGAGAACAGTACGGTTTGACGGGTTGGTGGCAGTGCCTTGAAGATGACCTCCAGGTCATCCATGAAGCCCAGCTTCAGCATTTCGTCAGCTTCGTCCAGAACCAGGTGGTTCACGGTCGACAGGACTTTCTCGTCACGACGCAGGTGGTCGCACAGACGGCCCGGGGTGGCAACAACGATCTGTGCACCATTACGGATTGCTTTGAGTTGTGGGCCCATAGGCGCGCCGCCGTAAACGGCCACAACGGTTACGCCTGGCATTTGCTTGGCGTAGGTTTCAAAAGCGGTTGCTACTTGCAGCGCCAACTCACGGGTTGGCGCCAGGATCAGGGCTTGCGGTTCGCGCTTGGCAGGATCGATGCAGTGCAGGATTGGCAAAGCGAACGCGGCAGTTTTGCCGGTACCGGTTTGCGCCTGGCCAATCATGTCCTTACCGGCCATGATGATCGGGATCGATTGCTGCTGAATCGCCGAAGGCTCTTCGTAGCCAGTCGCTGCGACGGCTGCAAGAATATTCGGGTTCAGATTAAAAGCGGCGAAGCCGCCGGTTTCCTGGGTCATGGGTCTGCCTCTAAGTGCATCCGCAAAGACCCATGCTCCAAAGCTGCGCATGCCGTGTTGAGACTCAAGAGTCGCCCTGGCTGCTTTGTCGGCGGGGATTTGCGAAAACGAATGAATGAAAAAGATTCGTCAAGGGAGAGTCCGCTGTGCGGACGTGCAGCCGAAGCTGACTTCGGGGAATTGCGCTACCTAAACGCGGCCCGGTTAAAGGCCGGCGCGCACTATACCGGAAATAGCTGAAAAAGGGAGCTTTTTTTATCGGAAAGTACCGATAAACCGCGCTGTGTCACAGTCTTTGCAGATAACACCGGCAAGGTCTATTTTTCAAAGGCCCGGCCCTGCTGGTCATAACGCTTAAACGGTTCACCTGACCTCTCAGACCTTTGGTCCGAAACCTTTTCCCGCGCCCGAGGGCACACCCGATGAATCAAGCCAGTAGCAGCCGCGTCAGCCGTGAACTCCAGGGTCATGTCTTGCTTTTGGGTCTGGACCGGGTCGCCAAACGCAACGCCTTCGACCTGGACCTGCTCAATGAGCTGAGCCTGGCGTATGGCGAATTTGATCGAAATACCGACGCGCGGGTCGCGGTGGTGTTTGCCCATGGCGATCACTTCACCGCCGGGCTCGACCTGGCCAATGTCAGCGGTGTGATGGCCGGTGGCTGGCAGCCGCCGTTGGGAGGTTGCGATCCCTGGGGCGTATTTGCCGGCCCACGCGTGAGCAAACCGGTGATCGTCGCGGCCCAAGGTTACTGCCTGACCATCGGGATAGAGCTGATGCTGGCCGCGGACATCAACCTCTGCGCCAGCAACACGCGGTTTGCGCAGATGGAAGTACAGCGTGGGATCTTTCCGTTTGGCGGCGCGACGCTGCGCTTTCATCAGATTGCCGGCTGGGGCAACGCGATGCGCTGGCTGCTGACCGGCGATGAATTCGACGCCCATGACGCCCTGCGCCTGGGCCTGGTGCAGGAAGTAATGGCCAGCGAAGACCTGCTGCCCCGTGCCGTCGAACTGGCCAACCGCATCGCCCGCCAGGCGCCGCTGGGCGTTCAAGCCACGTTGATGTCGGCGCGGTTGGCGCGGATGGAAGGCGAAACCGTGGCGGCAGCGGCGTTGCCGCCGATGGTGGATAAATTGCTCAACAGCGAAGATGCCAAGGAAGGCGTGCGGGCGATGATCGAGAAGCGGCCCGGCGTATTCAAAGGTATTTGAGTTGGCAGTACCAACGCCATCGTCGTGACAGGCGACTAAGTCGCCGGCCGAATCGCCTTGATCAGTGGTTGCAACGAATACCCAAGGCGCGGTGCCAAGGCTTCAGCGCGAGCGGAGAGCGACTCCAGGTCCAGCGCCTGATCCAGCTCCGACGGCACCAGCAAAATCACATTGCCCTCCTTCACCGGCAGTTCCCAGTAATGCCGGTGATACAAGCCACGTAACAACGCGGCGCCCAGAGGTTTGCCATCATCGGTGGCCCACTGGTTGATCACCAGCCAGCCACCGGGGTTGAGTTTTTTCTGGCAGCTTTCCAGGAAGGTCCAGGCCAGGTGCCCGACGCCGGGACCGACGTCGGTGTAGAGGTCAACGAAGATCAGGTCGGCCGATTCGGCACTGTCGAGCAATTGCAGGGCATCGCCAATGCGGATGTACAAACGCGGGTCGTCGTCCAGCCCCAGGTACTCGATGGCCAGGCGCGGTACGTCGGGGCGCAACTCGATGGCTTCCACGTCTTCCAACGGCAGGAACTTCAGGCACGCCTGGGTCAACGTGCCCGCCCCCAAGCCGAGGAACAGCGCGCTTTCCGGCTGTTCATGGCACAACGCGCCGATCAGCATGGCACGGGTGTAGTCGTACTCCAGCCAGCTCGGATCAGCGGTGAACACACAGCTTTGCTCGATGGCATCGCCGAACTCGAGAAAACGGTAATCGGCCACTTCGAGCACACGGATCATGCCGAAGTCATCATGGACTTCAGCCAACAGGCGCTCGACACGCTCCTCGGTCATCACTACTCCTAAAGGGTTTACCGCACGGCAAAAGCGCGATTGTCGGCCAACCGGCGGCAACAGGTCACGCACTAATTGCTGATAACATTGGCGCCCCACCGTCAATCAGCCAATCGAGTTCATGATGAGCCAACCCTGGAGCCCCGACAGCTGGCGCGCCCTGCCGATCCAGCAACAACCACAGTACCCGGACGCTGCGCACTTGTTGCAAGTGGAGCAGAACCTGGCCAGCTACCCGCCACTGGTATTTGCCGGGGAAGCCCGCGAGTTGCGTCGTCAGTTTGCCGAAGTGACCCAGGGCCGTGCGTTCCTGCTGCAAGGCGGCGATTGCGCCGAGAGCTTTGCCGAGTTCTCTGCGGCGAAGATCCGCGACACCTTCAAGGTGCTCCTGCAGATGGCGATCGTGATGACCTTTGCCGCCGGCTGCCCGGTGGTGAAAGTCGGGCGCATGGCGGGCCAGTTCGCCAAGCCGCGCTCGGCCAACGATGAAACCATCGACGGCATCACCCTGCCCGCCTACCGTGGCGACATCGTCAACGGCATTGGTTTCGACGAAAAAAGCCGCGTGCCGGACCCGGACCGCCTGTTGCAGTCCTACCACCAGTCCACCGCCACCCTCAACCTGCTGCGCGCCTTTGCCCAAGGCGGTTTTGCCGACCTGCACCAGGTGCACAAATGGAACCTGGATTTCATCGCCAACTCCGCGCTGGCCGAGAAGTACAGCCAACTGGCCGACCGTATCGACGAAACCCTGGCCTTCATGCGCGCCTGCGGCATGGACAGCTCGCCGCAACTGCGCGAAACCAGCTTCTTCACCGCCCACGAAGCGCTGCTGCTCAACTACGAGCAAGCCTTTGTGCGCCGCGACAGCCTGACCAACGATTACTACGATTGCTCGGCGCACATGCTCTGGATCGGCGACCGCACCCGCCAACTGGACGGTGCCCACGTCGAGTTCCTGCGCGGGGTGAACAACCCGATCGGGGTCAAGGTCGGCCCGAGTATGAACCCGGATGACCTGATCCGCCTGATCGACATCCTCAACCCGGACAACGACCCTGGCCGTCTCAACCTCATTGCGCGCATGGGTGCGGGCAAGGTCGGTGATCATTTGCCAGGCTTGATCCGTGCCGTGCAGCGCGAAGGCAAGCAGGTGCTGTGGAGTTCCGACCCAATGCACGGCAACACCATCAAGGCCAGCAGCGGCTACAAGACTCGCGACTTTGCGCAGATCCTGGGCGAGGTCAAGGAGTTCTTCCAGGTGCACCAGGCCGAGGGCACTTATGCCGGCGGGATCCATATCGAGATGACCGGGCAGAACGTCACCGAATGCATCGGCGGCGCGCGGCCGATCACTGAGGATGGCTTGTCGGATCGGTATCACACCCACTGCGATCCTCGGATGAATGCCGATCAGTCTTTGGAATTGGCGTTTTTGATTGCCGAGACACTAAAGCAAGTCAAACGCTGACCTTTGAGCGAACGGGCCTCTTGTGGTGAGCGGGCTTGCCCCGCTCACCACAAAAAGCCCGCTCACAACAACATTGCCACCCGCAACCTGTCGGCACTTGGCCGCTGGCAATTGAGCTGGACCTGTTCCAGTCCAAGCCAGTCGGCCATTTGCAGCAGGTTCGACGCCAGCGCCGCCATCCCCTCATCATCCAAGCCCGGTTCCTCCTCATGCACGGCGTGCACCGCGAGGCGCCCATTGGCGCGTTCGGCGCGCAGGTCCACACGCGCAGCAATCCGCTCGTTGTGCAGAAACGGCAGCACGTAGTAGCCGTACACCCGCTTGTCTTGTGGGGTGTAGATCTCGAGGCGGTAGCGGAAATCGAACAGTCGCTCAGTACGGCTGCGCTCCCAGACCAACGAATCGAACGGCGACAGCAACGCACTGGCCGGCACTTTGCGTGGCACTTTCGGATCGGGCAGGCAGTAAGCCAGCTGTTTCCAGCCTTGCACTTGGCAAACCCGCAGTTGACCGTCCTCCACCAGTTCGGCAAGACGAGTGCGGCTGTCGGCCGGATCGAGGCGGAAGTAGTCGCGCAGGTCTTTTTCAGTCCCCACGCCCAACGCGGTGGCGCTGTGCAGCAACAAACCACGCTGGGCTTGGGCTTCAGTCACAGCGGTTTGAAGGATATCGCTGGGGATGACCCGCTCCGGCAAATCATAGAACCGCTCAAAACCGCGTCGGCCGGCAACCGTGACCAAGCCGGCGGCAAACAGCCATTCCAATGCATGTTTTTCATCGCTCCAGTCCCACCACGGGCCGGCGCGCTCCTCACGAGTCGACAAACTGCCAGCCCCCAATGCGCCCTGATGCTCGACGGTCTGCAACACCCGCTGAATGGTGGCTTGCTGCTCACGGCCAAAACGCGCCATCTGCGAATAGATGCCCTGCCCCTGCTGCGCCCGCTGCATACGCCAGCGCATCAACGGGTACAACGCCATCGGCAGCAAAGAGGCTTCATGCCCCCAATACTCAAACAGCGAACGCCGTCGACCCTGGCTCCAGGCGGCCTGCTCAAGAATCGATGGGGAGTAGTTGCCCAAGCGGGAAAACAGCGGCAGGTAATGGGAACGTACCACGGCATTGACCGAATCGATCTGCAACACCCCCAGGCGTTCGATCATGCGGTTGAGGTGCACAGCCTTGATCAGTGCCGGCGCCTGGCGCCCGGAAAATCCCTGGGCCGCCAGCGCCATGCGTCGAGCTTGCTTGAGTGAAAAAGACAGATCGGCGGGCATGGGGGTCTCCGTGTGGGCTCGCCGACTACCCTACTGCATCCGCGATCATTTTCGCAGCGGATCCTGCCAGAAATGCAGGTGGCGCTCGTGCTCGACATCGCCGCGGCTGAGGCCGATATCCTTGAGCGCATCATCACTCAAGGTCGCCAGCATCTGGCGCTCCTCATGCAGCGCCTGCCACCGGACAATCTTGTGAACCAGCCCGGCAAACGGACGTTTCGCCATCAACACAAAACCTCTTTGACCTTTCATCTTCTCGCCCTCCAGTGGGGATGGCGCAAGTGTGTGCCTGGGCTTAAGATCAATCCAACGAATGTTTCTTATGCAATACATCTCAGAGATTGATCAATTGTCCAGCTTCCCGAGCATCGACACTGAAGTCCTGCGCACCTTCGTCGCCATCGCCGACCAAGGCGGTTTCACCCGCGCTGGCGAACTCGTAAACCGCACCCAGTCGGCGGTGAGCATGCAGATGAAGCGCCTGGAGGAAGACGTATTGCAGCGCAAGCTGTTCGAGCGCGATGGCCGGCAGGTTCGGCTGACACCCGAAGGCCAGGTGTTGTTGGGGTATGCGCGGCGCATCCTGAAACTGCACAGCGAGGTGTTCAACACCCTGCGTGAGCCGCACATGGTGGGATTGGTGCGCATCGGTACACCAGACGACTACGTGATGCGGTTCCTGCCGGGCATCCTCAAGCAGTTTTCCAAGGCGTACCCGCTGATCCAGATCGAGATGCACTGCGAGGCGTCCACGGTTTTGATGCAGCGCCGGGATTTGGCACTGACCGTTGTCAGCCGCGAGCCTGGCAATGAGATCGGTGAACTGTTGCGCACGGAGCGCATGGTGTGGGCGGCAGCGCCGTGCTTCTGCAGCGACGAGCACGACTCGCTGCCCCTGGCGATGTCCGGCACCGACTGCCTGTACACCCAGTGGGCCCGCTCGGCACTGGACGCAGCCGGACGCGATTACCGCCTGGCCTACCACAGCTCCAACGTGTCGGCGATCCAGGCCGTGGTCAATGCGGGCCTGGCGGTGATGGTCAGCATGGAAAGCCTGGTGACCGATGACCTGCGCATACTCGGCCGCGACGAGGGTTTCCCGCCATTGCCGTCAATGAATCTGCATTTGCTGCGTAACACGCGGATGAATTCGCCCATCACCGATTGCCTGGCGGACTACATCATCGAAGGTTTCAGACTTTAAAGGTCAGCATCACCGCGCACACCACCAAGAAGCCGCAGAACAGCCCGCGCAGTACGCGCTCTGGCAGGGCATGGGCGACTTTCACGCCCCAACTGATACTGAGCAGGCCACCGACGGCCAGGGGCACGCCGATCATCCAATCCACTTCCTGGTGCCAAGCGTAGGTCACCAGTGTCACCCCGGTACTCGGCAATGCCAGGGCCAGGGACAGGCCTTGGGCAACCACTTGGGTGGTGCCGAACACACTGGTCAGCACGGGCGTAGCAACCACTGCGCCGCCCACACCGAACAGACCGCCCATCGAGCCGGACGCCGCCCCCAGCACCCCGAGCCATGGCCATGAGTAACGCATCTGCGCCGTTGGTGGCGCATTGCGGGTGAACATGCGCACCAGGTTGTAGGCCGAAAGCGTCATCAGGAAGACAATAAAACCAATGCGCATCGCGCCAGCGTCCAGGCCTACCGCCCAGATCGACCCGAGCCAGGCGAAACTGAATCCCATGACGCCCAACGGCAGCGCATGGCGTAGTTCGATACGGTTGCGTTGGTGGTAGCGCCACAGCGCCAGCATTACGTTAGGCACCACCATCACCAGCGCCGTGCCCTGGGCCAACTGCTGATCCAGGCCGAACAACACGCCCAGCACCGGGATCGCGATCAGCCCGCCGCCAATACCAAACAGGCCGCCCACCGTGCCGAGGGCCGCGCCCAATACCAGGTACATCGCTAAATCCAACACCGCTTGTCACTCCACAATCCCAGGCCTTGCATGCTACGCAGTCGACGCTGGCACGGAAACGCACAGCAACGCACAATGGTTGTGCCAATCTCGCATAAGCGATCTTTCGATGAACCCGAATACCCTGACTGATCAACTGAGCCTGTTTCTCGACGTGCTGGAGACCGGCAGTTTTTCCGCTGCCGCACGCCGTCATCCGTTGACGCCCTCTGCCGTCGCGCGGCGTATCGACAGCCTGGAAAGCTCGGTGGGCAGCCGCTTGTTCCAGCGCAGCACCCACGCGGTGGTCGCGACCCCGGCGGGATTGGCCTTTGCCGAGCGGGCGCGGCGGATCGTCAGCGAATTGCAGTTGGCGCGAGCCGAGGCGGTGTCTTTGAGCCATGCTCCGGAGGGCCTGATTCGGGTGGATGCGCCGGCAGCATTTGGTCGACGGCACCTGGCACCAGTGATTGCCGACTTCCTGAATGTGTACCCCGGGCTGGACGTGCACCTGCATCTGATCGACAGCTTTGTGGACATGCAAGGCGCACACCTGGGCAAGGTTGATCTGGTGCTGCGTGCCGGGCATCTCGTCGACACGCGGCTGATCGCCACGCCCCTGGCGAGCATCGTGCGTGTCGCCTGTGCCAGCCCGGCCTATCTGAAAAGCCGTGGCACGCCAAACCACCCGCGGGAGCTGAGCGAACACGACGGGCTGGACTGGGATGGCCTGGCGCCCACGTTCGCCTGGCGCTTCGAACTGGATGGGCGCCGCGCGACCTATCGTCCACGTCGCATCCGCATGAGTGCCAACAACGCCGAAGCCTTGCTGTCCGGCGCCCTGGCCGGATTGGGCATTGCCCACTTGCCCACGTGGCTGGCCAGTGAATACCTGGTGCGCGGCGAATTGCTACCACTGTTTTGCGAAAATGGCCTGCCCAGCCCGGAAACCACCGGGATCTATGCACTGCGCCTAGAACAGCAACCCAACGCACGTAGCCGCTTGTTGCTGGAATACCTCAAAACCCGTTTCAGCCCCGTGCCGCCCTGGGACCTGGCCTTGCAAAGTGGCTTGGTCTGACCGCTCGGACAGAATTATCTGGCGCATTAAAGATTTGCCCGCTAGATTCCAGCGCAGATACGTTTTCCGGAGGCACCGCCATGAGCAAAAATCCCGACCCGTGCGAATCCCTGATGCTGGACAACCAGCTGTGCTTCGCCCTGCACTCCACCTCGCTGCTGATGACCAAGGTCTACAAGCCATTGCTGCAAGCACTGGGCCTGACCTACCCGCAGTACCTGGCCATGATGGTGCTGTGGGAAGAGGATGGTTTGACTGTCGGCGAAATCAGCAGTCGGCTGCTGACCGATCCGGGTTCGCTCACGCCGCTACTCAAGCGCCTGGAAGCTGAAGGCCTGCTCAGTCGCACCCGCAGCCGCGAAGATGAACGCGTGGTGGTCGTGGAATTGACTGACGCCGGCCGCGCCCTGCAGGACAAGGCCATGGGCATACCCCAGTGCATCCTCGGCGCCAGCGGCCTGGAGCTGGAGCAATTGCGCAAGTTGCAGGGCGACCTGATTGCCTTGCGCACCAACCTGCAAGCCAGCGTTTAGTCCCCTTCCCTTGTAGGAGCCGGCTTGCCGGCGACTGCGGTACCCCTGATACAACACAATCGCCGGCAAGCCGGCTCCTACAGATCACCGCCTAAAGCTGAAAAAATTTTAAAAATTATCTTGCGCGCAAAACATTAGCGCTATACATTCGCCTCACCAACTAGTTAGCGCGCAAACATTTAGCGCTAAAAACCTGAGGAAAACACCATGCAAACGCTCTATACCGCAGTAGCTACCGCCACCGGCGGCCGTGATGGTCGTGCTGTTTCCAGCGACAACATCCTCGACGTCAAGCTCTCCACCCCCAAAGAACTGGGCGGTGCCGGTGGCCAGGCCACCAACCCTGAACAACTGTTCGCTGCCGGCTACTCGGCTTGCTTCATCGGCGCTCTGAAATTCGTCGCCAGCCAGACCAAACGCAAAATCCCGGATGACGCCTCGATCACTGCCCACGTCGGCATCGGCCAGATCCCCGGTGGTTTCGGCCTGGATATTGACCTGCACATCAGCCTGCCCGGCCTGGCTCAAGACGATGCGCAAAGCCTGGTCGACGCCGCTCACCAAGTCTGCCCGTACTCCAACGCCACCCGTGGCAACGTCGATGTACGCCTGCACGTGACTGTCTAAATGACCTCGGCCGCCCCTGGAGAACGCAATGAACACAATTGGTAAAGCACTCACCGGCACCCTGCTCGCCCTGTCCGTCACCCACGCCTTTGCGGCGCCAGGTGAAGTTGAACACAACACCCAAGCCTTTCTGGATGTGTTGAACGCCGGCACCGGCAAACCGATGGAACAACTGACGCCCAAGGACGCCCGTGCTGTTCTGACCGGCGCCCAGGCGGGTGTGAAGCTGACCTTGCCAGCCGCAGATGTGAGCCAGAAGACCATCCAAGTCGATGGCAAGCCGCTGGACCTGACCATCGTGCGTCCGGCCGGGGTCAAGGGCACCTTACCTGTGTTCATGTTCTTCCACGGTGGCGGCTGGGTGCTGGGGGATTATCCGACCCATGAACGCCTGGTGCGGGACTTGGTCGTGGGTTCGGGGGCGGTGGCGGTGTTCGTCAATTACACGCCTTCGCCGGAAGCGCATTATCCGGTGGCGATCAACCAGGCCTACGGCGCCACAAAATGGGTGGCCGAGCATGGCCAAGAGATCAACGTCGATGGCAAGCGCCTGGCGGTCGCGGGCAACAGTGTCGGCGGCAATATGGCAGCGGTGGTCAGCCTGATGGCCAAGGACAAGGGCACCCCGGCCATCAAGTTCCAAGTGTTGTTATGGCCAGTGACCGACGCCAACTTCGACACCGGTTCCTACAACCAATATGCCGAAGGTCACTTCCTCACCCGCAACATGATGAAGTGGTTCTGGGACAACTACAGCACCGACGCCAAGCAACGCGCCGAGATCTACGCCTCTCCGCTGCGGGCCAGCATTGATCAGTTGAAGGGCCTGCCGCCCGCCCTGATCCAGACCGCCGGCGCCGACGTGCTGCGTGACGAGGGCGAAGCCTACGCCCGCAAGCTGGACGCTGCCGGTGTGCCGGTGACCGCCGTGCGCTACAACGGCATGATTCACGACTACGGTTTGCTCAACGTGGTCAGCCAAGTCCCGGCAGTTCGTTCCGCACTGCTCCAGGCCTCGGATGAGCTGAAGCAGCACCTGAAGTAAAAAGTAACGCCCACGAAAAAGCCCGACTCAAGGTCGGGCTTTTTTTCGTATCGGCGGGGCCAGAATTACTTCTTGGCGCGGCCTTTGTACGAACCGCCTTCGCGGGTGTCGATCTCGATCAGGTCGTCGATTTCGATGAAGTCAGCGACTTGCAGCTCGGTGCCGTTAGCCAGCTTGGCAGGCTTCATGACTTTGCCCGAAGTGTCGCCGCGAGCAGAACCTTCGGTGTAGGCCACTTTACGCACGATGGTGGTCGGCAGCTCTACGGAAACCAGGCGCTCTTCGAAGAAAATAGCTTCGCAGACGTCTGCCATGCCTTCTTCGATGAACGGCAGAACGGCTTCGATGTCTTCAGCGTTCAGCTCGTACATGGTGTAGTCGGTGGTGTCCATGAACGTGTAGGTGTCGCCGCTGATGAAGGACAGGGTCGCTTCTTTGCGGTCGAGGATCACGTCGTCCAGCTTGTCATCGGCGCTGTACACGATCTCGGTCTTGTAACCGGTCAGCAGGTTCTTCAGCTTGGTCTTCATGATTGCGCTGTTACGACCAGACTTGGTGAACTCAGCTTTCTGAACCAGCCAAGGGTCGTTTTCGAGACGGATCACTGTACCGGGTTTCAGTTCTTTACCAGTTTTCATTGCATATATCCGAAATTTGGATGGGATTTACAAAATTCAAGGTGGCGTATCATATCCAACTTTCATAAAACTGCACCAGCGCCGTCGCAAGATCGGCCTGCAAACCCTGTTCCAGACACCATGTTTCGGCGTGCAGATTCACTTCCGGCCAGTGTTCCAGCAGCATTTTCCACGGTTGGGCCATGTCGCCCTCCGTGTTCCAGGCCTGCCAGAGACCGATCAAAGCAGCGCTTGCCGCTGGAGACAAGTCGGCGGTGTACAGCTCCAGGAAGGCATCGAGTTTGTCGAGATGGATGTCTTCGTCCTGTCGGTAAATGTGCCAGAGCAGCGGACGCCCGGCCCATTGGGCACGCACGAACGAGTCTTCGCCGCGCACGGCATTGAAGTCGCAGCACCACAGCAAGCGGTCGTATTGTTCCTGGCGCACGAAAGCGATGACCTGCACCGTCAGCGATCCGCGTTGCTGGATATCCCCTGCGACCAGCCGGTCCACACCGAGCCAGCGCTGCACGTCGCCCAGGATACGTCCCTCGGGGACCAACAGATGAGTGGCACACCCGTCCGTCGATAACACGTCCAGCCAACTGGCCAGCCCCGCGTTTTCGTAGGCGAAAAGTGAGATCAGCCGCGCATCCAGTGCGGGAACTATGCCCAAGGCTTGCAGGAAGTCTTGCTGCGCGCCGGCATCCTGCTGAAACGCCCTACGCCGCTCCAGCAATCCCGACTCACGCAACAGACCGCCGGTGCCGGGTCGGAACCCAGGAAAGAAGAAGTACTTCTGCACGCCCTTGAATTTCACCGACGGCAGCCGATGACAGCCCACCACCCAGTCTTCGGCACTCAGGTAATCCAGGTTCATCCACAACGGCACACGTTCGCGCTCGGCCATGGCTTCCATATAGTCGGGCGGCAACTGACAGGCGAACGCGGCAATCACTACGTCGGCTGCCGGCGCCTTCACCCACTCGGCCGGCCAGTGGCGCACTTCGACGCCTTCCTGCCATTGCAGGTCTTGCTGCACATCGATTTGCGGGCACATGCGCTCGAATGCCCGCAGGTCATCGACCCACAGGCACACATCGCAGGCGTGCTCCGCCACCAATTGCCGAGCCAGGCGCCAGGTCACGCCGATATCGCCGTAGTTGTCGACGACGCTACAAAAAATATCCCAGCGGGCTTTCATTCCGGGCTCCAATGCTCAAAGGCTCGATTGTCCGCATAAATGCGCGGATGCAGAAGGCTTGATCGCGATTATTCTGCACAGTGGCTGTGCGACAATCGCCGCCACGCCGTTTATGCCCGCCAGGAGGCCATCATGTCCGATCGTCCGTTATCGCTGTTCAAGCTAAGCGCTGCTATCGCGTTTGGCGTGTGGCTGGGGTTTATCGCCCTCGCGCTGACGGCTTGGCTGGCCTCGCGCTACCTGTTCCCGCAAAGCCTGGCGCCGGTGGCCCAGGCCGTGCAGCAATTGGGCAAGCCAGCGGTGGTGGCACCTGAACCGCCAAACCGCATGTTCGAGCAGTACCAGCAGAACCTGCAGAAGCAGGAACAGCAGCAAACCCTGGACCAGGCCCGCAACAATGCGCGCAACCTGTCCAACCCCAAATGCCAGTTCTGGCTGCAACAGGACCAGAACGCCCCCAACGAAAAGACCCGGGCCAATGTCCTGCAATTCTGCGATTGATGACCAATGAATAAACATGCCGTACACCAGCTGGTATTAGAGAAGCTCACCCTCGATCTCGATATTGCCCAACGCGCAGCGCAGACCGCTTACGAAACCGCGACCCACGAAGAAAACATTGCGGAGAACAAATACGACACCCTGGGGTTGGAGGCTTCCTACCTGGCGGCGGGGCAAGCCAAACGCGTGGAGGAGATCAAGCAGGCGTTGGTGTTGTGCCAGAACATGCAAATGCGGGCCTTTGATGATCAACGCGGTATAGAAATTGGCGCGCTACTGGGGCTGGAAGACGAGAACGGTCGCCAGCAATGGCTGTTCTTGGCGCCAGATGCGGCAGGTTTGAAAGTGGATGTGGTCGGGCAACCGGTCACCGTCATCACCCCGCGCTCGCCGCTGGGCAAAAGCCTGCTGGGCAAGTTCGAAGGCGATGAGGTGGAGATTCTGGTGGCGGGCGCTCGGCAACACTTCACGGTTACCGACGCCAAATAACCTGTAGGAGCGCATTCATTCACTTAATGGACGGGCAGCTCAACGCCATCAAACAACGCTTCCAGTTCCTGCTTGTTGTGGCACTGGATCGCCTTGGCCATGACTTCACGGGTCAGGTGCGGCGCAAATTTCTCGATGAAATCGCACATGAAGCCACGCAGGAAGGTGCCACGACGGAAACCGATCTTGGTCACGCTGGACTCGAACAGTTCGCTGGCATCCAGCACCACCAGATCTTTGTCGAGCGCCGTGTCGACCGCCATTTTGGCGACGATACCCACGCCCAGCCCCAGGCGCACGTAAGTCTTGATCACGTCGGCGTCGGCCGCAGTGAACACCACTTTAGGCGTAAGGCCGCGATGGCTGAAGGCTTCGTCGAGCTTGGAGCGGCCAGTGAAACCGAACACATAAGTCACGATCGGGTATTCAGCCAAGGCTTCCAGGGTCAACTTCGGCAGCTTGGCCAACGGATGACCTTGAGGTACGACCACGCAACGGTTCCAGCGATAGCACGGCATCATCACCAGATCACCGAACAGCTCCAAGGCCTCGGTGGCGATGGCGAAATCGACAGTGCCATCAGCGGCCATCTCGGCGATCTGCATCGGCGAGCCCTGGTGCATGTGCAGCGCCACATCCGGGTACTGCTTGATGAAATCGCGGATCACCGGCGGCAATGCATAACGCGCCTGGGTGTGGGTGGTAGCGATGGACAGGGTGCCTTTCTTCTCGTTGGAGAATTCCTGGGCGATCTGCTTGATGCTTTCGACTTTGCGCAGGATCTCGCCAGCGGTGGTGATAATGCGCTCACCGGCCGGGGTGACGCGGGTCAGGTGCTTGCCGCTGCGCGCGAACACTTCGACGCCCAGCTCGTCTTCGAGCAGGCGGATCTGCTTGCTGATACCGGGTTGCGAGGTGTACAGGCTTTGAGCGGTAGCGGAAACGTTGAGGTCGTGGTGCGCCACTTCCCAGATGTAGCGCAGTTGTTGAAGCTTCATATGTGTCCCTCAAAGCAAATAGACGCCACGGGTATCAGCGACGGTATATAACTATATTAAAGGTTCGATGGATAAATCTAGAACTTTTTATCGTTTTCACCCATCACACGTCATCACTGCGGCGACGTTGCAATGAGGGCACCAGGTAAACCGGCACCGTAGACAGCTGCAGCACCCGTGCAGCGGTGCGCCCCAACGGGGTAGCCGCTGCGGTTGCATGGCTATGACTGCCGACGATCAACAGGTCCACGGAAAGTTTGCGCAGTTGGTCGAGAATCACCTCGCACGGATCCCCCTGGATCACCCGTACCGAGCGAATCAACTTCAGGTCTTGCTCGCCTTCCCCTAACTCCTCGCGAAAACTGTCCAGCACCCGTTGCTCGATCGTCGCCATCACCGTGGTCAGCCCCTGGCTCTGCCACTCATTCAGGGCCTTCTCATCAAGGTAGCTCTGTAACACCGATTCGGCGAACAGCCCAATGGGCTCGACCACATGGATCACATACAGGTCCGCCTTGAACGTTCGGGCCAGCGCCAGCGCATGTTGCATCACATAAGGCGCGTACAGACCGAGGTCTGTGGCGTACAGCATCGAACGGATCATAGAACCCCCTGGAACTGCCAGGATGGCGGAGATGAAATCAGCTTAGCAGTGCCTTGCTGACTTCGACTGACTTAGCACTTCAGCTCATTACTGATGCCATGGGGAACATGCCCGGTGGCGACGAACTCCATGGCCTTCTCGCAATGCCCGGCCTGGTCATCAAAAAACACATCGGCGGCGAAGGCTTCCAGGAATGCGGATTTTTCCAGGCCACCGAGGAACAACGATTCGTCCAGGCGGATATCCCACTCGCGCAAGGTGCGTATCACCCGCTCATGGGACGGCGCGGAACGGGCGGTGACCAGCGCGGTGCGGATCGGACAGGCTTCGTCCGGAAACTCGCGCTGCAACAGGTTGAGCGCTGCCAGGAACCCCTTGAAAGGGCCGCCATGCAAAGGCTGGCGCGCCGACTCCCGTTCATTGGCCTGGAATGCTTCCAGTCCGCCAGCCTGATAGACCCGTTCGGACTCATCGGAAAACAACACCGCGTCGCCGTCGAAGGCAATGCGCAGTTCTTCGCTGGAGGCGCGGTTCGGGCCGCCGGACAGAATCGTCGCCGCCGCAAACCCGGCATCGAGGGCACTGCGCACATCTTCAGCATGGGTCGAGAGAAACAGATGACAGCCAAACGCGGCCAGATAAGGATAAGGACTACGCCCGCCTACGAAAGCGGCGCGGGAAATGTCCAGGCCGTAATGCTGGATTGAATTGAACACGCGCAGGCCGGTGTCCGCGCTATTGCGCGACACCAGCACTACTTCGACCCGGGCACGGCCGAGGCTGGCATTGAGGCTGAGCAGCTTCTTGACCAGCGGGAAGGCGTCACCGGGCTCGAGGATTTCCTCCTCGTGTTCGATCTGGTACTGGCGATAGGTCTCGACCCCTTCGGCCAGGTAGACCTTGTGGCTGTCACTCAAGTCGAAGAGTGCCCTCGATGAAATCGCCAGCACCAGTTTGTCGCCCAAACCCTTTGCCATAATGTGTCCCCCCCGACTCAGCGGTTATGCCGATCAATGAAACTCAAGGCCTGGTAAAGCACCTGCATCCGCGGCAGTTCGCAACCTGCAGCCTTGGCGGCAGCGAGTGGCCTTGCGTAGATCGCCTCCAGTTCAAGCGGGCGCTTGTGCACGTGGTCGTGATACATGCTCGGCAGGTAGTCGTCCATGGTTTCGGTCATGGTGAACATCTGCTCGGCGTAACTCTTGGGGATTTCATGGCCGCAGGCGTGAGCGCCCTGAACCACTTCGGCCATCAGCGCCTGGATCAGCTCGCGGCTGGATTCGTCAGCCATCATCGCCGTGGTGCCTGTTCCGAGCAACACGGAGAGGCCGTTGTAGGGCACGTTCCACACCAGTTTGTGCCAACGGGCCTGATGCACATTGGCCATGGCCTGGGACTCAATGCCGGCCGCGTGAAACAGCGCTGCCCCGGCTTCGACAATCGCCTTTTGCGCATCCTCATCATTGGCCGCCGTGCCGCTGTGATAACCCAGGTTGACCCGGCCTAACGCCTGGTGCTCGATCACGCCGGGGGCAGAGCGGTGCACGCCGATGTAGCACAGGCCGCCAAGCAGGTGCAACGACGCTGGCAGGTGCTCACGCAGGCTGTCTTCGACATCGAGGCCGTTTTGCAGCAGCACCACCTTGGCGTCCGGCGCCGCCACTTGGGCGATGGTCGGGGCCAGGTCGACATTGCCGGTGGACTTGGTGCCCACCAGCAACCAGTCGCACGGCGGCATATCGGCGGCGCGGGCATATGCCTGCACCGGGTGCAGGTGCAAAGGGCCATGCACCGTGCTATTCAGTTGCAGGCCGTGCTCGCTGACCGCCGCGTATTCACTGCGCAACAGGAAGTGCACATCGAAACCGGCACGCGCCAGCATCAATCCATAAAAACCACCGATGGCGCCGGTGCCGATGATGCCAATGCGGGGTGCTTGTGCGGTCATGGCAGATCCTCTGGAGTGCGGGTAAGCGCTTGATGGATGGAGTCGTTTAGATCAGTAGGTGTAAGACGCGTCTGTAATTGCCCGAGGAATTGACCCTCGCACACCACGAACAACGCCGGCAAATGAAAGATCTGGTAACGTTCGACCGCGCCACCGTTGTGCCCGGCGTCCACCCAGCACACGCGGTCAACCGGCAACGGCCAGCCTGGTAATTGCTGGCGTGCCCAACGGCAACTGGAACAACCCACGCTGGTAAACACAACCAGCGAAATACCTGGCAATCCCAGCAATTGCTGGTCAATATCCAGGTCGGTCAATTCCAGTTCCTTCACTATACTGCTGCCACCGCCGTCAATTGGACGGTGCTCGGAGTCCGTGTACATGGGTCGTTTTTTACCTCACCCTGATGATGTCGCTGTCGAGTTAATCCAACGTCCCTCTCCTGCCATCCCCCGCCAACGCCTGCACACGGCCGGCTTGGGCGGCATCGCTTGCCATTGGCCACGTGCCTGGCGCGAAGGCACGGCGGTTGATCTGCATATTCCCTCCCTCGGCGCCAGCGCGCGTTATCCGGGCTACGTGGCATGGTGCCGCAAGGTGGAGAACGGCTACCGTGTCGGTGTCTCGTTTACCGATGAACATGCGCTGTTTGGTGCACGAATGGGTGAGCAAGCATGCCGGATAGAGCGCTACTGCCGCCAGCACGAAGACGCCGAACCCACTCCCCAGCAACTCGAAGCCTTGGCCCGCGAGTGGGTATCGCGCCATGCCAGCGAGTTCTCCCATGAGGCCTTTGTGGCGCCAGCGCTGGATTAAAGCGGGCTTTGCCCATTGTCGCGGGCCCGTGTTACGCGCTAAGGTTCCTCCCCCCTGCATTCAAATCATGCTGTGCTCCGCCGCACGGGGATGGCTGGCGGCCGGCACCCGTGACCCTGACGAGTAACACGATGGCTGATTTACCGATCAATGACCTAAACGTCGAATCCAACGAGACCCTGATCACGCCCGATCAGCTCAAGCGCGAGATCCCTCTGAGCGACGCTGCCCTGCAGACCGTCACCAAGGGCCGCGAAGTCATCCGTGACATTCTCGACGGCACTGACCACCGCCTGTTTGTCGTCATCGGGCCTTGCTCGATCCACGACCTCAAGGCTGCCCACGAGTACGCCGAGCGCCTCAAAGTGCTGGCGGCGGAAGTGTCCGACACCCTCTACCTGGTGATGCGCGTCTATTTTGAAAAACCGCGCACCACCGTCGGCTGGAAAGGCTTGATCAACGACCCGTACCTGGACGACTCGTTCAAGATCCAGGACGGCTTGCACATCGGTCGTCAGTTGCTGCTGGACCTGGCCGAGATGGGCCTGCCCACCGCCACCGAAGCCCTGGACCCGATCTCCCCGCAGTACCTGCAGGACCTGATCAGTTGGTCGGCCATCGGCGCACGCACCACTGAATCCCAGACTCACCGTGAAATGGCGTCCGGCCTGTCTTCGGCCGTGGGCTTCAAGAACGGCACCGACGGTGGCCTGACCGTGGCGATCAACGCGCTGCAATCGGTCTCCAGCCCGCACCGTTTCCTGGGTATCAACCAGGAAGGTGGCGTGTCCATCGTCACCACCAAGGGCAACGCCTACGGTCACGTGGTGCTGCGCGGCGGCAACGGCAAGCCCAACTATGATTCGGTCAGTGTTGCGCTGTGCGAACAGGCACTGAACAAGGCCAAGATCAAGCCGAACATCATGGTCGATTGCAGCCACGCCAACTCCAACAAGGACCCGGCCCTGCAGCCGCTGGTGATGGAGAACGTCGCCAACCAGATCCTGGAAGGCAACCAGTCGATCATCGGCCTGATGGTCGAGAGCCATCTGAACTGGGGCTGCCAGGCGATTCCTAAAGACCTGGCCGACTTGCAGTATGGCGTGTCGATCACCGATGCCTGCATCGACTGGGCCGCCACCGAAAACACCCTGCGCAGCATGCATGCCAAGCTCAAGGACGTTCTGCCTAAACGCAAACGCACCTGACTTTAAACTGCGCACACAAAAACGCCGGGCTAAGCCCGGCGTTTTTCATGGTGTTGTTTACGGTTTACAGCTTCGCGGCATGGCGCTGATGGCGCTCCATGTAGCGTTCGACATAGGAGCAGGACGGGATCACCGTGTAGCCAGCCTCTTCGGCGAACTTCAAGGCCTCCTCGGTCAGTGCCGCCGCAATCCCACGGCCCCGCAGTGCGTTGGGCACGAAGGTCCGATAGATATCCAGGGTCTGTTTGCCGAGGTCCATATAGGTCAGATAGGCACGATGACCGTCCACATTGGTCTCGAACTGATGACCAGCCTGGTCATGGTGGATGGACAACGCCTCGCTCATCACTACTCCTCGCGGGTCTTGGTTTCTGACCCCTACCTTACCGATGTTTTTCCGGCGAAGGAACATCTACGCCACCCCGTGCCGGTTTCGACAACGAGAAAACCCTGAGCGCTTACAACCAGCACGTAGGGAATAGTAGGCACCAATCCTGAAATTGCTCAAGGCGCACTCGTCATCCCCTGCCGCTGGTGGATATAGAAAGGGCTCCGATCAACCTGGGATCGAAAGCCTGAACATTGCCGGCAGTTGAACCTTAAGACGAACAGGCGCTCTTAAAGTCACCTCTACATGCGTAAAAGATGCTGGGCAACGCAAAGCCAGGCTGAACGAAAGTGTCAGCGTGGATATATAAATTTTCATCTGTTTACAAGGCTTAACACATGCGGGCCGGCCCTTTCAGCCTGGATCCAATTCTTGCCTGTTTGAAAAAAATTGGACGGTTTTTATACAAACCTCCAAAAGATTAGCCAAAATAGATTCGGCGCGAGAATTTTTTTTGCTTCTTGCGCTACGTCAGTTTACTTACTACAAGTAATGGGTAGTATGTACGCCGGCTATTAGCTCACCCTGGGCGAACTAGCCATCTAATAGAAAGTCCTTGAAGGGGAACACGATGAACAACGTTCTGAAATTCTCTGCTCTGGCTCTGGCCGCAGTTCTGGCTACCGGTTGCAGCAGCGTCTCCAAAGAAACCGAAGCTCGTCTGACTGCAACTGAAGACGCAGCAGCTCGCTCCCAGGCCCGTGCAGACGAAGCCTACCGTAAAGCTGATGAAGCTCTGGCTGCTGCTCAAAAAGCACAACAGACTGCTGACGAAGCTAACGAGCGCGCTCTGCGTATGCTTGAAAAAGCTAGCCGCAAGTAATAATCCCTCGGGGTTGTTATCAAGCCGATCCATTTATGGGTCGGCTTTTTTATTGCCTGGGGTTTGTGCCCGAATCGCGGGCAAGAAAAAGCCCGCCGTAGCGGGCTGTTGATCAAACAGCGTTACTGCTGCAGATCGATCGGCGCACTGGCGGCCACCGAGGCTGCGCCAGGCACGCCGATTTCCGTCGGCAAGCCGTCTTCCGCCGCAACCACGTCACGCACCTGGTCCCAGTTCACGCGCAATTGGTTGGCCAAGTCTTCACGCTTAAGCAAAGCGTTGATGACGGCGGTGTGTTTGTCGACCACCGACGGCGTCCCGTCATCATTCAACGGCGTATGCGCTTCAAGGTAGACCTTGCCGCCACTGCGACCGAACTTGTAGGCGTCGTTGATGATGCGCACCGACGTCCCCACCGGCACCATGCCCGCCATCTCCAGCACGTTGTTGTTGAACATGCGGAAGCAGCCGTGGCTTGTACGCGTGCCGATACCAAATTTCATGTTGGAACCGTGGATCAGGTAACCCGGCGTACCCAGGGTGAACTTGAACGGGCCCAGCGGGTTGTCCGGACCGGCCGGCACCACGTTGGGCAACGGGTCGCCGTTGGCGGCGTGCTCGGCCTTGATCGACGCAGGCGGCGTCCAGGTCGGGTTGGGGGTCTTGGCAATGATGCTGGTGTGGGCGATCGGCGAACCCCAGCCTTCACGACCGATCCCCAGCGGAAACGTGTAGACCACGTTCTGGCCCTTGGGGAAGTAATAGAGTCGATATTCCGCCAGGTTGATCACAATGCCTTCGCGCGGGCCAGGCGGCAGGATGAAGCGCGTCGGCAACACGATCTCGGTGCCCGCTCCCGGCAACCAGGCATCCACGCCTGGGTTGGCCGCGACCATCTCCGAGTAACCCAGGTCATAGGTGGTGCCCAGGTCGGCAAAGGTGTCTTCGTACTTGGCCTTGATCACCTGGACCTGGCCGACGATGTCTTCACCCGGTGGTGGCAAGGGCAACTGCAGGGCTGACGCAGAACCGGCCGCACAGAGTGCAGCGAGAGACAGGCAGCAGGTGACGACGGAAAGGCGCGACAACATCCGGTAAATCCTTCGCAGAACGACGGGTAGGTAAACATCGATTGTATACGTGAAGCGCGCTTCTAGCTGCCCCCTACAACTCGAAACGCAGTTCCGGCCAGATCGGCGGCGTGCCCCGCTTCTGGGACTCCAGGATAGCGCGGCACAAAGGGCACAGGCGCTGGTCCTGGAAGATCGAACGATCGACCCGCGACCAACGCGGTTGCGCAGGCAATAATGTGCCGCACAGTGTGCGATCAATGGAGCCGCCCAGTTCCAGTTGACGCGCCACCAGATGCACCCGCACTTCCTGGCAGGCGAACAGATCCAGCTGCTCGTCCGGCTCGATCAGTTGGTAGTTAAACAGGGACCAGGCAGGACGCGACATCAGGGGCTCCAAATCGGGGGGGCGCCACCTTAGCCGAAAGCCTGCCGGTAGAAAAGCGTCATAGCAGCGGTTTTAGCGTCGGCCAGACATTTTCCAGCAACTTGCCCTGAGCACCGACCGCCGGGTGCAGTTGATCGGCCTGCATCAGCTCCGGGTGCCCGCCCACGCCATCCAGAAAAAACGGCACCAGCGGAACGTTTTTTTCCTTGGCCAGCACACCATAGACTTTGGCAAATGCAGTGGTGTATCGCTGGCCATAATTGGGTGGCAACTGCATCCCCAACAACAACACCTTGGCCCCGCCGGCCTTGGACTGGTCAATCATCGACGCAAGATTTTGTTGCAATTGCGCAGGCGGCTGCCCGCGCAGGCCATCGTTACCGCCCAGCTCGATCACCACCACGTCCGGCTTATGCTCTGCAAGCGCCGCCGGCAGCCGCGCCAGGCCTCCGGCACTGGTGTCGCCACTGATGGAGGCATTGACCACTTTATCGTCGAAACCTTCCTGCTTGAGCCGTTGCTGCAAAAGGGCAACCCAGCCTTTGCTGGTATCCAGGCCGAAACCTGCACTGATACTATCGCCAACGATCAGGACCGTACCCGCCGCTGCGTTCTGGGCCATGCACATCAAGGCCAGGCCAGCACTCAAAAACCACATTCGCATCGGATTCTCCATGGGCGCAAGCATTCTCACCGCGCGGAACCTTAGCAAAGTGGTTCCCAGCGCGGAAGGTGAACTGACTATCCTGCACGAACTGAGCCTGGAACTGAACAAGGGCGATAGCCTGGCTATCGTCGGCAGCTCCGGCTCCGGCAAATCCACCCTCCTCGGCCTGCTGGCCGGCCTCGACTTGCCCAGCAGCGGCGAAGTCACCCTGGCTGGACAGGCGCTCAGTACCCTCGACGAAGACCAGCGCGCGCGCATCCGTGCCGAGCACGTAGGGTTCGTGTTCCAGTCCTTCCAACTGCTCGACAGCCTCAACGCGCTGGAAAACGTCATGCTGCCGCTGGAGCTGGACGGCCGCAAAGACGCCCGCGAACGCGCCCGGCACCTGCTGGAACGTGTCGGCCTGGGCCAACGCCTGACTCACTCGCCACGCCAACTCTCCGGTGGCGAGCAACAACGGGTAGCCATTGCCCGCGCCTTTGCCGCGGAGCCGGACGTGCTGTTTGCCGATGAACCCACCGGCAACCTCGACAGCCACACCGGCGAGCGGATCAGCGACCTGCTGTTCGAACTCAACAAAGAGAGCGGCACGACCTTGGTACTGGTCACCCACGACGAGCGCCTGGCCCATCGTTGCCGACGCCTGATCCGCCTTGAAGCCGGCCTGATGGTCGCGCCCCTGGAGCCTTGATGGCACGTTTGCCGCTATTGCGCCTGTTCAGCCTTGCCATGCGCCAACTGCTGCGCGACGCCCGCGCCGGTGAATTGCGCGTGTTGTTCTTCGCCTTGCTGGTGGCCGTGGCCGCCAGCACCGCCATCGGCTATTTCGGTGCGCGCCTCAATGGTGCGATGCTGTTGCGCGCCACCGAGTTCCTCGGTGCCGACCTGGTACTTGAAGGCAGCTCGCCAGCACGGCCAGAGCAAATCCGCTCAGGCACTGAACTGGGCCTGGATCACGCCCGCGTCGTGGAATTTTCCAGCGTCATTGCCACCGATAACGGCATCCAGCTCTCCAGCATCAAGGCGGTCAACGAGCAGTACCCGCTGCGCGGCGAACTGAAAAGCGCGGCTGCGCCCTTTGGTGATGAAACCCCAGGCGGCGGACCGAAACCCGGTGAAGCCTGGGTGGAAGCGCGACTGCTGACGGCACTGGACCTCAAGGTCGGCGACAGCATCGATGTGGGCATGAAGACACTGCGCCTGGCCCGCGTGCTGACCTACGAGCCGGACCGTGCCGGCAACTTCTACAGCCTCACGCCGAGAGTGATGATCAATCTGGCAGACTTGGACGCCACCGGTGTGGTGCAGCCCGGCAGCCGCGTGAGTTATCGCGAACTGTGGCGCGGGCCGCAGGGCAGCACCGTGCTGCAGACCTATCGTGACCTGGTCAAGCCGGGGCTCGCCGCAAACCAACGCTTGCAGGACTCCCGGGACGGCAACCAGCAGATCGGCGGTGCCTTGGGCAAGGCCGAGCGTTACCTGAACATGGCCAGCCTGGTGGCAGTGCTGTTGGCCGGTGTGGCCGTGGCGCTGTCGGCCAATCGCTTCGCCACCCGACGCTTCGACGCCAGTGCCTTGCTGCGTTGCCTGGGATTGTCGCGACGTGAAGCCATGTTGCTGTTCAGCCTGCAACTGAGCGTACTGGGACTGCTGGCGAGCCTCACCGGTGCCCTGCTCGGCTGGCTGGCGCAGTTTGGCCTGTTCTATTTCCTCCATGACCTGCTGCCGGCAGACGTACCTCCCGGCGGGCTGCTACCGGCAATCGCCGGGATCGGCACCGGGCTGGTCGCCCTCGCCGGCTTCGCCCTACCGCCCCTGGCTGCACTGGGTCGCGTGCCACCGCTGCGGGTCTTGCGGCGCGACCTGCTGCCGATCCCTTCCAGTACCTGGATGGTCTATGGCGCGGCGCTGTTTGCCTTGGGCCTGATCATGTGGCGCCTGAGCCTCGACCTGGTGCTGACCTTCGCCCTGCTCGGCGGCGGCGTGGTGGCTGCGCTGGTACTCGGCGGCCTGCTCCTGCTGCTGTTACAAAGCCTGCGCCGCTTGCTGGCGCGCGCCTCGTTGCCGTGGCGACTGGGCCTGGGCCAACTGTTGCGTCATCCACTGGCGGCAGCTGGTCAATCCCTGGCATTCGGTTTGATCCTGCTCTCCATGGGCTTGATCGCCCTGCTGCGTGGCGAGCTGCTCGACACCTGGCAAAACCAACTGCCCAAGGACGCCCCCAACTATTTCGCCTTGAATATCCTGCCGGCCGACAAGGACACGTTCGGCGCCCGCCTGCTGGAACTGCAGGCACAGTCCGCGCCTTTGTATCCGGTGGTGCCAGGTCGTTTGATCAGTATCAATGGCGAGCCCGTGCAGGAAATCGTCAGCAAGGACTCCAGCGGCGATCGCGCGGTACAACGTGACCTGAGCCTGACCTGGGCTGCCGACCTGCCACCAGGCAACGCCCTGACCGCCGGTTCGTGGTGGTCACAGCAACCCACCGATGAAATCCCCGGCGTATCGGTCGAGGCCAAGGTGGCGCAAAGCCTCAAGCTCAAACTCGATGATCACCTGGTGTTCACGGTAGGCGGGGAAAACCGTGAAGCGCGGGTGACCAGCCTGCGGACCATCAACTGGGATAACTTCCAGCCCAACTTCTTCATGATTTTCCAACCAGGCACCTTGAAGGACCTGCCCGCCACCTACCTGACCAGCTTTTACCTGGCGCCTGGGCACGACCAGCAGATCGTCGACCTGTCCCGTGCTTTCCCGGCGGTGACCATCCTGCAAGTCGAGGCACTCTTGGAGCAGTTGCGCAGCATCCTCGCCCAAGTGACCCTGGCGGTGGAATACGTACTGCTGTTTGTCCTGGCGGCGGGAATGGCGGTGTTGTTCTCCGGCCTCCAAGCCACCCTCGATGAGCGTATCCGCCAAGGGGCGCTGCTACGTGCACTGGGCGCGGAACGCAAGCTGCTGGTCAAGGCCAGGCGTATCGAGTTCGGTTTGCTGGGTGCCGTGAGTGGCCTGCTCGCCGCGCTGGGGACCGAGCTGGTGACCTTTGTACTGTATCGCTATGCGTTTGACCTGGCCTGGCAGCCTCATCCGTGGCTGTTGTTACTGCCGGTAATCGGTGCCGTATTGATCGGCGGTGCCGGTGTATTCGGCACCCGCCGCGCACTCAACGCCAGCCCGCTGACCGTGCTACGCGAAGGATGAAACAGTCGGCCCGCGTTCATCACTGAACGCGGGCCGATTTTGCTCACTTCACATACTCAATGCCGGTGATCCACCAGCACACTTCTCCACCCGGGGTCTGCACGATGGCCTCATCGTCTACTTCCTTGCGCAACAACGCACGGGCCATGGGTGAGTCGATGGAGATGTAGTCCATGCGATCATAAATTTCGTCATATCCGACGATGCGAAATCGTTTGGTCTCACCCTGCTCGTTCTCGATGTCCACCCAGGCGCCGAAGAACACCTTGCCCTCTTGCTCGGGCATGTACTCCACCACCCGCATGTCTTCCAGGCGCTTGCGCAGGTAACGCACGCGACGGTCGATCTCACGCAGCAGTTTCTTGTTGTACTGGTAATCGGCGTTTTCGCTGCGATCTCCCAGCGAGGCCGCCCAGGTCACTTTGCGCGTGGTGTCCGGGCGCTTTTCGCGCCACAGGTAATCCAGCTCCTTCTTCAGCGCTTCATGACCCTCTTTGGTAATCAGCTTGGTACTCAAACGCTTACATCCCCAGGCAGTGTCCACAGGTGCCGATACGCCCGGATTTCAAACCCGGCCTTCGGCTGGCTGGCGTTGATGATAAATGAACCCGTGAAAGTAGCCAGACCAGTCTAGTTATCCAACACCTGGTCCAGCTCAAGCAGCATGCCCCGCAGGTTCTGTCGCAAGCCCGACACGTGCGACGTCATCACCTTCAAAGACTCTGTTCTCTGGCTGACCGCGAGCGACTGTTCTTGCAGTTGAGTGATGCGCTGCTCCAGTGCTCGAACCTTCTCTTCCAACTGGCCTTGCTCCTGCTGCAATCGCGCCTGCCATTGCTCAAGTGCCGCCTCCCGTTCGATTGCCGCGAGTTTTTGCTGGGTCAACTCTTGGGCTACACGGGCAAGGTTGGTCAACGTGCTGTCCACTTCGAACAACGTGCTGTGGTCCGCGGCTGGCGAGTGCTTCGGTGGCGCAGGTACATCGAGTTCAGGCTGGATAGCAGGTGAGGCGTGCGCCCTGACGATGGGCGCTTCGACAGGCCTCTGTCGAATCTCCTCAACGGGATGTTCATCCACAGGCGTATGGGGAGTCTCGGATCCTCTGCCCCCTCTAGCAGGAGGGGAGGTCATTTGCGACGAGAAACGAATGGACGGCACGATCACTGAAGCGTTTTCAATCGCCGGCAGTGTCGGCGCAGACATGCCCAGGGTGATCACCTTCATCACCAGCGCCTTCTTGATGATTACCGAATGATGGTCCTCGGGCCTGGCAGGCGGCAGCTTGCAGCCTTTCAAGTCGACAAAATGATAGGGCACCTGGGTTTCCGTCACTCCGCCCGCCTTCATCCCCGAAGCGGCCAACGTCAGAATTTGCTTAAACACATGCAACGCCAACTGCAAATCTTCTCGTGACTCAACTCCACCCAGGAAGTATCGGTCAACTTTCTTACGTAACGAGGCGATATAAACCCTGGAACTTTCCGGTTCTACTTCCTCATCCAGACTATAGACAAGAAAGTTGGAGGCCGTCTGACCTACGGCAAAGCCACAGAGCAATGCACCGTTAACCGGAGCATCTTGGCCATCGCGTTCAAGAACAAGGGTACGTAGCAGCATCATGCTATTAGGCCTCACTGAGCAGGGCAGAAAATTTATCTAAATAACAAATAAACATTCAAAAATTGGACATTCCGCAACCTATCACATTGTTTCAGCGGCCTGCCCAACCGGCGCGTAGGACTTCTCTTATTAAGAGTTATCGGCGTTCCCAAAAACGGCCATTACCCGTACCCTTTTTTAACGCCCCCTACGTCATGCCAAACTTTTTCGGTAAAAAAATGATCGAAATAAGCAATCTGACAAAACACACGGGTAACACAACTATACTCAGCGACCTTTCATTCAGCGCCAATCAACAAGAATGCCTGGGATTGTTCGGGAAGGATCATAGGACCAAAACAACTCTGCTCGACCTAATGGCAGGTTCAACGCAGCCGTCCAGCGGTTATATAAACATCCAGGGTTTGGATATCCAAACCCGTGCACTTAAAGCAAAGCAACTCGTTGGCTATCAACTGTCCATGGACCTTGGCCACCCAACGATGTCCGTCAAAGTGTTCCTTGGATTCATCGCCGCCGTTCGCGGCTTCCACGGCGCCGAAAAACGCGCGCGGCTGGAACAGACTGTGGCGCGACTGGATCTGTTTCCGGTGCTCGATGCCCCCCTCGATGCCCTCTCCATCGGCTGGAAGCGCAAAGTCGCCATCGCCCAGGCCGTCCTGCATAGCCCTGCCTTGTTACTGCTGGATGAGCCAACCGAAGGACTCGCACCTGAACAGAAGCATTCCTTCAGGGCACTTATCCAGTCATTGACGCAAGAAATGACAGTGATCATCGCCTCTCGTCACTGCGATGAACTGTCCGAGTTGTGCACACGCGCACTCGTCATCGCGGGCGGTCGCCTGGTCGCCGACACCCCACTGCCCGATCTACAACGCGACTCACGTCATTTCCAGGCAGTGACCCTGGCCGCGGACACTCCACTGGATCTGCTGGCCTTGGCCGTACTGCCCGGCGTGGCAGGCATCGAAGAGCATCGACATGCACCCGGTACAGTGACGGTACTCGCCATGCCGGGGCACACCATCTATCCCCATATCAACACGCTGATTGCCAGTCGCCGCTGGAAAATCAACTCATTGAGCCTGGAACCAGGTCGCCTGAATGATGTGGTCCACCACCTGAGCCAGGAGGCGCCCCTTTGAAACTACTGCCCATCATTTTAAAGCGCCAGCTCGCCAGCTATGCCAGCACACCCAGTACTTACCTGCACATTGCCGTCTTTCTCATCCTGTCAGTGACACTGGCAAGATACATGAGCCAGTGGCCGGAACAGAACAGCAGTGACTTGCAGGTATTCTTCCAATTTCACCCCTGGTTGTACTTATTGCTGATTCCCGCCTTGGCCACGCGACTCTGGGCGGATGAGTGCAGTGCAGGGTTTCTCGGGCTGATGAAAACCATGCCCATCACCAGCTATGAATGGGTGATTGGAAAATTCCTCGCTGCCTGGCTGGTGGTAGGCACAGCCCTATTGCTGATGCTTCCTCTCGTCATCATTGCCAATTACTTGGGCAGGATCGATAACAGCGTTATTGCTTCGCAATTTTTCGCAAGTTGGTTGCTGGCGGGAAGTTATCTGTCGGTCGGTTGTTTTATCTGTACGCTTGTACGCCAGCGCACGGTTATCTTCGCACTGACCCTGGGCTTGCTTCTGACAGCCAGTGGTCTTTCTTCCATCTTGGACTCACTTGAACATCAAGCGCCTATCGGATTAATCGACAGCTTGGCAGCCCTCAGCCCTACTTTGCGATTCAGCAGCATCGATGATGGGAAACTCACACTTCGTGACACGCTTTACTTCATCAGTATGATCCTCGCCTTTCTCACTGCGACGATAGTCAAACTCAACTATAAACACAGCTGAGAAGGGAAATCCTCAATGCGGTCCTCGCTGCGCACCAGCATGACACTCGCCGTCACCTTCCTGCTTTTCCTGGCGTTCAACCTGGTTTGGATAGGCAAACTTCCTGATATACGGTGGGATCTTTCTGAACACAAAATTCATACCTTCGCGCCTGCGGTAAAACAGCTGCTCACTACGCTGGAAGACCCGGTGGACTTGTATTACTTCAACTCCAGCAACGACCCGAAAAGAAGCTACGCGGTGCAACGCTACAGCAAGCGTATTGAAGACCTGCTCAAGGAGTACGAGATAACGGCCAACGGCATGATTAACCTGCACCTTATTGAGCCGGCCCCTTTTTCGGAGGATGCCTATAAAGCCCGACTGTCCGGGTTAGACGACAATGCTGGGTTTCTCGGCCTTATCGGCACCCGTGTTGGTCACGGTGTACGACGTATTGGCTCCTTCAGCCTCGACCAGGAGCCCTTGCTTGAGTATGAAATCGGTCATCTGCTGTATAAATTGCAGCACCCCGAGCGCCCGGTCATTGCGCTATTGTCGGGAGTGGCGATGGACAAATCCGCAAGCCGGCTGTTGCAGGAACTGCAGCAGGAATTCGACCTGGTCAATCTGGAACCGGCTGCCGCATCCGTCCCCCAGCAGATCAAAACACTGATGGTCGTGCACCCTCAGGCGTTGCCTGAGCGAACTGTGTATGCCATTGAACAATTTGTATTGAAGGGCGGCAGGTTGATGATGTTTATCGACCCTTTGACTGAGCAACGCCCAAACCTCCCTCCAAGCAACACTCGGCTGAGCGAGTTGCTGGCCGCCTGGGGTATCCAGATGCCGGCGGACCAGTTGGTGGTGGACGACGTCTACACGCCAAGGGAGACACAGGGCGCGCCCAATCAGGTCCGATTGAACCTGCCTCGACAGGCAATGAACACCCATGACATCAGCACATGGAACCTCAGCAGGGTGACGGTATTGAGCAGTGGCACCCTCTCCCCCCTGAGCAAGAGCCGCACGACCTTCACCCCGCTCCTGCAAAGTTCCGAACAGTCTGTCCTGTTGGACGCTAATGGCCTCACAAGCGCGGCTGCGATCGACGCATTGATTGAAGAGGCATCGAAGCAAGAACGACAGCATGTGATTGCTGCGCGTATCGAGGGGCCGAGCTATTCGGTGTTTCCCGATGGCATCAAGGGGCAGCCGCCCGGTTTGCAGAAAGCGGCACAGATTCATGTTGTAGTGGTTGCCGATACGGACATGCTCATGGATAAGGTCAACGATTCGGCGCCCGACGGCAACGCGTTGTTTGTCTTGAATACCCTCGACAATCTGTCCGTCCCCGACACACTCGCCGCCATTCGTCCGCGCGCGCCTCGGGAAGCGTCGCCAAACAGGTTGGAGAGCATGCGCAACGTCGCGAAACAGGCCTATCGTCTGAAAGCCGGCGAGCTGGAGCGGCGCCTGCAACGCACTGAGCAGGAATGGCAGCGGCTTAGTCCGTGGACAACCGCCCTTGGCACCCAGCCAGTGGACACCACCACTCAGTTGCAGGCACTCAACAAGGAACGCCTGCGCTTGCCCATGGAGCTGCATACCCTGGAGCACGAAGCCTATGCCCAGGTGCGTCGATTGGAGTGGGTTATAAAACTGACGGTGACCTTTGCGATACCCGTGACCTTATGCCTGATCGCCTGGCTGGTCTTTCTGGGCCAACGCCGTCGCCGGCTTAAAGCCGGCAACCTCATTCACTGAACGCTCAACGACGGGCGATCAGCCCTTGCCGGGCAATGCGGGTCAACTGACGGATGACCTCATCGGCGTCGCCAGCACTGGGCGCCTGGATTACCGCAAGGTCAAAACTGTTGCTGGCAAACCGCGCAAGAGAATCGCCATCTTCGACAAACTGGATCAGGAACGCGGATGGTCGGCCCGTACGACGCGGCCAGCCGTCCAGGTAGCGCAACAGCGTCGGCTGGTGCTTGCCGCCCAAGAGAATTTTAGGATTGCGTTGAGTGAGGTCCGCGGTGATCGGGGCCAGGCGTATCAGGGGGCGTAGTGCATTCATTGTGTCGTGTCTCTGCCTCAAAAGTCTGCGGGCAGGTGAGAGGCAACACCGAACCAGCGCTTTAGCGGAATTTCGAAGCATGGAACATGCTTCTGTCGGGACCGATAACGATCACCCATGGCGCCCCGCAATTAGCTGTTTAAATCGGCGCATGAGCGGCATCCTAGAGAAGCCGGTGGGGCGGTGTCAAGAATCCCGATCAGCAAAAAGCCCGCACAGGGCGGGCCTCTTGAAGGTTCTACGGGGATCAGTTGGCGATGGCGCGATCCGCAGACAGCTTGCCGGCACCTTCCAGCAGTACCGCCAGCGAGCCACCGAGCAAGGCCAGGGCGAACTCATAACCGTTGTTGGCCATGAACAGGCCGTTATGGATGTGCACCGAGAAGATCGCCACCAGCGACAGAATGGTCAGGCCCAATGCCGCAGGCCGAGCCAGCAGGCCGATGATCAGAGCCAAACCAGCAAAGAATTCGGTGCCGCCCGACAGCAATGCCATCAGGGTACCTGGCGCCAGGCCAATGCTTTCCATCCACTGGGCAGTACCCGCCAGGCCGTAGCCGCCAAACCAGCCAAAGAGTTTTTGCGAACCGTGGGCGGCAAAGATTATGCCGACAACGATGCGTAGAATGGTCAGGCCGTAACCGGCGCGGGTGGACAGGATGCTTTTGATCAGTGGGCTCATCGTGATAATCCTTTTCTAAGTAGGGGTTGGTTGGCCGCTATATTAATCAGTTTAGGCAATGATAAAAGCCGAAAAAATGCCTGATTAACATCGATAAAATCGATTACTTCCGTGAGGCGATTTTCGGCGTTGGCGGCTCCAGAGACTCCCGCTCCCGATCGAACGCCAAATAGTACTTGTTGACGCTATTAACATAGCTGACGCCGCCCATACCTACCTGCTCCATGGCAATCCGCTCAACCTGGAAGAACCACTGATTGGGGTTCAGCCCCCGGCGCTTGGCTTCGGTGCGCATACCCTGCACCCGCTCCGGCCCCATGTTGTAGGCCGCCAGCACAAACGCCATGCGCTCGCGCTCGTTGAGCTTGGGGCTGGCGAAGAACTTGCGGCGGATCATCGCCAAGTAGCGCGCGCCCGCCTGCACGTTACTGTCGAGGCTCTCGATATTGTTGACTCCCACTCGCTGCGCTGCCGAGGGCGTGATCTGCATCAGGCCGGTGGGACCGCCACTGTTGCGGGCGCCAGGATCAAGCGCCGACTCTTTGAAAGCGAGTGCCGCCAGGTTCAGCCAATCCATGCCCTGCTCACGGGCGTGCTTTTGCAACACCGGGCGCAGTTTTTCCAGGCGCTGACGGTCGACGCGGGCCAGTGGATTGCGTACTTGATAGAGGCGACGGTAGATACGTTGGAACGCCACATCCTGGTCGGAAGGCGTCCGGTAGGTCTTGAGGAATCGATCAATACTGGCCCGCAGCATTGAGGCATCCTGGCGCACGAACCAGTACTCGTCGCCCGGCTCGCTGATCGCCACCTGCTTATCGAAGCGCAACTTGGGCAAGATTTTCGACCAGCGTTCAGCAATCGGCTTTTCAACAATCGTCAGATGAAAAATGCCGGCCTGGACCATTTCCAGTACATCTTCCACCGCCAGTGTCGGGTCCACCCACTCCACTTTCACCGGCGGTTGCTTGTGCAGGGCCAGTTTCTGGTTGACCTGGCTGATGGCGTCCGACGCTGCGCTGCCGGTGGTCAATGCCAGGGTGCGACCGGACAGTTGTTCCAATTTGGTGAAACGCCGCTCGCCCTTCACACCCACCAGCCAGAGCGGTACATCGCTGACAATCGGGTCGCTGGTGCTGATCTTGTGCGCGGCCTTCACATCGAGCAATTCACCCGGCGCCACCAGGTCGCCTTCACCACGGGCCAGCGCGCCGAGCAACTGGTCCTTGGCCTTGGGAATGATCTTGAGGTTGATTTCCTGGCCATCGCGGGCATGACCATTGAGGTATTGCTCGAAAGCGCGCAGGCGATGGTATTCGACACCAATAGCCTGGCCCTGGACCTCGCCAGAACTGTTACGGCTCTGGTTGACCAATACGCGCAGGGTGCGGCTGGAGCGAATCTCCGCCAGGTCACGGACCTTGCTGGGCTTGGTGACTTCCAGCGGCCCGTCCAGACGCGCGACCGCCGCCATGGGCAGCAGCAACGTCAGGCACAACATAAGCAACGCCGAGGGTCGGATCATCCGCTCTCCGGAAAAGAATACTGGCCAACGCCTCGCGAAAAACGAGGCGGTGGGAGTCAGAAACAGAGCGCTTTATGCGCTGGCAAGGCGCGCAACGGTGGCAGGGTGAAAGGCGGCTGGCCGACCACAATGTCACTTGCGACGTTCAAAGACAGCTATAACTCTTTGTAGTTCTTCGTTTTTCTTATAAATCTACAGCTCTGATATGCTTTCCGGCCGCAGGCGGAGATAGCACCATGCAACTCATTGATATCGGCGTCAACCTGACCAACCCCAGTTTCGACGAGAAGCACCAGGCGGTACTCGACCGCGCCTATGCCGCCGGCGTACAGCAATTAGTGCTCACCGGCACCAGCATCGAGGGCAGCGAACAGGCCCTGGCGTTGTGCGAAAAACTCGATGACAGCGGCCAACGCCTGTTCAGCACCGCCGGCATCCACCCCCACTCCGCCAGCGATTGGAACGGCGACAGCGCCCAGCGTCTGCGCGCTTTGCTCAGCGAAAGCCGCGTGCGTGCGGTGGGTGAATGCGGGCTGGACTTCAACCGGGACTTTTCCCCGCGCCCGCAGCAAGAAAAAGTCCTGGAAGAACACCTGGCCCTGGCCGTCGAGCTGAAATTGCCGGTGTTTCTCCACGAACGTGACGCCAACCAGCGCCTGCTGGAAATTCTCAAGGACTACCGCGACCACCTCACCGCCGCCGTGGTGCATTGCTTCACCGGTGAACAGGCGGCGTTGTTCAGCTACCTCGACCTCGACTTGCACATCGGCATCACCGGCTGGATTTGCGACGAACGCCGTGGGACACACCTGCATCCACTGGTAAGGGAAATCCCCCGTGACCGTCTGATGCTGGAGAGCGACGCCCCCTATCTGCTGCCACGCACCCTGCGCCCCAAACCGAAAAATGGCCGGAATGAGCCGGCATATCTGCCGGAAGTCCTGCGCGAAGTCGCCCTGCACCGCAACGAAAGCATGGAAGACCTCGCCCGTAACAGCACGGCATGCGCCCGCCGCTTCTTTGGGCTGCCTGAAGTGGATTGATGCGGCGCATTGACCCACGTCAAAACCGTCTCCCTGAATAGCGGCACAATAATGGCACCTTGCCAATGCTGTTTCCGCTATCAGAGAAAACCTTCCATGGGTGCCTGGCTTAGCAATATCTCGCTGAAATACAAATTCTGGGCCGTCAACGCGGTCGCCTTCATTACTACCCTGCTGCTGGTGCTGTATGCCGTGCAGCTTGAACAACAGGCGCGCAGCACAGCCTCCCACGCCTCTGCGCAGGCACAAGCGCGGCTGCTTGACGCCTGGCCGGCTGGGGAAGCACTGCCTAAAGGCGAGCACTGGCTGTCGTTCAAACGCGGCCAAGTCCCACAACTGGCCGACCAGGATCTGTCAGCCCTGGGCAGCGCCACGGGCTGGATCGAGCTCAATCACATGCCTGTGTTCGGCGAGAACCCGCTGATGGGCGCCGAAGTCGTCGCCCGCCCTGATGGTCAATATGCTGCCGTCCTTGCCTACGCGCCCAGCCTGAGCCAGGTGTTCGAAGAACGCTTCGCCAACTATGCGGTAGCGGTCATGATCCTGATGCTGGCGATGCTCGGTGCCTCGCAACTGCTGATCCGCTTCCTGCTCAGCCAACTCAACACTCTCAAGGACGTGATGCTGCACGTAGAGAAAACCGGCGACCTGTCGGCCCGCGTGCCCTTGGCGTGCAAGGACGAAGTCGGCCAGATGGCCAGCGCGTTCAACGCGATGCAGGCCGGCTACCAGAGAGTGGTCAGCACCGTAGCGCGTACTGCCCAACAGCTGGACGACGGCGCCGCGCGCCTCGCCAGCAGCATGAACGAGGTGCAACACGGCATGCTCGGCCAGCAAAGCGAAACCGACCAGGCCGCCACCGCCATCAACGAAATGACTGCAACGGTTTATCACATTGCCCAGCACGCAGGCGCCACAAGGGATCTGTCCCAGACCGCCGACACCCTTGCCGGTAGCGGCCAGGAAGTGGTCACCCGCGTGCAACGTTCGATTGCCGGCCTGTCCACCGGTGTGCAACAAACCGCCGAAATGATTCAGAAGCTCGCCGAGGACAGCCAGAAAATCAACGGCGTGGTCAGCGTGATCCACAGCATCGCCGAGCAAACCAACCTGCTCGCCCTCAACGCCGCCATCGAGGCCGCCCGCGCCGGGGAAATGGGCCGTGGCTTTGCCGTGGTCGCCGACGAAGTGCGCAACCTGGCCAAGCGCGTGCAAAGTTCCACCGACGAAATCACCCGCATGGTCTCGGCCCTGCAAGCCGGCACCCGCGACGCGGTGGACTTCATGCAGGAAAGCTCGTTCAAGGCCGACGACTGCGTGCAGCAGGCCCAGGAAGCGGGCGCCGCCCTCGCCGAAATCACCGGTGCCGTGGCGCAGATGCGCGAAAGCAACACCCAGATCGCTGTCGCCGCCGAACAGCAAAGCCACGTGGCCGAAGAAATGAACCGCGCGGTCGTCAGCATTCGCGACGTAACCGAGAACACCGTGCAGCAGACCGTGAACTCGGCGACCACCAGCAATGAACTGGCCACCCTGGCCGGGGAGTTGAGCAAAGCGATTGGGCAGTTGAAGCTGTAGGACTGTTCACCCTGTAATCCACCGCCTACAACACAGCCTCGGTTTGCCCGAAGTTTTGGCGAAACTTCCTAGCCCTCCCGGCGAATAACGCCGACTTCTTTTCTCAGCCAACCTCTCCAAAGTCTCTCGCCTGACCAATCAGCGCGAGGGACCGCCGATGCACCTTTCTATCAGTGCCCCACTCAATGGGGCCGTTTCATGATTCCGGTTATTGCGCAATTCGTCCTGTCGCCCATGAATGCCGAAAAGCCGGACGTGGAAAGCGTCTTTCGTGACTTCAGCGCGTGCCTGAGCTCATTTGACGAATGGGCCGAGAGTTTCTGGAGCGGCTCGGCGCTGGACGTGGAGCAGGTGTTCAAGGTCGGCCAGGAAGTTTCCCTCGTCGCTCCCGCGTCTTCCAAAAAACCCAATCGCACGGTGGCCGTTTGCAAGGCCCAGGGCTCGTTGACCCTGGTGCATATGTTTGAAAGCACGCGGTTTGTGCCCATCGGCAATACGCCGGTGATGCTGCAAGCCATCGGGTCGGATGGCACGCCATTCGGTGACCCTATCCGTCGAACCATCGACGCCAGCGGCATTCTTGAAGTCAACGATTGCGTCCGCGACCAGCGTTACCAGATCACTTTTTATCCCAACGTTTCCAAGGCACACGTCAAAGCGCTGTATGCGTCTTATCAGTCGGTGATCGACGGGCTGGAACAGCGCTTGCGTGATGAATGGACGAAGACCTTCAAACCGCGATGGAAGGACTTCGCCAACGCCACGCCGTTCGAGCGCAGTGCGATGCAAGGCGTGGCGTTGGCGGGTGGGATTGGCAAGGCGCTCTACAACCTCTGGGATAACGTCACACAGCTGTACGACCTGTTGGCGGACCTCAAGGCCAATAGCGAGAAGTTGCTGAAGTACATCACCCAGGTCGAGCTGGACGAGCTACTGAAACTGGGCAAGGACGCCATCGCCCATGGCCTGCTGGTGCTCAGCGATGAGCCGCTGCTGTTCATCTATCTGTCGGCAATGGTCGCCTGGATACGCATGCTACCGCCGCCGGATATGTATGAACTGGTGGGCGAGATTACCGGCGAGATTCTGATCAATCTGTTTTTGATCTGGGCGACGCGGGGCATGGGCGTGCAGGTTCGGCTGGGTATGCAGGTGTTGGGGCATATCAAGTCGGGTCGGGTGCGCAAGTGGCTGGCGATGTTGGCCGATCAGTTGGTTGGGCCTCGGTTGGACGCGCATGTCGAAACGACCAAGCCGCTGTTGCTGGGTAGCCCGGCGACACCGATTCGGACGGTTCCGGATGTGCCGTTGAAGGCTGGGGATCAGGTGGTTTCCAACGCGGTGCCGGTGGTGCGGGACAAGTCCCAGCGGACGGTGTTGGTGCGCCAGGAACATGTGGATGATGCGCCAGCTTCTGCTCGAAACCCGGCTGGGGATGCGGCTGATTCTTCGGACAAGACGGCCACCAACGGCTGCCCGGTGTCGATGGTCACGGGCGAGGAGCTGCTGACGCTCACCGATGGCGCGCTGGACGGGATCTTGCCGTTTGAGTGGACCCGGTTGTATCGCACCAGCGCGGTGGAAGTGGATTGTGGGTTGGGGTTTGGTTGGAGTCACTCGCTGGCGCATCGGTTGAGTGTTTCCGGGGATTCGGTGGTGTGGA